>JAPPFK010000011.1 GCA_028823885.1 Rhodospirillales bacterium | reverse complement strand
TCGTAGATGAAGCCCAGTACAAGCACCGCGCCAATCGCGACCCAGGCCCCGCCCATGGAAAAACGGTTTTCGACAACCCGAATGGCCCCAAAGACCAGAACGAACCCGCCGGCGGCGAAGCCCAGATACTTGTAGGGAACGGTGTCCCGGAGCTGGCGGTAGGTGCCGATCTCGTTGCCCAGGGAATTGACCGCTTCGACGACGATGGGGCCGGTGAACACCATCAACACAAGCCCGAGGACCAAGACCACCGCCATGCGAATCAGAAATGCCGCGCTTTGGCGATCAGGCGTGTCTTCGTAGGGCGCCGGACGGAACCAGGAGGTGATGCCCAAAGCGAGCGCCGCGATCAGGATTCCGGCCGCCGCGCCCGTGGGCGCCAGCGCGTCTCCGATCATGATTTCACGGCGAAAACGTTCGATCAGGCCGGTCTCGATATCGTTGGGTATCCAGACCGCGAGAGTCAGGATTGCCGCGATGGTCAGCACCAGCGCGAGTCCGAGCGTCCAACGGTCCTGCCGCATACCGTCCCCTGATTGAGTGGGCGGAGCGAGGCTCCGCCCTCGTCTCAACCTAGTTGGTCACGCTCATCAACGTTTTGGCTTCTTTGATCCCGTTCTGGATAAAGTCGTCCAAAGCCTTGCCGGAAATCAGATCCGGGCCGGTGTAGCGTGCGGTGACGAACTTGAACACTTCGCTGTTCTTGTCCGAAATGACCTCCGCAAAGGCGGCGGCAAGAGTATTTCGCGCGTCAGCGGACATTCCCTTTGGACCCACGACGATGAATTTGGCGCCGATATCATAGGGGAGGCCGAGCTCGATCAGGGTTGGGGCGTTGGGCGAATACGGGATTCGTTTGCCGACGCCGGAGACCAGATTGATCATATCGCCGGACTTGACGGCCTTGGCCTGGATGCCCGCACCGTAGCCGATATCGATGTCACCGGCATTGAGGGCGTTCATAACCGCCCGGCCGCCCCGCAACACCACGGTGTTGAATTTCACGCCGTACTTTTGCTCCAGGAGATAGTTCAGGTCGGCGTGCTTCTGGCTCATACCGCCGAATTTGAGGGTGCGGGCCCGCGCCGCCTTGAGGAAATCATCCCACGTCTTCCAGCCCTTGGAGGCCTTCACGACCAACCCCATCTGCGAGCCGGTGGTGGTGGTGATGTAGGTGAAGTCGTTCGCGGTATAGCCCGGATTTTTCGAGGCGAGCATGTTGTAGCCAAAGGACTCGGTTACCGCCATGCCGATGGCGGTGCCGTCATTGGGCATACCCTTGAGCTTGCGCGCCATAAGGGCGCCGCCGCGGCCCGCCACGTTGGACGGAATGACTTTCCAGCCCTTGCGCTTTTCGAGTTCAGCCGCGATCAGCCGGGCCTGCGTATCGGTGCCGCCGCCGGCGGCAAAACCGATCATCAGACTGATCGGCCCCTTGGGTTTCCATTCCGCGGCCGCGGAACCGGCCATCAGGCCGACAGCCGCCACGCCCAGCGCGGCGGAAACGAGAACTTTCTTGGCAGTCTTGAGGGTCATGTGACTTCCTCCCAGTTGAAAACAAGTTACGTGATCGTCCCAGTCGAATTAGTTGTTATGACAACTATATTGATTTTTGGTTCATGATGCAAGTGTTTCCCGCCCCGGCGGTTCATACGGATCGAGGGTGCCGGGCGGGATGGGCGGATGCGCCTTCAGGCTTTCCCGGAAGTCGCGCACCATCTTCGAAATCGGCCCCATGACCCAGGAGTTAAAGATCGCGACATTGGTCTCTTCCTTGGGGTCCTGGATGAGGTTGAACAGGTAAGGGGCCTCGAGTTTGCCCTTCCCCTCGTTGACTTCCGGCTCCCAAAAGAAATGCAGCTTCCAGTCCCGCCACTTGGCCGCCCGCATATCTTCCTTGATGAAGAAGACGAAGCCCTCGCGCGCGGAATGCGCCGCGCCCTCGAACAGAAACGCGGTCTGGTCGATGCCGTCGATGGGCCGGTCGGCCGGTATGCCGTCGCCGGCGCCCGCGAGCCTGGCGAGGGTGACGAAGAAATCCGAGATATGGAGCATCTCGTCGCTGACCGCGCCCGTCGGCACCTTGCCCGGCCAGCGCAGGATGCATGGCACCCGGAGGCTGCCCTCCATCGCGGTGTGGTAGGTGCCGCGCCAGTAGCCCGCCGTCCCGCGCCAGGGGTCCCGGAACTCCGGGCCATTGTCGGAAGCGAAGATCACCAGCGTATCGTCGGCGATCCCCAGACGGTCGACCTCGTCCACAATCTGCCCCACCCGGTGATCCAATTCCACGAGGCTGTCGGCCATCTCCCCGTGACCGGTGACGCCCTTGAAATCCGGATGGGGCAAATTGGGAAAATGCATCTGGGTCACCGGCGCATAGAGAAAGAACGGCTTCCCGTCCGCCACCGCCCTGCCCATGAAGTCCATGGAGCGGCGGACGATCTCGGCGTCGATCAGCCGGCGGCTGTCCATGTCGAAGACCTGGATGTCGCGGGACTCCTCGCCCGCCTTGCCTTCCATCAGGTGCGGGACCTGAACCACTTGGTCGTCGAACCCTTGCGCGGTGGTGAAATACGCTTCGTTGAGGGTGCGCGGCAGGCCGTACCAATCGTCGAATCCGCGGGCGTTGGGCAGGCGGTGCTGGGCGTCCCCCAGGTGCCACTTGCCGTAATGGGCCGTCGCATAGCCCGCTTCGGAGATCAGCTCGGGCAGCAGCACTTCCCATTTTGTGAGGCCGTGAGGCACGCCGGCCGGCATGGATTGATAGGCGCCGGTACGAATCGCATGGCGGCCGGTCATCAGGGCGGTCCGGGTCGGTACGCAATCGCTTTCCACGTTGAAGTTGGTGAGCCGCAGGCCCTGTTCGGCGAAGGCGTCGATCCTGGGCGTCGGCGCGCCGCGCAGGACCCCGCCCCCGTAGCAGCCAAGCTCGCCCCAACCGAGATTGTCGGCGAGAATGAGCACGATGTTCGGCCGCCCGCTCATCCGCTGCCGGTCTCCCTAGTCTCGCCGGTCTCGTCCAGAAGCGTCATTGCCTGGCCTTCTATCTTGCGGAGCAGGCGATCGAACTCTCTCCGCTCCGCCGCCGTCAGCACGCTGATCAGCCGGTCCTGCCTGTCCTGGGACGCGGCGGACATGGCGTCGTAGAGCGATCGGCCTCCGGCGGTGAGTTCAACCACCATCCGCCGCCGATCCGCCGCATCCGGCGTCCGGCGCACCAGTCTGCGGTCGATAAGGCGCTGGATCGCCCTCGAGACATTGCTCTTGTCCATCAACGTCTCTTCGGAAACCTGGCTCGCGCTCATCGGCCCGCCGCGTCCCAAGGGCGCCAATGTCCGCCACTCCACCGACGTCATCCCGAATTTGTTGCCGTAGGTGCGGGTCGCCCAAAGGGTCAAACGGTTGGACAAGAGCGAGAAACGGTAAGACAGGATCTTACGTAGCTCGAATTTCTCCCGCCCCGCCGGTGCCGCCAAGTCGTCCATGTGAACGCCGCCTCCCACGGGGAATCATCTCAAATATTAGTTGCTATAACAACTAAGATTTGAAAACGTCTGGACCGGAAAACACAGGCCGGGAAGTGGCACGACGATGGCTGACGAAGCATTTGATTTCATCGACTTCCCCATGCGCTCCTCCAAGCCGCGGAGCGATGGGCTGACGATGATGATCGATTGGGGACTGCCCCTCGCACTCCAGTCCGATGTGGTGGCGGGAGCAAACCGATACATCGATATGGCCAAGATCGCGGCCACCATGGCCGGCGTAATGCCCCGCGGGTTGCTGGAAGAAAAAATCGCCGCCTACAGGTCCGCCGGCATCAGCACCTCGCAAGGCGGGCTGTTTACGGAGATGGCCTATATGCAGGGCAAAATCGAACCCTTCTTCGAGCGCATCGCCGAGTTGGGTTTCGATGCGGTCGAAATCTCGGACAACCTGTTGAACTGGAGCCTCGCCGACAAGGAACGGGCGATCCGGCTGGCGATCGAGGAATTCGGACTGAAAGTCCTCGGCGAGGTGGGCCGCAAGGATGCGGCCATGGACGACGACACCCTGCTCGAGGATCTCCGGATCACCGTGGATGCCGGCGCCATGTCGGTCTTCGTGGAGGCATACGAGCTGTTCGCCGGCGATACCATTCGCGAAGAACTGATCGCGAAGATCGCCGAGCGGCACCCGTCGGACACCATCATCTACGAACTGCCGGTGGTCGTACTGCCCGGGGTCACCCGCGAGTTCAAGCACAAGGTCGCGGTGTGGATGGTGGATGCGTTCGGCTCCAACGTTAATTTGGCCAACGTCGAGTGGGACGAGATCTGGATGACGGAAATCATCCGGCGCCGCGGCGGCGACAACCTCGTGGAACCGGATAGCACACGAATCTAGGCCTCGTGGTCGGGCAGGTCCGCCATCATCGGGCCCGGCCGCGCGCGGATCATGTCCGTGAGTTCCTTTTGCGGCGCGGCGTACCCGGGATCGCCGAAGAGATTGTCCATCTCCAAGGGGTCGTTCCCTAGGTCATACATCTCCCCCGCCCCCGAGATCAGCTCGAGCGTCAGCTTGGCATCCCGGGTGCGCACGGTTCTGAGATTGAGTTCCACGCCGGTGCGGCTCGGCTGCTGGTTCCACTCGGAATAGGAAACGTCGCGGCTTTGCTCGCCGCCCTCCGCCAGCGGCCTGATCGATGTGCTTTGATCCATGTCGCCGCCGCCGGTCCCCGCCCAGTCCTGGAAGCTGGCCGCCAAATCCACCGTCGAGACCGGCGCATCGACAATCGCGCCGGCGGGGACATCGGGGCCCTTGACGATGAATCCGAGTTTTAAGAGGGCGTCATAAGGCGTCGGTCCCTTCAAATAGAGCCCGTGATCTCCCAACAGGTCGCCGTGGTCCATGGTGAAGACGACGATGGTGTTGCCGGCCAAACCCGTATCGTCGAGGGTCTTCATGATCCGGCCGACGCCGTCGTCGATGAAGGCGATCTCGCCGTAGTAGTTGGCGGTCATCTGCCTCAACTGCCTGTCGGTCTGGGGCTGGATGCGCGAATACTCCTTGCGCAGGGTCTGCTCCCGCTGCCGCTTGGCTCGCGGCTCGTTCTCCAGGGACGCCCGATGCCACCAGGGACGCCGGTCCAGGTCCCGTTCGTGGGTCCGGGAAATATCCACGTCGTCTTCGTGATGGAGACGGCTCCAGGGCTCGGGACAGTCGAACGGATGGTGAGGATCGGGATAGGATGTCCACAGGCAGAACGGCTCGCCGGCGCCTTTCCGGCTTTCGAGAAACGACCTCGTGCGCTCGGTCACCCAGTGGGTCGAGTGCCACTCCGCCGGCAGGCCCGAGAACCAGGTCTGTGCCGCCTCCTGTTCGGGACCCAAATCCTCGGCCCAGCGCCGCCACGCTTCCCCCTCCTCGCCGGCGCCCCAGAACCAGCGCTCAAAATGGTGGCCGCGGGGCGGCTTCTCACAGGGAAGCAGGTCGTGCCAATGCCCGAGGATCATTAGTTCCACATGGTCGAACCCCATATAAGGCCCGGACCAATCATCCGGAAACTCCGCCGATTGGGCTCGGGATTCCGGGGCGCCGAAGGGCGTGTTGCCGGGGTTCTCGCCGAAATGCCCCTTGCCGATGAAGGCGCTCCGGTATCCCGCATTCGCCAGTGTCCGCGCCCAACCGGTTTCGCCGATGGCGGGGTCCAGACTGACATGGTTGTCGTAGACCCCATGGGTCAACGGCAGCAATCCCGTCAGGATGGAGGCGCGCGCCGGCTGACAAACCAGGTTCGGGGTGATGGCATTCGAGAAGCGGGTTCCCGACGCGGCCAGGGCATCGAGGTGCGGGGTCCTGATCTTCCGGCCCTCGAAGCCGAAGCAGTCCCAACGATGCTGGTCGGAGGTGATGAGCAGAATATTGGGCCGGGTCATGGGCGGACAAGATAGTTGTTTTGACAACTAAAACAACCGCTCTAATTTCGCCACGCCCCACGGCTCAGATTGCCAATCCCGGCCAAAAACGGTAGGGGTACAAAAGTCAGCACCGTTACAGGGAGCCAGCCGTGGACGCGCTGCGGAAATATCCGGCCATAGAAGATCTGCACCGGCGCGCGCGAAAGCGCATCCCCAAATTTGCCTTCGACTATCTGGAAGGCGGCGCGGGGGATGAATCCGGTATTGACCGCAACCGGGAGGCGCTGTTGGAGGTCCGGTTGATCGCCGACTACCTGGAGGAGCGCACCCCGCCCGACCTCGGGGTCGAGGTGTTCGGCCGCAAGGTCGATCTCCCCTTCGGCATTGCGCCGGTGGGATTGAGCGGCTTGATATGGCCCCGGTCCGCCGAGTATCTGGCGGCCGCGGCGAAGGACGCCAACGCGGTTTTTTGCCTTTCGACCGTCGCCAGTTCGGGCGTCGAGCGCATCGGCGGTCTGATGCAGGAAGGCAGCTGGTTTCAGCTTTACCCGATTCGCGAGGTCGAAACAGAAGACGACCTCCTGAAACGGGCCTGGGATGCCGGATTCCGGGTGCTCACGCCGACGATCGATATCCCGGCGGCGGCGCGCCGCCTTCGGGATTTCCGCAACGGCCTGACGGTGCCGCCCGAGATGACAATCGGCAGCATCATCTCGATCCTCACCCACCCCACATGGGCCCTCGCAACCCTGGCGGCCGGCACGCCGAAATTCGAGAGCCTGACGCCGTATTTCCCGAAGGGGGTCAGCTACAAATCCGTCGGCCAAATGATCGAAACCCTCGCCGAGGGGCAGATCGACTGGCGGCGCATCGAGCGCTACCGGAAGATTTGGCCGGGCGCCCTGGCGGTGAAAGGCGTTCTCAGCGTCGGCGATGCCCGCCGCGCCCAGGAGGCCGGCTGTGACGGGCTGCTGGTGTCGAACCATGGCGGCCGGCAGCTGGACGGCCTGGTGTCTCCCATCGACGTCCTGCCGGCCATACGCGAGACCGTCGGTCCCGACATGACCCTGGTGGTCGACAGCGGCTTGCGGTCGGGCACGGACATCGTCCGGGCCTATGCCAAGGGGGCCGACTTCACGCTCCTCGGCCGGGCATTTTTCTATGGGGTCGGCGCGCTCGGGCGGCCGGGCGCCGCGCATGCCATCGAAATATTGAAGGCCGAGGTCTTTGCCGCCCTGCAGCAATTGGGCTGCCCGAACATGGCGGCGGCATCGCGCTATCTGGCGAAATAAGCCTTATCCGTTGCCGTCCCGAACCATGGGCGCGGCATATTGGGGCGACGTATCCCAGGGGAAGAAAACCCAGACGTTCTGCGCCACATCGTGCACGTAGGTATCGACGAATTCCAACCCGCCCGGCTTGGCGTAGACCGTCGCCACATGGGCATTGGGGAGGAGCTTCCGGGCCTCCCTCATGGTCGCGCCGGTATCGACGAGGTCGTCGACCAGCAGCCAGCCCTCGCCCTTGTCGGCGCAGGCCTCTTCCGGCGCCTTGATCAGATTGATGTCGCCTATGCTCTTTTCGTCGTAGGTGGCGATGCACAGGGTGTCGACGTATCGCAGTTCCAGTTCGCGGGCGAGGATGGTTGCGGGGACCAAACCGCCCCGGGTGATCGCGACAACCCCCTTCATCGGGCCAAGCCCCATGAGACGGCGCACCAGATCCTTGGTGTCCCGGTGCACCTCGTCCCAGGTCACCACGAGGTCAATCTGATAGCTGTCTTCGGCCATGGACCGCTGTACTCCCCTGATGCGGAACGGGCCGTCTATTGGCGGAAATTCTCAACCCAAACCGTGTTGTGGCGCGCGGCGACTTCCCTTCCGGTCTCGAAATCCGCCCGCTGCTCCGGTGTCAGCGCCGTCATGTCCTTGAACATGGCTTCGGTCTCGCCGGGGCTGTAGACCATCAGGACCCGGACCCCGTCGTCGCCGGCGATCATCTGATGGGGCACGCCCGGCGGAATATGGAACAGATCGCCCGGTTTGCCCTCGTAGGTGTCGTTTTCGCCCATCAAAAAGGTGGCGCTTCCCTCGATGACGAAGAAGGTCTCGTGATTTTGCACATGCATGTGCGGACGGGATGCAAAGCCGGCCGGGCAGCGTTCCTCGCAAACTTCGTAGGCGCCCGACGTATCCTCCGCGGTCACTTTGACGAACATGTCGTTGGCGCGCTCGTAGAGATTGCCGCCGTCCGGATTAATCTTTTTGGCCTGAGCCATATCGATGTCTCCCCACAATTCCTTGCGATGAATCCCTAATGGTACCGGGGAGCCGGCCAAAGTCCAATCCCAAAGGTTATGTGGCTTTTGCGGCGTCCAATGCTTCCCAAATCCGCGCGGCGGTATAGGGCATGTCGAAGTATTCGACGCCTTCCGGCGCGAGGGCATCCATGACGGCGTTGCCGATGACCGCGAGCGCCGGAACCGTGCCTGCTTCGCCGCCCGCCTTGATGCCCAGCGGGTTGCCTTTGGTCGGCACTTCCAGCGGCTGGATGTCGAACATGGGATATTCATCCGCCCGGGGCATGACGTAGTCCATGAAGGAGCCGGCAAGAAGCTGGCCCGATCCATTGTCGAATCGCGCCCATTCGCCGATCGCCTGGCCCACGCCCTGGACGATCCCGCCGGCCGTCTGGCCGTGAACGATCATCGGATTCACCGCCCGGCCGCAATCATCGACAATGGCGTAATCGATGATCTCCATCGCACCGGTATCGGGATCGATCTCGACTTCCGCCGCGGCCGCGCCGAACGGGAACGCGGGGATGCGTCCTTCCTGCTTGTCGTCGAACGCCGCCCGGCCGCCGCCCTTCTTCTCGATGTAACGGGCCATGGCATCGGCGAATCCCGCCTCCTGGCCCGTGGCCTCGATGCGGAACACGCCGTCCGCGAACGCCAGTTCGCCGGCGTCCGATTGCAGAAGCTCTCCGGCAACCGGCTTGAGTTCGGCCAGAACCGTTTCGCAGATACGATGGAGGATCGTCCCGATCATGCGCATGGACCTGTCGGAGTGCGTGCCCCCGCCGATGGGCAGTTGGTCGGTGTCGCCCCCGGCCAGGCGGATACGCTCGAACGGCACGCCGAGAAGATCGCTGATCACCTGGGCGTAGGTGGTCTCATGGCCCTGCCCATGGACCTGGGTACCGGCGAACAGGACCGTATTGCCGTCGGCATCGAACTCCAGCCGCGCCATGTCGAACGGCGCGCCGACCGGGGTCTCGACGAACGGGACGGCGGAGATGCCGCGCAGCCTGCCGGTTTCCGCGGCCGCCCTGCGCCGCGCTTCGAAACCCGGCCAATCGATCATCTCGGCGGCCATTTCCAGCGCCTTCGGGAAATCGCCGACATCGTAGGTCATTCCCATCGCCGTGGTCTTCGGCATATGGGCGGACGGGATCATGTTCTTCCGCCTTATTTCGACGCGGTCGAGCTTGATCTCCGCCGCCGCGGCATCGATCAGACGCTCGATCGCGAACGTCGTTTCCGGCCGCCCGGCGGCGCGGTACGGCAGCACCGGCACGGTGTTGGTGAGATAGACGGTGAGATCGAGACAGGCGTTGGGAATGTCGTAAACGGTGGTCACCAGCCGGGACAGGTTCGCCGGCGGCGCATAGCACACCGTATGGGCGCCGTTGTTGCACCGGACGGTGAGTTCGTAGGCCTCGATTTTTCCCTCACCGGACACGCCGAGGCGGCCATTGAGGACCATATCCCGGCCCTGCCAATCGCTGATGAACGCCTCGGTGCGCCCGCCCGTCCACTTGACCGGGCGGCCAAGCCGCCTCGCCGCCCAGGCGAGCACCGAATATTCGGGCCCGGCGTGGGAACGGGACCCAAACCCGCCGCCGACATCGGGGCAGATCACGCGCACCATTTCGCGTTCGACGCCAAGCGCGCTCGCCACCATATCCCGGTGCCGGTGAGCGCCCTGATTGCCGTGGGTCAGCGTGTACCGCCCGGTTGCCGCGTCGTACTCGGCGATACCGGCCCGGGGCTCCATTTGGCAGCAGACCGTCCTGGGCACGAAGAACTCGCCCTCGACGACCACGTCCGCCGCCTCCATCGCCCTGCGGGTCTCCTCCTTAGGCCCTCTTTTGCATTCGACGACGATATTGCCGGGCGCGCCGTCGTTGATGACCGGCGCATCCGCCGCACCCGCCTGAAACACGTCGACCACCGGGTTCAACAGGTCCAGTTCGGCGTTGACCAGACCGGCCGCGTCCGCCGCCGCGCCGGCGGTTTCCGCGACGACGACCGCATAGGGCTCGCCAACGTGACGCACCCGGTCGGTCGCCAGCGGCCACTGCTCCAGATCGAGGCCGTACCCGCCCTCTGAGAACATTCGGGTTTTCCAGTCGGCCGGGTCGGCTTCGACGGCCCGATTGACCACCGGCCCATGGCCGTCGGCGACATAATCCTCTCCGGTGAGAACGGCGACGACGCCCGGCATCGAAGCGGCGGCCGAAATATCGATGGATTCGAGAATGCCGTGGGCGTGATCCGAACGGGCGAAGGCGGCATGGAGCTGGCCCGGGACATTGACGTCGTCCGAATATCGTCCCCGGCCCCGGAGATAGCGGCCATCCTCCTTGCGCAGGACCGACTCGCCGATCTTCCGAATTCCCCGGCCCGGAACCGTTTCGTGACGTTCACCGTCAGGCATGCCGCCCCCCGAAAAAATGATCAAGCCCGGATTTTTGCCGATCATAGGTCTCCGGCCCAGACCGGCAATACCCTTTGAGCCCCTCTCACCCTGACCCTCTCCCCCTGAAGAAGAAGGGGGAGAGGGGACGCATGGCAAGCTCCAGTCGTCATCACCGGGCTTGACCCGGTGATCCACGCTTTGGGGGCGGTGATACGCGTGGATGGCCGGGTCCGGGCCCGGCCATGACGCTTTGGCGGCGCGCCATCCGTGGCCATTGGCATTGGGATACACCCCCCGAAGACGGCTTGCCCAATCCGGGGCGCGCATTATGCTCGGCGGGTCTTCCATGGGAGAACCGCCCCCCGATATGCCCGACCGCCGTCCGAACTATCTTTTCATCATCACCGACCAGCACCGCGCCGATCATCTGGGCTGCTATGGCAACGGCATCGTCAGGACGCCCAATATGGACGCCTTGGCGGCGCGCGGCCTGATATTCGACAGGTTCTATGTCGCCTCGCCCACCTGCATGCCCAACCGGGCGGCGCTGGCGACCGGGCGCATGCCGTCGGCCACCGGCGTCACGACCAACGGCTATCCCCTGTCCCTCGACTCCGTCACATTGATGGACCTGCTGGGCGCCGCCGGCTACCGCACGGCCCTGATGGGCAAGTCCCATCTTCAGAACTTTACCGACCGGACGGTCCGCGAGCGGACCTTCGCGGTCCGGGCCGATGGGGCGCCGCCGCCGGAAGAGCTCTCCCAGGCGCTTCGCCGCCGCATCGACGGGCCCGAATACCGGAACGAGCTGCGCAGCACCTGGGACGCCGACCCGAACCGGGGCGTGCATCTCCCCTACTACGGATTTCAGGAAGCCAAGATCGCGCTGTTCCATGCCGACCGGGTGGGCGGCGACTACACCGCCTGGCTGATGGACAATCACCCGGACCACGCCTCCCTCCGCGGCCCGGAAAACGCGCTGGACAACACAGGCGAAATCCGCGCGCCCCAGGCGTGGCGGACGCGAATTCCGGAAGAACTCTATCCGACGACCTGGATCACTGACCTCACCATCGATTGCCTGGAGCGTTACGCCGCCGATCCGGAGACGCCGTTCTATATCCAGTGCGGCTACACGGACCCCCATCACCCGTTCACGCCGCCCGGCAAATATTGGGACATGTACGACCCGGCCGGCATTCCCGCGCCGGCGTCGCTGGGCGCGGAACACACGGACCCGCCGCCGTTCATCGGCATGCTGCAAAAGGCCTTGGCCGACGGCTCGGCCGACCGGAGCTACGTCCACCCCTACGCGGTGGACGAGGAGGAGGCGCGGCAAACCATCGCCCTCACCTACGGCATGATCACCATGGTCGATGACGGCATCGGCCGAATCCTCGCCAAGCTCGAAGAGCTGGGCCTCGCCGACAACACCATCGTGGTCTACACCTCGGACCACGGCGACGTGATGGGCGATCACGGGGTCATGCTGAAGCACGGCCTGCACACCGAGGGCGTGATCCGCATGCCGTTCATCTGGACCGATCCCTCGGGCGCCAAGGGCGAGCGAAGCGACGTCCTTGCCAGCGCCGTCGACTACATGCCGAGCGTTCTGGCGCGCGCCGGATTGCAGCCGTTCAGCGGCGTGCAGGGGGTCGATATCGTCGGCGCCGCCCGGTCCCGGGAGACGCCGGAGCGCGCCGGCCTCATCGTCGAGGCGGACGAACTGCCGGAGAACGTCGACGTCGAGGACTTCTTCAAGGTTCGCACCTTCGTCGACGGGCGGTGGCGGCTGACCCTTTGGGTCGAGGAGCAATTCTGGGAAATGTACGACCGGGACGCCGATCCCGATGAACTTCACAATCTCTGGAACGACCCCGCCCATGGGGCGGACCGGGCGCGGCTGACCGAAGCGATGCTCCGGGAGCAGTACCGCTACAGCGACCTCATGCCCCGGCCGGTCTACATGGGCTGACGGGGCTGAAGGGGCTGAGCCGTTTCGAAGCGGGCGGGACAAGACAAGACGGGGACGGGAAACCTCATGACCACCATCGACATCCATACCCATAATTTCGGCCACGGCTGGCTGGACATGATCAGGAAGCACGGCGCGCCGGCCTACGAGATCAGGGACTGCGAAGACGATCGGGAATATCTCGTCGAGCATGGCACCCCCGCTTGCGCCCTCGAGACCGAAGCGTTCGATTACGCCAAGCGCATAGAGATGATGGACAGACACGGCATCGATATCTCGGTGGTCTCCCTCACCTCGCCGAATGTGCATTTCGGGGATGAAGCGGTCAGCGCCGAAACCGCGCGCCTCGCCAACGACGAAATGGCCGCCGGCCAAACGGCGTATCCCGACCGCATCCGGTGGTTCGCCTCGCTGCCCTGGGAATACCCCGATGCGGCCGTCGCCGAACTGGAGCGGTGTATCGGCAAGGGCGCGGTCGGGGTCATGTGCGTCGCCCATATCGGTGACCGGCACCTCATCGACCCGCTCTTCGAGCCGGTGTGGAAGGCATTGGACGACAAGGCCTTCCCGGTCCTGGTTCATCCCACCGCCCCCCTCGGCGCCAAGGATGTCGACTTCGGCTACGAACGGATTCTCATGCCGAGCGCGGGCTTCATGTACGACACCACCATCGCCATCGCGCGCATGGCCGTCGACGGGTTCTTCGAGCGCTTCCCGCGGGTCAAGATCATCGCCAGCCACGGCGGCGGCTACATTCCGTTCGTCAACGGCCGGGTCGATATGTTTTTCGGCGTCGAGACGCTGGCCAAGTTCGACATTCCGAAGCTGCCCAGCGACTACTTCAGCCAAATCTATTACGACGCCGTGGTCTACGATGAGGCCGCGCTGCAACTGGTCATCGACGTCGCGGGTCCGGAGAAGGTGCTGTTCGGCAGCGATCTTCCCATGCCCGCGGACATGCCCAGGCTGTTCGATCTCATCGACGGGCGGCCGGCGGGCGAAGCCCGCGCCATCCGCGGCGCCAACGCGGCGCGGGTGTTCAGGCTGTAGGCGGCCAGCCCGTATTTCTCGATACGGGTTAGATTATCAGCCAGGCCGGGAACCAGTCCGGGAGCAGGTCCTCCAGCCAGTCGGCAAAGAGGGTCGGATACCAGAACAGGTTCATCACCCGGTCGTAGAACGCCACCAACACGAGCCAGCAGCCGGCCGCATATGTCAGGGCGGCGCGCCAACTGTAGTTGCCCCAGCGGATGAGATAGGTGGCAATGTATACGGGTATGGCGATCTTCTGACCGACGAGCATGGTCAGCAACAGCATGCCGATCAGGTAGACGAAGAATATGACTGTCGACCGGACAGCGACATCATCCGCCGTCTGCGCCCAAGCGGCATCGATACTTCCGAATTCCCGGCGCGAAGCGGCCAGATGCCGCAGATCCATGTAGACGATATAGAGGGCAAACGCGATCCCCGGGACGGCAATGGTGAAAGGAAATTGCTGCGCGTTGGAAGGCCACTCTTGAGACGCGAAATAAGCGTAGGTGAACAAGATCAGCAAAAATACGGAGAGCGGCAGCGAGATGATCGGATTTCGTTCATTGCCTTCGCCGGTGGTCGGGCCGTCCTTTCCCGCCTGCTTGTTCTTGATCACGCCACGGGTCGCCAGAAAGATGGTCAGGAGGCAAAGAACCGCAATGGCGATGACCACGGGACGTTCCCAGAGCCACGACGGGCCGCGGTGCGCGGCCATGGATATCTGGAACGTCTGTTCCATGATGGCGCCCAGGATCAGCGCCAGGACGAATGGCGGGCGCGGCCATCCCCCCCGCTTCATGACGTAGCCGATCAGGCCGAAGACCATCATGGTGATCCAGTCGCCGACCGAGGTCCGGCCGATCCACGAGCCCATGGCGACGAACGCAATGACGCCCGGGATCAGCATGTGACCGGGAATGAAAGCCAGCTTGGAAATCTGCTTGCTCCACGCCATCAGGAGCGCCGCGCCGATGATATTGGCGACAACGATGGTCCACACGAGGCTGAAGGTGATGTGCAGATTGATCGTCAGCATGTCGGGACCGGGCTGCATGCCCTGGATGACCAGCGCGCCGAGGAGAATGGCCGCACCCAGACTTCCGGGTATGCCGAACGCGACCGTCGGCACCAACGCGCCGCCCTTGATGGCGTTGTTGGCGGCCTCGGGCGCAATCACGCCGCGGATATCGCCCTGGCCGAACTTGGATTTGTCCTTGGCGCTCTGCACCGCGTGTCCATAGGCCACCCAGTCGACGATGGCGCCGCCGAGACCCGGCAGCATGCCGACATAGGTGCCGATGACGCTGCAGCGGACAGCCAGCCACCAGTTGCGGCAGGCGTCCTTTACGCCTTCGAACATGTTGCCGCCTTCCGCGTCCTTCTGGGGGATTCTGGAAATCGACGTATTGCGATTGGCGAGTTCGATGAGTTCGGGCAGCGCGAACAGGCCCAGCACCATGGGGATCAACGGCAGGCCGTCGAGCAGGTAATCGACGCCGAAGTCGAACCGCGGGACGGGCAGCGTTTCGCCATAGCCGACGGTGGAGACCATCAAACCGAACAATGCGACCGTCAGCCCCTTGGCCACGGACTGGCCGGTCAGCGAGCCGACCATGGTCAGGCCGAGAACGCCGAGCATGAACAGTTCGGCCTTGGAAAAGGCCAGGATGATCGGCAGGACAATCGGCAGAGACGCCGAAAGAACCACGGCGCCGAACACCCCGCCGAACGCGGAGACGGTGAAGGCGGCGCCGAAGGCGCGGGCCGCGTGCCCCATCTTTGCAAGCGGATGGCCATCCAGAATGGTTGCCTGGGACGCCGCCGTCCCCGGTATGCCCAACATTACGGAGGCTATGGTGTCACTGGTGGTGGTGACCGAATACATGCCCAGCAGCAGCGCGATCGCGGGAACCGGGTCCATATCGAAGGTAAACGGCAGCAGGAGAACGAGTCCCAGAACCCCGCCGAGGCCCGGCACCGCGCCCAGCCACAGACCGATTATGATTCCGAAAATCAGAAAGCCGATCGCCGGCCACTGGAAAATCAGAACCAGTCCTTCGAGGAGGGCGTCTAGCATCTCGGAATTCCGGAAACTGCCGCGGAGATGAAAAAATTAGAACGCCGGCGCCATCAGGTGGTGCCGGCGTTCAACGTCTTGGCTGTCGGGGTCGGCTGTTACTTGCCGGCGCCCGCTTGCCGTGCCGTACGCTCCTTCCAGTACTTGGCGATGTGCGGCGGCGTATTCCTCAGATCGTCCATGACCTTCCTGGCCCGGTCATATCCGACATGCTTGAACGCAAACAAGACCGCCTTCTTGGCTTCGGCGATGGTTTCCGGGTCCGCCATGGCCTTCTTGTAAGCCGTGCGAAGAATCTTGGTCGCTTCCGGATTCATCTTGGGCGGACCAACGACGATGAAGTTGGCGATACCCATGGCGTTCTGGGCGAACTGAAACGCTTCCCAATCCGGACCGGACGGCTCCTTGCCCTGGACCTGCTTGTAGAACTCGATGAAATTGGGAATATCCTTGAAGGCCGGGTCGCGCGCCAAGGAACCGTCGGGTTGAATGATGCCGAACTGGAACAGGGGCACGGCCAGTCCCTTGTTCAGCAGACGCGGCGTCGCATGCTTCAGCCACATAATGGCGCCGGAACCGGTGATATTGGTCTCGTTTTGCTCGACGGAGGTCACGATCGCCGCGCTGCCGCGGAAGCCGGGCACATAGCCGTGCTTCATACCGAGCATGTCGAAGGCAAGCGTGGAAACCACGTCGATGGAGTGCAGCGGGTTACGGCCGGTGTAGGTGAGCGGTTTATTGATCTTCTTGACATCCTGGGATCCCTTGAATCCGCCGGGCGCGATATCGGTCCGCGCGAAGGTGACGAATGCGCTCGCCTTGACGCCGGCGATATAGGTGAACTCCGGATAGGAGAACCGGACGCCTTTCCGCTGGGTAATCTCGGCCATGACCTGGAACGGGTTGAAGCCGAGGGTAAACCCGTCGGGCTTGGCCCGCTCGAATATGAAATTCTGCGCCTTCAGGCTGGCGCCGCCCGGCATGTTCTTGACCACCACCTTCGGCGCCCCGGGAATGTATTTTTGCAGCCGGCGGGCAATGGTGCGGGCCGCGTTGTCGGTGCCGCCCGTGGCAAATCCGACGATGAACTCGATGGTCTTCCCCTTATAGTACTGGGCCTCGGCGCCGGCCGGATAACCTGCCGCAACGGCGGCAGCGGCTGCGCCAACAGCCAAAGACATAAAGAACCTGTTCATTGCATTTCCCTCCCTGGAATTGGGTTTGGTTGAATCAATAGATGCGAAAATGATCGAAGAATGTTCCCCCAGCCGACCTTACCGGTTCTTGGGTTTACTTGATTAAACCATGAAACCGATCCGTCACGACGTCAAATGATTAATACTTGGAATTCCATAATATAAAGTCATGATTTGGCGGCTTCCCGGCCGAGTTGCCCGGCTTCGGACCTCAAGTGGACCAAAAACCGCCGCTCCACGTTGGTGAGTTCCTTTTCGGGCCGGTGAAATGCCGTCAGCATCCCGCGGGTGCCGGGAAGGGTCAGGGGCAGGACCTTCAGCCTTCCCGCGATGATGTCGGGTTCGAGCAACAGCGCCGAGTGGATGGCCAGATAGTCGCTCTGGTTCAGGAACGAGACGATCGCGCCGGTGGTCGCCTCGGTTTCGATGGCGACACGAATATCCGTCAGGCCGGCTTCCGAAAACGCCGCCTGCACCTGGCGGTGGGTATCCGATGTCGGCGGCGGCAGTACCCAGGCGTAATCCGACAATTGCTGCGCGGTGAGGCGTTTCTTGCCAAGCAACGGATGATGGGGGCCGCAGAGAATTTGCTGGCTCTCTTCCACGAGGTCGGTCGTTTCCACCCCGTCGGGAGGCGCCTCGAAACCCCGGGCGCCGACGAATATGTCGATGTCGCCCCGGCGCAGCATCTCAATGAGTTCGTTCTTGGAGTGCACGACGAAGCGAAGCGCGACATTGGGCCGCTCGGCGAGAAACGACGAGATGGCGTCCGGAACGAAGTAGATCGAGGGCAGCGACGTGGACCCGATGGCGAAGTGGCCGGCATCATCCTGATGATAGACCTGGACCTCGCTCCCGGCCCGGTTCAGGGACGCCTGGACATTCCGTCCATGGACGAACAGCCGCCGGCCCAACTCGGTCGGCGTCGCCCCTTGGCGGCCTCTTTCGAGCACCCGGCCGTCCACCTCCCGCTCCAGGTGGCGGATGCTCCGCGACAGGGCCGGCTGGGTGAGGTTGAGCTTCTCCGCCGCCCGGGAGAGCGACCCCTCCTCGATGACGGTGACGAGGTGCATGAGCTGTTTGACCAGATGATTCATAATCGCATTTTATGCAATGAGGAGCTTATATCATTTGATCGATCCGCTGGCGGCCGTCAAGATTCGCCCCTATCCTGCCTCCCCGAATCTCTTGTGGGATTTCATCCATGGGCCCGCCCCGCTCCCTTCGCCGCGTCATGTGCCTGGAAGATTTCGCAGGCCCCGCCCGCGCCTTTCTGCCGGGCGCCTTGTGGGAATTCGTTTCCACGGGCGCGGACGGCAAGGTCTCCTTGCGCGGCAACCGGGCTTCGTTTGACCGGTACTGGCTGACAACCAGAATTCTCACCGATGTGAGCGGCCGGAGCACGGCGAAGCAACTGCTCGGCAGGAAATACGGGGCGCCGTTCGGCATCGCGCCCATGGGCGCCAGCGCGCTCTTCGGGTTCGAGGCCGACCTCGCCTTTGCGCGGGCAACGGCGAAAGCGAACATTCCCTTTCTGATGAGCGGCAGCGCGCTGATCCCCATGGAAAAGGTCGCCGAGGCCAACCCCGACGCCTGGTTCCAGGCCTACGTCATCCACGAGCGGGACGCCATCGCGGCGCTCGCCGACCGGGCCTGGAACGCAGGGTTCAGAACCCTGGTCGTCACCGTCGACACCCCGGTGGGGGGAAACCGGCAGGTCAATCTGCGGCGAGGGTTCAGCTACCCCATGCGGCCGACCCTCAGGATTGCCGTTGACGGGCTGCTTCATCCGCGCTGGCTGTTCAGGACCTTTTTCCGGACGTTGATGACCACCGGCATGCCCCATATCGAGAATTACGGCGCCGGGCGCGGCATGCCGATCCTGTCCTGGTCGGCGCCCGACCGGCGCATGCCCCGCGACGCGCTTGACTGGGAAGACATGAAGTGGCTCCGCGGCCGTTGGAACGGCCGGCTGCTGCTCAAGGGCGTCCTCGCCGCCGAAGACGCCAGGACCGCGGCGGGCATGGGTCTCGACGGGATAATGGTATCGAACCACGGCGGCCGCTTTCTCGACACGTCCATCCCGCCGCTCAAGGTGCTGCCCGAAATCGCCGCGGAAAAAGGCGGCATGGCGATCATCTACGACGGCGGCGTGCGGCGGGGAACCGACGTCATCAAGGCGCTGGGCCTCGGCGCGGATTTCGTTTTCGTCGGCCGTCCGTTTCTTCATGCCGCCGCCATCGCGGAAGAGGCCGGCGTCGCCCACGCCATCGAGCTGCTCGCCGCCGAGATCGACCGGACGATGGCGTTCCTCGGCTGCGCCGATCTCGACGGCCACCGGCTTGGTTCCCGGATCGTCCCGGAAGAATCGCCAAGGCCATGACAGACACCGCCATGACGGACACCTATGACTTCATCATCGTCGGCGGCGGGTCGGCGGGCTGTGTCCTGGCCAACCGGCTGTCGGCCCGGAGCGCCAATCGCGTGCTGCTCCTGGAGGCGGGGCGCGACACCCCGCCCGGCGCGGAACCGGCGGACGTGCTCGCGACCTATCCGTTATCCTATTTCAACAAGGATTACACCTGGCCCGGCATCTCGGTTCATTGGAAAACCGCGGACACCTCGCCGGCCGTGAACGTCCGGCAAGGTTTCATTCTCGGCGGCGGGTCGTCGGTCATGGGAATGATCGCGCTCCGCGGCGTGCCCGAGGATTACGACGAATGGGCGGCATTGGGCGCGTCGGGCTGGGCGTGGAAGGACGTGCTGCCCTACTTCAACAGGCTGGAGACCGACGTCGATTTCGGCGGCGCCCTTCACGGCAAGGACGGCCCGGTGCCCATCAGGCGTCCGGGCCCGGCGGAATTGCCGCCCATGGCGGCCGCGCTCCGGGAGTTTTGCCGAAACCGCCAAATTGATTTGATCGACGACCTCAACGGTGATTTCCGGGAAGGCCTCGGCATCATTCCCATCAGCCGGTTCGCCGACAAACGGGCCTCCGCCGCCATCTGTTACCTCGGCGCGGACGTGCGCGCACGGCCGAACCTGACGATCCGCACCGGCGCCGAGATGCGGAAACTGACGATGGACGGGACCGGCGATGCCCGCCGCGTCACCGGTGTGACGGTGGCGATCGGCGGCGGCGAAAGAACCTTCTCCGCCGGCGAGGTCATCGTATCGGCCGGCGCCCTGCAGTCGCCGGTCATGCTGCTGCGGGCCGGCCTGGGTCCGGCCGAAATGCTCGAGAAGGCCAGCCAGGAGGTCATTGCCGACCGGCCCGGCGTCGGCGGCAACCTGCACAATCATCATGTGCTGCAATTGGTGTTTCATCTCCGCCGCGCGGCCCGTCCGGCCAAGGACGTCCGCTGCCATACCACGGCGAACCTCCGCTATTCCTCCGGCGTCGAGGGCTGCCCGGCGAAGGACATGTACATCCCCTATGTGGCGAACACCGGCTGGCATGCGCTTGGCCGGCGGTTGAGTTCCCTGACGCCGACCGTCGCCAAGCCCGCTTCCCGGGGAAGGGTCCGGCTGGTCGCCGGCGAGACCGGCCCCCGGCCGCTGATCGAATTCGACTTCCACTCGGACGAGCGGGATGCGGCGCGTCACATGGACGCCGTCCGGCGCTCCGCGGAAATGCTGCTCGCCCCCGAACTTCGTCCCCTGTGGCACACCGCCGTGCCCGTGTTCCGCAGCCAGCGCGTCCGGCAGTTCAACGACATCTCCACCGCCAACGCGATCCGCGCCCGGGCCGCGGCGGCCCTGCTCGACCTGCTGCCCGCCGCCGGCCGCCCGGTCCTCGGGACGCTGAGCAAACCGGGGGTGGATATCCTCCGGCTGACCGGGGACGACGCGGCATTGTCCGAGTTCGTCCGCGACAGCGTCGGCGGGCCCGCGCACCATGTGGGCACCTGCCGGATGGGAGCGGCCGGCGACCGCGACGCCGTCGTCGATCCCGAAGGCAGGGTTTACGGCGTCGATGGATTGCGCGTCGTCGATGCCTCCATCATGCCGGCCGTTCCGCGCGGCAACACCAACATCCCGACCATCATGCTGGCGGAAAAGATCGCGGCGGGCATGACCGGGAGCCCGGCACCCGCCTCTCACTAGACCACCCGGCCCGGATATCCAAATATAATTCCTAGTTATATAAATGATAATATATATCATTTGACTGACATCGCCGCCGCCGCCAATGTGCCGGAACCTTCACCCACCGGATCGGCGGCATTTCCATGGATCAGATACGAACCCCCGGCGCCCGGGAACTCATCGACCGCGCCCACGGCCTGATTCCGGGAATCCGGGAACGGGCGAAGGCGTGCGAGGATACGGGCCGCATCCCGGAGGCCAGCATGGAGGAACTCAGGGACGCCCGGCTGTTCGACATCACCAAGCCCAGGCGCTTCGGCGGCCTGGAGATGGGCTGGGACACGTTCAGCGAGGTGGCGATCAAGATCGGCGCCAGCTGCGGATCGACCGGCTGGGTGTTCTCGGTCCTGGGACAGCACCCGCTGCTGGTCAACCGCATCGGCATCGACTGCATGGAGGAGATCTGGTCGGAGAACCCGGACGCGCTGATCGCCGCCACCAAATGGCAATCCGGGTCGCTCAGGAAGGCCGACGGCGGCTACCGGGGAAGCGGCATCTCCACCTTCGGCAGCGGCTGCCTGCATTCGGAGTGGGTCATCATCGGCGGCGCGCCCGTGGAGGACTCCGATGAGGTGGTGGGCGCCGTCCTGCCCATGGGCGACATCGAAATCCTCGACAGCTGGCGCACGGACGGACTGGTCGGCACCGGCTCGCACCACATCAGGCTGGACGACGTCTTCATCCCCGATCATCGGGCGCGGGTGCCGGGCAAGCCGCCGGCGGGCGGGATCATCGACGCGCCGCTCTACCGCACCACCGGCCTCGGCGTGCCGTTCGGCCTGTCGACGGTGCTCACCGGCGTCGCCATGCACGCCCTCGAGCTGTTCTGCGACGACATGCGGGACCGCAGATCCCGGGACGGCGCGCGCATCGCCGATATCCAGAGCCTGCAGATGCGCATCGGCGAGTCGGCGGCCGAGATCGACGCCGCCCTCTCCCTCATCCGGTCTCACATGCGGAGCCTGATGGCCACGCTGGAAGGCCTGCCGCCGCCCACCGGCGCCGGCGGATACGAGCACGGCAAGTGGCCCCAGCTCACCGGCAAAGGCATCGCCGGCGGCGAGTGGCCGGCCCCCGGCACGGGCGACGACAGCGCCCATATCGCGACGGCCAACAGCATGACCGCGAGGCTCGCCTATTCCGCCGTCGAGCGGCTTTCCTACGCCGCCGGCGCGGACCGGCTCGACCACGACGACCCGCTGCTTCGCTGCCTGCGGGACGCCACCGCCGGGGTCCGCCAATACGGCATCAACTGGGACGTGGCCAGGACCCGGTCGGGCAAGTCCTTCCTCGGCGTCGGGTAGCCGGGCGGCCCGGCCGTGCCGCCCCTCGAAATCTCCTTCGCCGGCTACCAGAAGCCGGAATCCATCCATACCCGGGCGGGCGCCTATTTCGGCGAGGTGCTTAACGCCGAACTCGGCGACGAGGTCGGCTTCACCCTGATCCCCAGCGTCACCGAGTTGGGCCACAGGCAGGGCGACATGATCCGGCTGGTGGGCGCGGGCGAATTCGATCTCTGCTATATCGCCGCCAGCTTCTTCACCACCAATTTCGTCCCCGCCTTCGGGGTGATCGACCTGCCCTTCGTCTTCGACGGCCAGCATCACGGCTACCGGGTGATGGACGGCCCCCTCGGCCAAACCCTGGCCGCCGCCATCGACGACCGCTCGCCCTATAAGTGGCTCGGCTACTGGTGCAACGGCATGCGGCATTTGTCCAATTCGGTACGCCCGATCCGCGCGCCCGCCGACTGCGAGGGCATCCGCATCCGCACGCTCACCAGCCCGCTCCACGGCGAGACCTTCCGGGCCCTCGGCATGATGCCCGAGATCGCCGACATCGCGGCGCTCCTGGAGCGTTCCGCCGCCGGGACCATCGACGCCCAGGACAACCCGCTCACCAACATCTTCAATTTCGGAATTCACGAGCTGCAGCCCCATATCACCATGACCGGGCACTTCTGGACGCCGGCGGTCATCGTCGCCAACAAGAAGGCATTCCAGAACTGGCCCGGCCGCGTGCAGGCCGCAATCCGGTCGGCGGCCGAGGCCTCGACCCGGTACCAGCGCGGACTGGCGCTGGCCGAGGACGTCCGGATCATGGCGCTCCTCGAGCCGCCGGTGGAGGTGGTCACCCTGACGCCCGCCGAGCGCGCCGCCTTCGCCGCCGCGACGGCGCCCGTGGTCGAGGCCCACCGCGCCGAATTCGGCGAGGCGCTGGAGCAAATCGCCGCCGCGGCGTAGGCGGCCGGGCGGTTTCCCCCAATCACGCAACGGGATCGGCCCCCCAAGGGCTTGAGTGGCCGCGAGCTATGCATTTTCTGCATAACGGTAAGGTGTTGAAATATCATGATTTATAAATATATTCCAAGTCGGCACTTTTCGCCGGTATAGTCATTCATGGACATTAATAGACATTTATTGTCA
>JAPPFK010000084.1 GCA_028823885.1 Rhodospirillales bacterium | reverse complement strand
GATCACGGGATTCTCATGACCGCCAACCTGCCAGCCGACCTTGATGCCGACGAGGTCAACCGGATCGTCGATGCGGCCATCGCGGAAGATGTGGGCAAGGGCGACATCACGTCCCGGGCCGTCATCCCCGAGGAGACGGATTTCGAGGGCGTCATGGCGGCGCGGGAACCCGTTGTCGTCGCCGGGCTGGGGATCGCCCGGCTGGTTTTCGAAAAGTTGTCCCCAGGGATTTCATTCGAAGCGCTCGCCGCCGAGGGCGAAGCGGTTGAAACGGGAACCGCCCTGGCGCGGATTTCCGGTCCCGCGGGCGAGCTTCTCGCGGCGGAACGCACGGCCATAAATTTCGTCCAGCATCTTTCCGGCATCGCAACGCTCACGCGGGTCTACGCCGACGCCATTGCTTCGGAAAACACGGTGCTTCTGGACACCCGCAAGACCATTCCGGGCCTCAGGCAGTTGGAGAAATACGCCACCCGGATGGGCGGGGCGACCAACCACCGCATGCGCCTCGACGATGGCGTGCTGATCAAGGACAATCACGTGGCGGTCGCGGGCGGCATCGGCGAGGCGGTGCGCCGGGCCATCGATGCCGGCCTGAAGCATGTCGAAGTGGAGTGCGATACGTTGGAGCAGGTTGCCGAGGCCGCCGAATCGGGCGCCGAGCGCATCCTGCTGGACAACATGAGCCCGGACGACATGCGCCGGGCCGTCGAAATCATCGATAACCGCTGCACCACCGAAGCGTCGGGCAACGTGACCCTGGACAACATCAAGGCGGTGGCGGCGTCAGGCGTCGATTACGTATCGGTGGGGCGGCTGACCCACTCGGCGCCCGCGGCGAATATCGGGCTCGATTGGACCCCGGCGGGCTAGACGGATTTATGACATCCCCACGATTTCGCCGTCCGAACCGATTGAGATCCCATTGGCCGCCGGTTCCCGCGGCAGCCCCGGCATGGTCATCATGTCGCCGCAGACCGCGACGATGAATCCGGCCCCGGCACTGAGCCGGATTTCCCTCACCGGGAACGGAAAATTCGCCGGCGCCCCGAGCGCTTTCGGGTCGGTCGAGAAACTGAATTGGGTTTTGGCGATGCACACCGGCACATTGCCCCACCCGGCGGCTTCCAGGTCCCGAATTCGCGCGGCAGCCGCGCTCGACAGTTCGATGCCGCCGGACCGATAAACCTTGTGCGCAATGGCGCCGATTTTCTCGGCAATAGGGGCGTCCAGATCGTAGGCGAAGTCGGGCTCGTCCGGCTCCCCGGCCGTCGTCTCGACGACCGCGCGCGCGAGGCTTTCCGCGCCGCCGCCGCCGTCCGCGAAGTGGGTGCTCTCCTCGAAGCGAATATCGTCGGCCGCGCAGAGTTCGGCCAGTTTCGCCACCTCGGCATCTCCATCGGCCGCGAAGCGATTCAGGGTGACGATCACCGGCAGCCCAAAATTCCGCATGTTTTCCGCATGGCGGCCCAGGTTCGCAAACCCCGCGGCGACGGCATCGACGTTTTCATTTTCGATATCGCCTAATCCCACCCCGCCATGGGACTTGAGGGCGCGGATCGTCGCGACAACCACCGCCGCCGATGGGCGAAGACCGGTAAGCCGGCATTTGACGTCGATAAACTTCTCCGCGCCGAGATCGGCGCCGAAACCGGCCTCGGTCACCACAAAATCGGCGAGCTTCAGGCCCGCGCGCGTTGCCGCGACGGACGAGCATCCGTGGGCAATGTTGGCGAAGGGACCGCCATGAACCAGGGCCGGCGTGCCCCCGGCGGTCTGAACCAGGTTCGGCCGGATGGCGTCCTTCAGCAGGACGGCCATCGCCCCCGCGGCGTCAATATCCCCGGCAGTGACCATCTCCCGCTGCCGGGTCCGACCAACGACAATGCGGGACAGCCGCTCGGTGAAATCATCCGCTCCCTCGGCAAGGCAAAGGATGGCCATGACCTCGGAAGCCGCGGTGATATCGAAACCGCCTTCCCGGGCAAATCCATTCGAAACCCCGCCGAGCGAGAGGGCGACCTGCCGAAGGGCCCGATCGTTCA
Source organism: Rhodospirillales bacterium (assembly GCA_028823885.1). Taxonomy (GTDB): domain Bacteria; phylum Pseudomonadota; class Alphaproteobacteria; order Rhodospirillales; family UBA2165; genus JAJDXO01. The sequence continues at coordinate 21,439 of JAPPFK010000084.1, read as the reverse complement.
TGTCGAGGACACGCGGCCAACTGACCCTCCGGGAGTCCAGGCCGGTCCGGTTTTCCCAATAGATGTGATTGTCGATCATCGCCGCCAACAGATTGTGCGCGGCCGTTACGGCGTGGAGATCCCCGGTGAAGTGCAGGTTGATGTCGTCCGACGGCTCGATGGTCGACTTGCCGCCGCCGGTCCCGCCGCCTTTCATGCCAAAGACGGGACCCAGGCTGGGTTCACGGAGGCAAACGACCGCCCGTTCGCCGATCCTCGAAAGACCATCCGCCAATCCGATGCTCGTGGTGGTCTTTCCTTCGCCATAGCGGGTGGGGGTCATCGCCGTGACGAGGATCAGTTTGCCGTCGGTTTGCCCGTCGAGGCGATCCAGGAATTTCGAGGAGAGTTTGGCCTTTTGAGTCCCGTAGGACTCAAGCGCGTCCGCCGGAATGTCGAGCAGCGCGCCGATCTCATCGATCGGCGGCAAAATCCGTCCTTCGTCTGCCTCCCCGGCCATGCCGCGCGCTCCCAGCCTTAATCCCGTCCCGCTAGCCCGGAATCATATCAGTTCACGGGACGAAGAAAAGAATCTACAACTGGATGCCGCAGCCGGAATGGGCGGCTTCCCAACGCCGTCCTGCCCTCTCATCTTCAACGGCCGGGGTGCCGGAATTGGCCCGATCTGCTTTCAAGCTCTTCCGTATGGCGATCTCGACGGTGCTGGGAAATCGGCCGAAGGGGTACTTCATTCCGTACCGCCATGCGGCGGAAATGCCGCCGCCGGGCTCGGCCGCCTATCCCGCCATCGAGGAACTGTTCACCGCCGCCGAAGAGCGCCAGCGGCAATTCTTAACGAATATCAAGAAATACGCAGAAGATATTGAAAAAATTGGTGAAAACAATCCTCCGGAACCTCGGTGGGATCAGGATTGGTTCCCCCGGATGGACGCCGTGGCCGCCTATGTCATGGTGCGCGAATTCCGGCCGCGACGGATCATCGAAGTCGGCTCCGGCCACTCCACCCGCTTTATGGCGCGGGCGGTCCGGGACGGCGCTCTTCCGACCCGAATAACCGCCGTCGACCCGGGACCGCGCGCAAGGATCGACGGCCTGGATGTGGAGACCGTCCCTGAACTGGTCCATGAGGTTCCCCCAGAGCTGTTCGGGGAACTCGGCGCCGGGGACATCTTGTTCGTCGATTCGAGCCACATCCTGATGCCCGGCACCGATGTCGATTACCTGTTCAACTCCGTTCTGCCCCGCCTGCCGTCCGGCGTTCTGGTCCACATCCACGACATTCCGCTGCCGGACCCCTACCCCGACGCCTGGACGTGGCGCGGGTACAACGAGCAATTGGGCGTCGCCCTGCTGCTTCAGGGCGGCGCCTACGAAATTCTGTTTTCCAGCCGTTATGCGGTGACGCGGCTCAAAAAATCCTTCGAGGAAACGGCGGCGGCGGGGTTGCCCCTCAACAAAGGGGCCCTTGAAACCAGCCTGTGGCTACGCAAGCTCTGAGCCGGGCACGCGGCTGGCGCGGGTGAGGATGTAAATCGAGACCGGCGCCATGACCAGGAACATCAATACCGGCGCCACCCAATCCTGAGCCACGAACAGGCTCACATAGATCAAACTTGCAATCATGGAACCGATGGCCAAGACCTTGGCGTAGACCGGGATGACCCTGTGTCGTTCCCAATTGATCAATAACGGGCCGAAACGCGGCCGGCTGTATAGCCAGCCATAAAATCGCGTCGACGAACGGGCGAAACACCATGCGGCAACAATCAGAAAGATTGTCGTCGGCAATCCGGGTACAACGGTGCCGACAGCGCCGAGGGCGACAAAGAACACGCCCGCGCCGATCAATACCGGCCTGAGCACCGGGCCGGCGACGGGAACCGGGCAGTTGTCCCTTGGCCGTGGTGGGCCGCTATTTTTGCCCGGAGTTTCGATCACGCTCATACTCCATTATATGTGAACGATCCTGTCCCTTGACAACCACCGCGGCCAATAAACCGACGTCAGTCGTTTGCATCCAATTCTTCGCGCTCATGCCATTTCATGCGGGTCTCCCGGATCGCCCGGTCGGTCCCCGCCGCCTCCGCGCCCAATTTTTGCGCCCAGGCCCACCAATTGTCCTGCACCTCGAAATTCCCGTAGTCCGGATGCTGGGTGACAAGCAGCCGGTAGACGGCCTCTATGTGGGGAACCGACACCTCCTCTTGGCTGAGGCTCCGCACGGTAATTCCGTCGCTCTGCATCCGGCCGGGATGTTTTCCCATCGTCCAAGTATAGTCGTCGAACAACAGCCAGCCGCCGGGCCGCAAGAGTTTGTCGACCAAAAAAAATGCCAGCCCGTCGATGGTCCAATTCTTCGCCCCGTCGATGAAACAGAAGTCGTAGCACGGCTCGCACACCCCGTTCCCGGAACGCGCCTCGATCCGCTTTTTCAGGAACCAGGTGTATGAGTTCTTTTCCCGGTGAATGGTGACCCGGCCGTCGAGCCCCGTCCTTTCGAGCAAGCTTTCGAGATTTGGGTCCCGGCCGCCGGCGGCGAGCAGGTCGACCGTATCGAGATGCCCGAGGCCTTCCTCCTCCATGGCCGCGGCCAAATAGACCGATGACACGCCGTGGGCGTGGCCCAGTTCCAGGCACCGCTCGGGGCGATGGTTGACGACGAACTGGTAAAGCTCCCAGCCCTCATCGACCCCCAGGTACGGAATGCCGTCCAACGCGGCGCGGACATCGTCGAACTTCATGGACGAAACCTAGCGGGCCCGCCCGCCGCCGTCGAGGCGGCTACTTGTAGGGATCGGCCGCGTCGCGCAGTCCGTCGCCCAGGAAATTGAAGGCGAGGACGACGATGATCACCGGCACCATGGGAGTCATCAGCCACGGGAACAGCACCACGGCCTCGATATTCTGAGCCTCGATGAGCAGGACCCCCCAACTGGTGATCGGCGGACGAAGACCAAGCCCGAGGAAACTGAGTGCGGTCTCCGCCAGGATCATCGTCGGGATGGACAGGGTCGCCGAGGCGATCAGGTGGCTCATGAAGTTGGGCAACAGGTGGCGTCCAATGACCCGCGACGGCTTCGCGCCCATGAGTGTGGCGGCCGTCGCAAAATCTTCTTCCCGGAGCGCCAGCAGTTTGGACCGAACCGCCCGCGCCAGCCCCGGCCAGTCGACCAGCGCCAATATGAGCGTGATGCCGAAATAGACCAGAACCGGACTCCAACTGGCCGGCAGCGCCGCGGACAGCGCCATCCATAGGGGCAATTCCGGCAGCGAGCGAAGAATCTCGATCACCCGCTGCACCAGATTGTCGACCCAGCCGCCGAAATAGCCGGCGAGGCCGCCGATGACGATGCCGAGAATAAAACTGAGGGTGATGCCGATCAGCCCAACCGTCAGCGAAATGCGGGCGCCATAGAGAATCCGGGACCACATGTCGTGTCCCAGCCGATCCGTACCGAGAAGGAAGAACGTCCCGTTCTCGGCCGGGCAAACCAGGTGGAAATCCGCCTCCACCATGCCCCAGAACCGGTAGGGATCGCCGGAACAGAAAAATCTCAGCGGCTGTACTTCGTCGCGGTTGACGGAATACTCCCGCTGCAACGTCTCGAGGTTCAGTGTCTGATCCAGGCCATAAACGAAGGGCCCGACAAAATCGCCCTCATGGAAGAAGTGAATGACCTGCGGCGGGGCATGCAGGAAATCCTCGTTCCGGGCCGACAGTTCGTAAGGAGCCAGGAACTCCGTGATCAGGACACTGAAGTACATGACCGCCAGCACGATGCCCGAAGCGACGGCAAGGCGGTGACGCTTCAACCGCCACCACATCATCTTCCATTGCGATGCCAGGAAGTATTTTTCCTGCTCGGCCGTCAGGGCCTCGATTTGCTGCGGGTTGAACGGCTCCGGGGAGACGAAATGCCGATTGCCGTTGCTCATTTCGCGGCCCCCCCGGTCAGGCGAATTCGGGGATCGAGAACGGCGAGCGCCAGGTCGGACAGGAACATGCCGATCACGGTCAGCACCGCGACGAACATCAGGACCGCGCCGGACAGGAAAAAGTCATGGCTCTGGAGCGCGCGGACGAGCGGCGGACCGACCGTCTCCAATCCCATGACGATGGAGACGATCACCGATCCCGACACCACTTGCGGCAGCAGGTTGCCGATATCCGCGATGAAGGGATTGAGCGCCATCCGCAACGGATACTTGACCAGCAGCTTGCCCTCGGCCAAGCCCTTGGCCCGGGCGGTCACCACATATTGCTTGTAGAGCTCATCGAGAAGGTTCGCGCGCAGCCGCCGGATCATGCCCGCCGTTCCCGCCGTGCCGATGATGATCACCGGCGCCGCCAGGTGTTCGAGGATCGACAGCGCCTTGCCGAAGGACATGGGCTGATCCAGAAATTCCGGCGCCATCAGCGTGCCGATGGACGTGCCGAAGAACCGGTTGGCGGCATACATGAGAATGAGGGCCAAGAGGAAGTTGGGCGTCGCCAACCCCAAGAACCCGACGAAGGTCAGGCCGTAATCGCCCCAGCTGTACTGATGGGTCGCCGAATAGACCCCGATTGGGAATGCAACGATGTAAATGAACAGCACCGAGAAGAAGTTCACGACGATGGTCAGAAATATTCGATCGCCCAATACGTCCTGAACCGGCAAATCCAATTCGAAGGAGAAGCCGAGATCACCCTGCACCAAGCCGCCGACCCAGACCAGATATTGCTGCCATAACGGCTTGTCGAGCCCATATTGCTCGCGCAGGAACTGGATCTTCTGCCGATCGACGCTCTCGCCCTGGCTCTCCAGCTCGGCAATGACGGATGAGAGGTAGTCGCCCTCGGGCAGGTTTACGATGATGAATACCAAGGCGCTGATGATGGCCAGCGTGACCACCATCACCAGTGTCCTGCGCGCGAGATAGTTCAGCATGTCAGGCCCGTCTCCCAGCTACCCGTCCGGGCGGTATCAGTTGCCCGCGAACCAGAAGGTGTCGGGCCGGTACACACCAAAGTGCGCGCCCGGTTCCCAATTGTAGATCGCCTTCTTGGGAACGTTCCGCAGGCGCGCGTTGACCACGACCGGCTGCGGAACCCGGGAGACGAGACCGATGGTGTAGACCTGATCGGTGAAGTGATCGAGCATCCGATGCCAGATTTTGGCCTTCTCGTCCTTGGACGTCGAGACGTTCCACGCCTCGTTCAATTCCATCAGCTTCCTTGGGCCTTCCATGTCGACCGGCTCGCCCGCCTTGCCCTTGGTCTCGACATACTGTCCCCACTTCGGCCATTGCAGGTGTTGCTGGCTGGTCGGGGCCAAGGCGGACGGGCACGTTTCGGCCGTCGGAATGCCGTTCTCCAGGCCGAACCAGACGGCAACCTGCGTCGAGCCGGCGAATACCCGGTTCCGCAGGACCTCCCGCTGAGAAGGCTTGATCAGCATCTTGACGCCGATCTTCGCCCAGGTGTCCTTGACCAGCCGAAGGATATCGGTCTGCTCCAATTCCTCACCGGAGGTCTCGACCGTGATCTCCAGCGGGCGTCCGTCGGGAAGCCGCCGCACCGCCCCCGCTTTCTCGAGCCCGAATTCGTCGAGCAGCGCGTTGGCCTTCTTGACGTCCAGCTTGGCCCAGCGTTCGGCGTATTCCTTTCTGTACACCTGGCTCTCCCGCAGAACGCTATTGCCGGTCGGCGACGCCAAGCCGAAGTAGATCAGCTTGCTGATCTGCCGGCGGTCTATCGCGAGCGACAGAGCGCGCCGGAACCGCACGTCCCGGAAGAGCTTCCGCCATTTCGGGTCGGAGTGGTTCATGTTGGGATAAAGCGCCATCTGGGCGCCCTTGGCGGTGGGCCAAAGCCTCATAATGTAGTCGTTCCGTTTTTCCGCCTTCTTGAGGTACGGAAAATTCTTCAACGCAATGCCGCGGGCCTGAAGATCCGTATCGCCGGTACCCGCCTTCGTCGAAATGAGATTCGAACTCGCCACCGTAAGGATCACCTCGTCCATATAGGGCAACTGCCGGCCGCGCTCATCGACCCGGTGGAAGTACGGATTGCGCTTGAAGATGAACCGCTTCGACGGCGGCTTGGTGGTTTGGACCCAAGGCTGGAGGCTCGGGAAGTCGGGATTGTCGTTCTTGTAAGGCCGGTCGTAGCGGAAATGCAGCGAGGCCCAGTTGCGTCGCTTGGCCGCCTTGACCATCCCGTCGAGCTTCGCCGCGTCCTGATGCTTGGCGTGAAACCGTTTCATGTAGTGGGCGGGCCGGTAGATGAACTCGGGCCGGGCGCCGGCGAGCAGCGGCAGGAACTTCGGGTGCGGCGCGTCCCAGGTATAACGGACCATCGTTTCGCCGATCACCTCGAATTTCGGCGGCTTTCCGTTGACCAGCATGAACGCCGGCGGTCCGAGCCTGGAGATATCCGGGTCGGCGGCCATGTCCTCCCACCAGTAGCGGAAATCCTCGGCGGTAAAGGGACGGCCGTCCGACCAACGGTGGCCCTTGCGCAGGTTCAGGGTGAACTGCCGGCCATCCTTGATATCGACGCTCTCAAGAATGTCGGGAACGAGATTGAACTTCTCATCGTATCCGACCAGCCGCGCATAGCCGTACACCACCATTTGGCGTACGTCCTTGGCGCGCCCCATGAGGATGTTCAGTTTGCCGCCGTGCCTGCCCGCCGGGGTGGGTTTTGCGTGGGACATAACCCCCCACGGCTCGGCCGGCAGGCGCTTGGCCACCGGCGGCAATTTACCCGCCTCGACCTCGGCCTTCAGGCTCGGGGTCTCGTCGAAGGCAGCCAGGGCCGGGGCCGAAATCAAAAACGCCCATAGCGATGCGCCGGCGGCAAGCGTACCCGGTGATCCTCTCATGACGCTTTCCTTATTTCGGGGGCGTCCCCGGTCATCCTAACGAAATGACCGTCCCCGACATCGACCAATTTCGGTTTTGCGTTGCCGGCGACCGTGAATGGTTCCGGCCAGGCGGCCGGAACCGACGCCTTTCCCTCCATGAGCGCGGATAGATCGAGGCGGCGGTTGAGGTCCGGAAACGGCACTGCCGCCAACAGGGCCTTGGTATACGGGTGAACCGGATCGCGGAACAGGGTTTCCCGGCCGGCGAGTTCAACCAGCTGCCCGGCGCACATCACGGCGATGCGGTCGGCAACGTAATCGACCACCGCCAAATTATGCGAGACGAACAGATAGGTCAGACCAAGCTCGTCCTGCAGGTCCTTCATCAGGTTCAGGATCTGTGCCTGAACAGATACATCGAGCGCCGATACCGGCTCGTCGCACAACAGGAGATCGGGTTTCAGCGCCATCGAGCGCGCGATGCTGATGCGCTGACGCTGACCGCCCGAAAAACTGTGGGGATAACGGTTGAGGAACCGGGGGTCCAAGCCGACCAAATTCATCAACTCCTTCACCATCTCCACCCGATAGCCGCGATCACCGATATCGTGGATGACCAACGGTTCGCTGATGATGTCGAACACGGTCATTCGCGGATTCAAGGAGCCGAACGGGTCCTGGAAGATGTACTGGTAGACCTTGCGATAGGGGATCATTTCCTTTGGCGACAGCTTGGTGACGTCGACCGTCTTCCCGTCATCCCGAAGCAGGACCTCTCCGCTGTCTGGCTGAAGCGCCCCCATGATGATTTTGCTGAGCGTCGTCTTGCCGCAGCCGCTCTCCCCGACCAGCCCCAGGGTTTCGCCGCGGGCTATGTCGAAGCTCACATCCTCGACCGCCTTGATGGTCGATTGGCCGCCGCCGAACAGGCCCTCCTTGCGGATGGTGAACGACTTGGAGATGCCGTTGACGGAGAGCATGGGGCTGGAATCGCCGGCATCGGCGCCGTCGTTTTCCTTGGGCGCCAGCAGATGGCCGGTCGTGTGCTCTATTTCGCGGATCGGCACCAGCCGCTCGCCGGGTTTCATATCGAAGTGCGGAACCGCGCGGAACAGCGACTTGAGATAGGGATGCTCCGGATTGTCGAATATCAGCCGGCTCGATCCGGACTCCATGACCTTGCCGCTGTACATGACGACGACATGATCGGCGACGTTGGCGACCACGCCCAGATCATGGGTGATGATCAGCACCGACATCTTCAAATGAGATTGAAGATCGTCCATCAACTTCAGAATTTGCGCCTGGATCGTCACGTCGAGGGCGGTGGTCGGTTCATCGGCGATCAGCAAGGCCGGGTTGCAGACCAGCGCCATGGCGATCATGGCCCGCTGCCGAAGCCCGCCCGAAAGTTCGAACGGGTAGGTCTTGACCGCCTTTTCGGGATTGGGGAAGCCGACCAGCCGGAGCATTTCGACCACCGCCTGGATGGCATCGTTCCTGGTGGAGTCGCAGTGCAGCATATTGGCTTCGCTGATCTGGTCGCCGATGGTGTGGAGCGGCGACAGCGACGTCATGGGCTCCTGGAAGATCATCGAGATGCGGCCGCCGCGGATCGACTGCATGGTGCGTCCGCGCGCCGGCAACGCGGCAATATCGGTGACGCCTGAACGCCCGTCCTGCCGGTCCCCGCTTCCCGAAAGCCGGGCCGGATCGTTGAACAGGATTTGACCGCCGGTGATCCGCGCGACCTTGGGCAGGATACCCATCACCGCCTGGGCGATGGTCGATTTGCCGGATCCCGACTCGCCGACGATGGCGACGGTTTCCGCGGGCCCCACGGCAAACGAGACGCCGTCGACGGCCCTCACGACCCCGGACGGGACCCGGAACTCGACCTTCAGGTCGTTTACCGTCAGGATGTCTTGATCGAACGGCTCGGCCATTTCAGTACTCGATTCCCATGGCGCTGAAGTTCTTTACCGTCGACGGCTGCAGCGCCAGACCGTTTCGCCGGGCCGCATCGACGGCATGTCGCGCGACCCGGTCGAAATCTTCCAGGGACGATTCAAGCCTCAAGGTTTGCCCGTCCCCCCGAAGTCTCAGTTGCATCCACCCTTTTCCCCGGCCGCGAAATGTCGAGTAGTAGGACAGCGTAACCTCACTCAACAGCTCCCAGCGCAATATTCGCCTGATGAAGCCGCTGACGGCAATGCCTTCGTCGCTCACCCAAACCCTGGTCATCTGGCGCGCGAAGGTGCGGACCGCGAACAAGACAAACATCAAAGCCAGCGCGACCAGCAGCCATACGCCGCCCTTGAGCGGAGTCCCGAAGGCCAGCGGCAGCAGGCAGAGAGCCGCCCCGATCGCCGAGCGAAGATAATCCGCGCCGATTTTCGACAGGGGATATCCGAGGGGGTCGTTCGACATGGGGCTCTTCTCAATCCTTCTCCGGCGGCAACATCATGACCCTGGACGATCGCTATCGTCCCCTGTTTGCTCGGCGGCCGCCTCGCCGGTTTCCGCGGGAACCTCGGACGGAACGAGAACCTGCCCCTCTCCCGACCGGCAGGCTTCCAGTTGCGTATCGGCGCCCCGATCATCGAGTACGAGGAACCTGATTTCTCCCGCCTCACCCAGCTTCACCGTGTGACCATCCACTTCGACGGGTCGGGCAATGCAATCCACTACTCGTTGGGCCATCGCCAGGGGGTCGGCATCCGCGTCCATGGTGCCAAGGATTATCCCAAACTCAGCCTCGGAAAGACGGGCCCGGGTATCGGTTTCCTGGGTACAAACCGTCAGACGCTCGGCTATCTCCTTGAACAAATTGTCACGGGCGGCTGTGGGCAACCCGCCATTGGCGCCGTGAATATCGTCGAGGGTCCAGATCACGATAGCGGCCCGCTCGCCGAAGCGGCGGAAACGGGCCGTCGACTGGCGGAGGCGATCCCGGAAAATACGGGCATCCGGAAGGTTGGTGACCGGGTCCCGTACGGTGGAGGCGGCGCTTAGGTCGCGTGTGGTCCTCTCCAGCCGCTCCGCGATGGAGCGCGTAATCCGGGCCGACATCTCAGCATCCTCGGCAATCAGCTTGATGAACACGTCTTTGGAAATGCTGAGCACGGTCAGCGGCTCGCCGGCCATGACGGTGGCGGTCCGCGGCGCCTCGCACAGCAGCGCCAATTCGCCAAACTGATCATTGCGCCCCAGGGTCGCGATATTGGCCGGCCCGTCGGCGGTTTCCAGAATAATGTCCGCGGTCCCGCCGAGTATGATGTACGCGGTCTCGCCGACTTCGCCCTGACGGATCACCACCTGGCCCGGATCGTAGATGTGGCGGTCCGAGGCGAAGGTCAGCAGCTTGAGCCGGGAGCGGTCCATGCCCTCGAAAAGCGGGATCGACGACAGGACATCGATCTCGTCCCCGAAACCACCGGCCCCTTCCTCCCGTTCACCGGCCTCCTCGACGGGCGCCGGCTGGGCGCCGAGGCCCTGGTCCACCACCTTGCCGCTCGCCATCGACACGACTTGCTCGAAGTCGGAGCTGCCCGGCGATTGGCCGTCCACATAGATCAGCGAGCGGCCGTCCTGGAAGCGGCGAACGCCTTCGAGAATCAAGGACTGATTGTCCGGGTCGAGGCCGCTGAGCGCTTCGTTGATAACGAATATGTCGGGCTTCCGGATAATCCCGCGCGCGATACCGAGCTTCTGCCGCTGTCCGATGGAAAGCCGCGCGCCGCCGATCCCGACATTGTAGTCGAGGCCAAGATCGACGATGTGCTGGCGGAGGCCGGCTTCATCCACCACCTCGGAGACCAGATCGCCGACCCTTTCCGCACTCCCGGCGCGCTCGCCGGCGAGCTTGCCGAAAAGGATATTGTCCTGAACCGGGCTCGCCGCGTTGTAGGCTTCGACATCGAAGAACTCCACCGAGGCAGTCATCTCGTCGGGCAGACCTGCGTGGAATGCCTTCCGGGCCTCCAGAATGCGCGGCCGGAACGGTTCGTCGATGAGACCCAGATGGTGGCGGGCGGGAATAAGCCGGAATGGCAAGGCCCGAAGGCGGGCCATGTCTTCATCGCCGATGGACTCGAGGCCGTTTTGCGCGACCCGCGCCAGTATGGCCTGAAACTCCGGCAGATCGTCGGAACCGATGAAGCTGAAGCGTTCAAAAAATTCGTGATCCGGCGGCAGCCCCTGGAACAGGTCGACCATGATTTCGGCCAGCCGCAGGCCTTTTTCGAGAAAATCGCCGCTAAGGCCAACCGTCTCCAGAACACCAAGCACGTAGGCGTTTTCACCCAGCCGGTCGATGGCGAATTCATCGCCCACCGGCGTGCCGAACAGGATGTTCTCCGCCACGGAAGCATTGGTATTGAATTTTTCCGAATCGAAGCTTTCAACGAACTGCGAGACCTCGGGTTCCTCCAGCCGCCGGCGCATCTTTTTTCGGGCTTCCAGAACCAGGGCGGCAAGCTCGGGCTGCTCCCGCGGGTCAACGGTCTGGCGCAAACCTATCTGATAGATATCGGTCGCGAGGCCGGCCACCCGCAGGACCTCGTTGATCCGCACCGTCAGATTGTCGGGGCCTCCGACGGCCGCCATATCGACCCAATCGGCCAGCCGGTCATATTCGAGGTTGCCGGAACTCTTCGCCTCTCGAATTTCCCACTCGCGCTGCTTGACGTCCTCGCCTTCCACCGGCCGCTCGGCCTGGGGCCGGTGCTTCAGGCCGTAGAGCAGGTTGTCCCGGATGGTTCCCGCGAACATGTAGGCGTTTTGACCCACATACGAAATCTTTCGGCCGACGACGGTTTCCGGAAGCTCGATGAGATTGTGGCCGCCGATACTGAGCCGGCCGCCGTCCGGCGCGAGCAGCCGGGCGAGCACCTGCGAAAATTCGTTCTTGCCGCTGCCGCCGGGCCCGACCAGCGCTACGTGACGGGGAAGATCGATTGACAAGGAGGCGCCGTCGATAACCCGCAGGCCGTCATCCTCGGAAAGGCTGATGTTCGAGGCGACCAGCTTGCCGGAAAACTCCGGCCAACTTTCGGGTTCTTCCGTCTGGGTCTCCTCGTCGAGCATTCCGGCCGGCTGAAACTTGTCGGCGATCTGCGTGAACTTGATCCGGGCGTCTTCCATGCGCTGGTAGTAGGTCAGCAGCATTTTCCACGGCGCCGACACATCCTTGTAGGCGGTGAGCACGGCGACCAGCGCCCCCAGTGTGAGATCGCCGCGGATCACCAGCCAGCCGCCGATCGAATAGAAGAAGAACGGCGTCAACAGGGCGAGGGTGTTGTTGATGAACTTGATCAGGAACTTGAGGACGTAAATCCGGAACCGGATTCGATAGATGATCCCGAGACGGTAGGAGAAGTCGGCCAATTCGAACTGCGAGGTATCGTTGGCGTGTATTTCGGACGCCCCGCCGACCGCTTCGCCGATCCGCTCCGAGAGTTCCCGAACCGCCTGTACCCGCTGTTTACCGAGGGCGTTGACCTTCCGCTGGAGTATGGGGATTAGATATGCCTGCGGCGGATATAGGACGATCGCCGCGAGACCCAGCTTCCAATCCTGCACGAACATGAACGCCATCAGGGTCGCCAGCAGCCCGCCCTGATAAATGACCAGCGCGAATGCATCGGCGAAAAACCCGCCCAAGGGCTCGGTCTCCTGGGAGACGATGGAGACCACTTCGCCTTGCGAGGTCTTGCGGAATTGGGGCAGCGGGAAGCGCATGACCCGCGAAACCAGCTCGAAGCGAAGACGGCGAAGCATTCGCTCGCCGACAATGCCGCGGTAGACGTTGTTGACGTATTTGAAACCGCCATTGATCAGGACCAGGAGCAGAAACACCCCTGACAGAAACATCAGAAACGCAATCTTCTCTAACTCGAACCCAAGGATTTCCTGCGGGAAATCTTCGCCGCCGATGGCCTCGTTGACGATCTGCTTGGGAATATCGAGCGAGTAGAAATAGAACGGCATCGCCGCCACGCTCAATATGAGCAGGAACAGCTGCTGCATCTTGCTGTGACGCCAGATGTAGGAAAAGAGCCCCTTCTCCAACTGGTCTACCTCTCCTCGGCCCGTCCCATTGCCCGGCTCACCGCGTCCGCATCGCCGCCTTGGGCGCCAGCGTAGCGAATACCCCGCCTCGTTCCAATGACTTAGGCGCCGATATTGCCGTTGTCATTGCCGGCCCCGGCGGCCGGAATCAGATGCTCGACCAGCCGCGCGGTTTCATCCGCGCCGCCCGTATCGATGCTGTCCGGACGCGGCGGGTCCAAGCTCTCCGCCCGCTCGATGGCGGCGACCAGTCTTTCGACGGTGAGTTCTTCCTCCGGCATCTGCTGGATCAACCCCCGCTCCTCCAGGAGACGCGCCCGCAGGGTTTGCTCGGTCTCGTGACCGCCGGCGTAAGGCACCGCGATTCCCCGCGCGCCGCAAGCCAGCACTTCCATAATGGTGTTGTAGCCGCCCTGGCTGATCGACAACCGGCAATTCTTCAGCAGCGTGACGAAATCCTCCCGGGCGCGCTCAACCACCACGCCATCGGGCGCCCCACCGGCAATATCGTCGAAGATGTCGTCCGGCAGGCTGTACCCGGCCAGCAATCGCCAGGGGATGTCCGAATAGGATGTATGCGGCCGCGCCTCGACGGCGGTCCTCAGAAGCAGTTCGCCGACGGCGCCGCTGCCCGACGAGACGATGACCTCTCCCGTCCCCTGCTCGCCCTTTGCATTTTCGATCTTCCGGTGCTCGACCACGTAGCCGGTGTAGTGCAGGAGATCCGCAATCTCGCCAGCCAGCGGAAACGTTCGATCGAATGGGATCAGCGCCGGGTCGCCATGGACGAGGACCGCATCGAACAGCCGTTTCGCCGTATCGACCATCTCCCGGTCCCGCTCGGGCCGGTTCTTTTCGACCAGAATGTCGCGGACGGAAGAGACGATCCTGGGACGCGGCGACATCTCCCGCGCCTTCTCGATCAGCGGCGTCAATTCGGAACGCAATTGACGCCTGCCGAAGGGATAAAGCTCCAATATCAGGACATCGGGCCTGATTTCATTGAGCAGCTTGATCAGCATATCCCGGCGTTCGGTGCGGGTTTCGCTGTCGATTTCCCGGCCGTCCGCATCGACGACGGTACCGAAGGTCCGGTCCGACGCTTTCACCGGCGGCAACTGAACGAACCGCATGCCGCTGTCATCGAGGACCGGGACATGCTCACCCCCGGAGACGAGGGTCACCTCGATCCCCCGGGCGGACATGGCGCGAGCCAGGGTCGCCGCCCGTTTCAGATGGCCGATGCCGAGAAGATGCTGGACGTAGAACAGGACCGCGGGCACGTTCCTCAAGGCTCCAGGCCGACGTTGAGACGTTCGATCACCGGGCGGCCGCCGGCCTCGAGCCGAAAATAGTGAACACAGTTGTCCTGGAGCTTGGTTTCCGGTTTATCCACCATGTCCCAGCCTGTCGCCAAGGCGTAGACGGCGCGCACCACGCCGCGGTGGCAAACCGCGACCGTTGGCCGGCCGGCCTCCGAGCGCTCGGCCAAAAAGGGTTTGACCCGGTCCTGGACCTCTCTCGGACTTTCACCGCCGGGCCCGCGGAAATCCAATCCCTTCGCCTCCCAGGCCGCCATCAGATCGCCCAGTTCGGCCCGCAAATCTCCAAGAGTGCGTCCTTCCCATTCCCCCCAGCTCATCTCCGAAAGACGCGAATCGATTTCCGGCGGCCGTCCGATGAGAATTCGGGCGGTCTCCATGGCCCGACTGAGCGGGCTGGCGATCCAGTCATGACCGTCGAGGTCGTCGGGAACCCGCCAGCCGGCCACTTCCCGCTTTCCCTCCGGGCCCAGTCCGATGTCGCTGTGCCCCTGGATAAGCCCCTGCCTGTTCCAGTCCGTATTGCCGTGCCGGATCATGGCGAGGATGGTCATTGGACGAGCGCCTCCAGAACAGGCCCCATGGCGGCCGAGGCCGCCTCGAGACTATGCTCCCGTTCGGCCACTTCGGCGGCCCGTCCGCCCATGTCCCCGAGGCGGTCTTCATCCCCGAGCAGGGACATGACGGCTTCGGCAAAGGCGGCCGCATCGCCCACCGGCACCAGGAGTCCCGTCTCGCCATGGCGGACGATATCGCCTACCCCGCCCGTGTCGCCCGCGACGACCGGCAGTCCGGCCGCCTGGGCCTCCAGAAGCGCCATTCCGTAAGCCTCGTTGATGGCGGGCCAAACATACAGGTCGGCCGCGGAATACAGCACCGCGAGCCCGTCGGCGCCGAGCTGGCCGGTAAACACGCACCGATCCAATGGAAGAAGTTTTTCTACCTTCGATCGCGCTCCGCCGTCGCCGGCGACAACCAATTGCCAGGACGCGCCCGAGATCCGGTCGAGGGCCGCGGCAAGGGTTTCATAGGAGCGCAGTTTGGCGTCGTCGCGCATCATCGCCACGGTCAGCAACCAGGGAATCTCAGGATCCAGACCGTAGCGGGCCGACAATGCCCACCTCGCCTGTCCGCGTCCGGCGCGGCCGGGACCGGCTTCGCCGGCGAGGAAGGGTTTGAGCTGAACCATCCCGGCGCCATCGGAAACCAGCGGCACCACGCAGGCGGCGTCGAGGGAATTCATGCCGAAGATGGCCTTCGCCTTGCGAATTGCCGCCTCGGCGGCCTTGTGCCCCACGTCCCAGGGACCCGCCGCCCGTTTCGGCGCGAAGGACGCCTCGGCCACCACATAGGGAATTCCCATTCTTTCGCTCACCGCGGGGCCGAGCCAGTCGGGCGCCTTGTGATAGAGGTGGTAGGTAAACCAGAGGTCCGGCCGTTGTCCGGGCCGGCGCCGATACCGGCGGACCAGCATCTCCGCCGCCCGCTCGCTCAATTCCGCGAGGCGTTCCTGCCGGCGCGCATCGGGGAACTTCTGCCAGGTTCGTATCCGGCAACCTATGTCGACGTCATGGCCGGCGCCCTCCAGCGCTGAAATCAACGCCCTGCCGACAATTTGATCCCCCGACGGTATTGGGTGATCGGGAGATTTCATCGGCGCATAGAAGGCGATCTTCATGCGACCCGCGAAACCGTAGGGCGCGCCTGCAGACCAAATTTCTCGACGACCGAACCGACGCAATGGGAGAAGGCGAAGCTGCTTCGGACCCGCGCCGATCCCGCGGCGCCGATTGCATCCCGGCGACCGGCATCACGGATCAGCAACTCCAGATGGGCCGCAATGGCCGCCGTGTCTCCCGGCTCGGCAAGCAAGCCGGTTTTGCCATCGAGGATCAGCTCGGGTATCGCGGACACGTTGGTTGCGACGACAGGCAGGCCCTGGCTCTGCGCTTCCATCAGGACGTTCGGCAACCCGTCCCGATCCCCGTTGGGCGCGACCACGCAGGTGAGCGCGAAGATATCCGACGTCCGGTAAGCCTCGGCAACCACGTCCTGCGGCTGGGCGCCGCGCCAGTCAATTCGATCCCCGATCCCCAGCGCCTCGGCCAACCGCCGAAGCCGCTTCCTTTCGGGTCCGCCGCCAATGTGCTCGAACCGCCAGGCCGGTTCCCTCGGCAGCTTCGCCAAGGCCGTGATGAGATCCGCATACCCCTTCTTGGGCACCAGCCGGCCGACGGACAATATACGGATGGGCGATTCCGGGCTTCGTGTATGGCGGGAATTTTTCTTCCCCGCTCCGGCCGGAAACCGGTCGAGATCGACGCCGTGATAGGCCAGCGACACCCGATCCGGATCAGGGGCGAGCGGCGACAGGTATTCCCGGTTTACCTCGGTGCAGGTCAGCACCCAGTCGGCGCTGGCGAGCTTTTCCCGCAGTTCCCATTCGGGGGTGGTCCAGATATCGACGGCGTGCGCCGAAGCGGACCATGGAATGTTCCGGAGGATCGACGCATACCGCGCGACGGATGACGGCGTGTGAAGGAAGTGGGCGTACAGACGGTCGACCTCGGGCCCCAATTCGGCGGCCAGCACCAGCGCTTGCCCCCAGCGCCGTATCCGGTTCGGCGTGGGATCGCGCGAAAGGTCCCTGCGCCAGGCCCGGCGCGCGTCGGCATAGGTCTCGAGTCTGCGGACGCGCCACCAGGATCTCAGCACGCGGACCGGCTCGCGCCACAGATATTCGGGCAGGTAATTGACCGGCGCGTCGATCCGGCGGTGAACCGGATGGACGGTGCTGTCCGTCGGGTGACGCAGCGAGACGATACCGAGGTCGAGGCCCGCCCGCTGCAGCGCCAGAATTTCCTGCGCGATGAATGTCTCGGAAAGCCTCGGGTAGCCCTTCAGGACGATGGCCGTGGTCATCAGGCCCTTTCTTCGACGACCTTGATGTCCGGACGCCGATCCTCGTCGAGCCACGTATCGGTCAGACGGCAGATATTCCCGAGACCATCGAGCAATCCGGGAACGACCACTTCGGACGGCCGCTTCTGTTGGGTCAGTTGCCTGAGCGCCGTCGCCATGGATTTCGCATCCCGGATGCCGTCGTCCTCCAACATGGAAAGCAGGCCGGTTTCCTGCGCCCGCGCCGCCCGGATGTACTGCTCCATCCTGGGCCGCGTTCGCGGCACGATCAGGGCGGGCTTGTCGAACGAGAGGATCTCGCAGAAGGTATTGTATCCCCCCATTCCCACGACGCCGACCGCCGCCTTGACGAAGTGTTCGAGACGGGCATCGAAGGTAATCGCCTCGACCGTGTCCAACCGCGCAATGCGGTCAAGAAACGCCTCCTGACTTTCCGGCTGCATGAACGGTCCGAAAACGATCAGCGACGGGTGCGGGATATCGGGGTCGGTCTCATAGGCGCGGATCACCCAGTCGACCAGCGCGTCGCCGTCACCGCCGCCCCCGGCGGTCACCAGAATATAGGGTTCCTGAATATCAGGTGTCTGCGAGACCGAAGCCGCATCCGGCACGCCGTAGCGCAGGTATCCGGTGAAGACCATCTTGCGGCGAACCTGATCGGGAATGTCCAGCCCGGACAGCGGATCGTAGATTTGGGGCAGGCCATAAACCCAGATCTGGTCGTAAAGGTCCATCAGCGCCGGCATGACGTTCTTGCGTTCCCATTCGGGTCCGAGGAGCGCCGGCTCATCCATCACGTCCCGCAGACCGAGCGCCAACGCCGTTCCCCGTTCCTTGAGCACATGGAGCGTCTCGCTCACCTCGCCGCGAAGTCCGAGAGGCTCCTTGTCGACGATAAACAGATCCGGATCGAAGGCCTCCGCCGTATGGCGAATGATGGAGCCGCGCAGGTCCATGGTATGCTCGATATCCAGATGCAGATTGAGCGGGGTGTACTCGCCGTTGCGCAGCTTGATGACCCCGGGGACGCGCACGAAGTCGACACGCGCACGGAAATCGAAACTGCCGATGATCGGCGAGCCGGACAGTATCAGAACCGATAGTCCGCCGGACGAGCCGACCAGGGCATGGGCGATCGCCCGGCACCGGCGAAGGTGCCCCAGTCCAAAGCTGTCATGGCTGTAGATTAGTACGCGCGCGTGGTCGCGTCCGCTCTTCATCCCTGGTCGAGACCTTTCCAATGGCCGCAGTTTCGTTGCGGTTACTATGCCACGCCGAATGGCGCCTGCAAATGACGAACTCCTTACGAAACAGAGAGTTATGCGTCGCCGGCGGACGGGCCGTGAACAGGGCCGGAGGCCGAGGTCCGCTCGGTTTCCGGGCCGCCGCGGTGAAAGACGAACGCCCCGGCGGGGTCCAGCCTAGCCGTCACCCCGGCCGAGCCGTCGGCCATGAAAATGCCGGGAACCCGGCAAAGATAGGTGGCGCCCGCCTCGTCGCCCGCAATCTTGAACCGGACCCGGGTGTCCCGGCCCATGGGACGCGCGGAGACGATTTCGACGGGACAGGCCTGCGCGTCGGTGCTCGACAGGGTAACGCCGTTCGACCGGAACACGACATCGACCGCGCACCCCTCGCCCCGGCCGCCGGCCGCCACCGTGCCGAGCGGCGTGTCGACCATGCCGTTGCGCACGACGCCCGATATCAAGTTGGTGCGGCCGAAGAAGGTGGCGACGAACCGGTTCGCCGGATTGGCATAGACCTCGGCCGGCGCACCCACCTGATGGATGATGCCGCCCGGCCCCATGACCATCATGCGGTCCGACATGAACATCGCTTCTTCCGGATGGTGAGTCACCATCAGGACCGCCGTACCTGCCTGACCGAGCACCCGCAGCGTCTCCTCGCGGACCTGAATGCGCAGCGTCTCGTCCAGGCCGGAAAACGGCTCGTCCAGCAAGACGACCTCGGGCTTGGGCGCCAGCACCCGCGCCAGCGCCGCCCGCTGCTGCTGGCCGCCGGAAAGCGTGTGCGGATAGGAATCCGCGTAGGCGTGCATGTTGACCTGGAAAAGCACCTCGTGGACGCGCGGCCGGCGCCGGCCGGCGGGAAGGCCGGAGAGTCCGAACGCCACGTTCTCGGCGATGGTCAGGTGAGGAAACAGGGCATAGTCCTGGAACATCAGTCCGATGCGGCGGGATTCCGGCGGCACGTGCCAGCCGGGCTCGCCGACGGTTTGCCCGTGAAGCTTGATGGCGCCGGTCTGGACCCGTTCCAGCCCCGCCGCCAGCCGGAGCAGCGTCGTCTTGCCGCACCCCGACGGCCCGAGCAGGCAGACGATTTCCCTCGGCTCGACGGTGCAGGACACGTCATCCAGGACGCGGGTCCTGCCGAAGGCGTGCGAGAGACCGGAAATCTCCAGGGCCGCCGTCATTTCCATGCCTCCGCCTCGGTGGCGTCGATGTGAACCGTGTTCCTCATGGCGCGGCTGAGAATAATCACCGGGAGGATGCCTGCAAGGACGATTGCAAGCGCCGACGGCGAAGCCTCGGCGAATTGTTCCGAGGCGGCGAACTGGTGCACCTGGGTCGCCAGAGTCTCGAAGTTGAAGGGCCGCATGATCACCGTCATGGGTAGTTCCTTCATGGTGTCGACGAACACCAGGATGGCGGCGGTCAGCATGCTGCCGCGCAACAGCGGGACGTGAACCCGCCACAGGACCCCGGCCGGACGGCAGCCCAGGGTGCGCGCCGCGCCGTCGATGTTGGGCGTCACCCGTTCGAGACCGCTCTCGACGGCGCCTTGTGACAGGGCCAGGAACCGGACCACATAGGCGAACACCAGGGCGCCGCCGGTGCCGCTCAATATCAGGCCGGTGGAAATCCCGAAGAGGCGGCTCGACTGCGCGTCGATCCAGTTGTCGAGGAGCCCGAAGGGGATCATCACGCCCACCGCCAGGACGGCGCCGGGGATGGCGTAGCCGAGGCTGGCAAACCGGGTGAGGCTCTTGAGGGCCCGGTTGCCGCTCAGGCGGACGCCGTAGGCGAGTTGCAGTCCGATCAGCACCGCGGCGATGGCGGCAAGGGCCGCGAGAAGCAGGCTGTTGCCGGCGCTGGTCAGAAACGCCGCCCCGCCGACCAGTTCGAGATTGGCCATGACGTCCGCCGACAGCAGGCCGACGGGCAGCAGGAATCCGAGCGCCAGGGGAAGCGCGCACGCCAGCGTGGCGAGCAGCGCGGCGAAACCCGCCAATGGGCGGGGAACGGCGCGGCGCAGCGCACCCCCCTGTCCATGGTAGCGCTGGCGGCGCCGGCTGAAACGCTCGGCGGCCAGCAGGACCATGACGAAAAGCAGGATGACGCCGGCGATCTGGGCCGCGCCGGCGACGCTGTTGAGATTGAACCAGACGTCGAAGATGCCGAGGGTCAGGGTCTGGACGGCGAAGAAATCCACCGTGCCGAAATCGTTCAGCGTCTCCATCAGCACCAGCGAAACGCCGACGACGATGGACGGACGGGCCAGCGGCACCGCGACGGTCAGGAAACTGCGCCAGGGCCCCCGGCCGAGGGAGCGGCTGACCTCCATCATCCCGACCGACTGCTCGAGAAAGGCGGCCCGCGATAGCAGGTAGACGTAGGGGTAGAGAACCAGGGACATGACCGCGATGGCGCCGCCGAGGGAGCGAATCTCGGGGAACCAGTAGTCCCTGGGCGACGTCCAGCCGCCGAGTTCACGCAACAGTCCCTGCACCGGCCCGGCGAATTCGAGGAAGTCGGTGAAGACGAAGGCGATGACGTAGGACGGAATGGCCAGCGGCAGGAGGAGCGACCACTCGAACAGTCCCCGCCCCGGAAACTGGAAATTGGTGACCAGCCACGCGGTGCCGACGCCGATGATCAGCGTCCCCGCCCCGACGCCGGCCATGAGGCCGAGGGTCGTCCCGACATAGCGGGCGAGAACCGTGTCGATCAGATGCCCCCAGATGCCGCTGCCCGGTCCGGCCGCGAGGACCAGCACCGCGCCGATGGGAACGGCGACGCATCCGGCCGCCATCAGCGCGCCGATGGTCCAGCCGTCGAGGCCGGCGGCGGCGAATCCCGGGCGGGTCCGGGCTCGGGTCAGGTGTCGAGTCTGGGCGGGGGCGGTAGTCATCGGCGGGGAATGACCTTATCGCCGCATCCCTCTTCCTCCAAGGGAGAGGGAATATACGGCACAAACCAAGTCGTCATCACCGGGTTTGACCCGGTGATCCACGCTTTGGGGGACAGCGGT
>JAPPFK010000118.1:9705-24106 GCA_028823885.1 Rhodospirillales bacterium | reverse complement strand
GACGCACAGGCTTCGACCGCGGCACGCGCGGTGTTCACGTCGTGCGGCCGGTGACAGGTGCCGCAATCAAGGATTCGATGCGGGTCGGCGTCGGGTCGCATCGGGAGCCGTGCCTCGCCGACGGTCATGAGTGTGGGCGGTGCGGGGTCGGCGAGCCACTCGGCGATCTCCTCGGGTATCACGTCAGAGAACCCAATCGTCTCCAGTCGCCGTCTCGGATCCCGAGGCGCGGCGATGCGGGGGTGACCGCGCATGCCATGTCGGCCTTCGGCAAAGGTCTTCGCCTGCGGCTTGTGGCAGGACCGGCAGACTTCGGTGGACGGGGCATCGACCCAATGGGCCGCGAGTCCGGCGGGCGCGGCGCCGGCGAGGTCCGGCGCGTGGCATGCGGCGCAGTTGATACCGGCCGCGGCGTGACCGGAGCCGGTCCAGTGATCGAGCGCTTCGGGATCGGCAAGCGCGGCCGGGGGCGCCACCGCGTCGTCGCGCCCGAGCGCCTTGTCCGCTGGCCGTTTCCGGGCGAGGAATTTCGCGGTCACCACATGCACCGGTGACGTTGCGAGCGCGGGGCCGTCCGCGTGCGCGACCAGGAAGTCCTCATAGAGCGCCCGGTTGTCGTGGTAGTTGTGGCAGTCCGCGCAGGTGTCGAAGGAGAGACCAGCATGGCTCGGCCGGTTACGCCGCACGTCCTGCTCGCCTTCGGAATGGCACGCCGCGCAGAAGTCCATCGCGACGGTGACCGCGCTCGCGCGTGTGATCTCGGGGCGGTGCTCGACGTGACAACTCGTGCACAGACGTGCATCGAGCTTCTCCCGGAAGGCGGCCATTCTCGGGTTGCGAAACGTCTTGCGGGGATGGCTGTCGTCGGCGGCCTTCAGTTCGGCTTCGTGACAGCTCAGGCAGGTCCCGTTCAGCGCCTTCTCCGCCGCGGCCGCATCGGTGAACGGGGACGCGGCATGGCAAGTCTCGCACGCCAATTCGATCTGATGGTGCGCGTCGGTGGTCTTGCCGATGAGCAGCATGCGCCGGTCGCCGCCCACGACCATGGTGGCCGCAACCCAGGCCGTGCCGAGCAGCGTCGCTCCCACCAGCCCGACGATGACCCTTGGCGACACGCGGCGACGCCCCTCAGTACAGGTAGACCAGGAGAATGTGCACGGCGAGCAGTGCCGGCAGCGGGCAAAGGGTCAGCACATGCACCCGGAGCAGGACGCGCAGCGGCTTGCCGGTGCCGCCGGCGCCCACCCGCCGAAGCCTCTGCGCCCCGCCGATGGCGACGCCGACGAGCGCGCCCGAGAACAATACCGCGAGGTAGAAGCCCATCAGCGCCGCGTTAAGGTTGTCGCCGAACCGGAAACCCGTATGGGCGAACAGGGCCAGGATGCACGCGATGCCGAGCAAGGTGTGTGAGAGGCGCCACTGGTGTGAGCCGGCGATGAGGGGCACGAGCCGCTTGCGGATGACGACGGCGATGACGAGGCCTGCGACGCTGAGCGCGAGCAGCAGGTAGCCGCTCCACTGCTGCCAAAGCCCGTCGAACCAGAGACGCTCGGCAACGGTGGGCGGGAACCGGTCCGGAACGGGGATGCGAGGGATCAGCAGCGTCGCGGCGGCTGTAACCGCTCCCACGGCCGAAAGCGACAGCAGCAGCGTCCGAAAGCGCCGGGCCTGCGTGCGGGCTGCGTCAATGATCGTACGCTGGATGTCGGCGATGGTGCCGGCCACCTCGCGTCCGATCAGGTCCATCCTGCGCAGTTGCTCGATGCGCGTGCTCTCGATCTCCCCGTCGGGAAGGAGGTCGGGGAGGATCTGACAGGCGTCCGCGAGCGCGACCAGCGCGGCATCGCGGGGATGGGGGATGCCGTCCGCGAGCGTCGCCACGATGCGCGCCTTGATGTCGCGTTCGGGGCCGTGGTCGAGGATGGGATGGCGAACCGAGGCGAACGTCCACAGGAACCGCTCCTCGTGTCGCTCCAGGATGCCGCGCTCGACGAGACTCGCCAGCGCACGCTCGCGAATCCTGGCGGCGTCGCTGGTGGTAAGCGCCCGGACCCAGGTCTGCGTGTCCGTCGTGTCCGTGCGCGCCGCGATCTTCGACAAAACCTCGTCTAGCATCGGATTGCCGGTGGGCGCGGGATCGACGACAACAAGAGAGTTGAGGTCGGTGTCGATACGATCGGCGAAGGCCAGGTCCATCAGCACCGCGCCGACGAGCGCGCACTCGACGGCGTGCTGCCGGATCGGAACGAACGCGCCTTCCTCATCGCCCAGCAACAGGAGAATTTCTTCAGTAAAGGTCAGCATGCGCGTCCCTGGGAGAGCCGCCACGGAACGGGTGCCGACGCGAGAACCGCGCGTGACTCGATTGCAACACACCGGTCACGTTATCAGACATTGTGCGATTTGCAACGTGGCGAGGCAACGCAACCCGGGCTCCTATCGGTTGAAATTCGCCCCCTGCATCGGCGCCTGCGGCTCCGACTCGACGGGAGGCGGTCCCGCGTTGATGCGTATGCGAGGCGGGAACGCACGTCAGCGCACCGGGGCGGATTTGTCGCCCGCGCGCCCTTGAAACGCAGGGAAGGATTTTCGGGGGCATCAAGTGTCCCCTCTCCCCCTTCTTCAGGGGGAGAGGTCGGTCATTTCCCACAGGGAATTGACCAGGGTGAGGGGGAATAAGATTTCACCACCGAGATCACCGAGATCACCGAGATCACCGAGATCACCGAGATGGGGCGTCGGTCAGCCGAATACACCTTCTCCGTGGTCTCTGTGTACTCTGTGGTAATTTTGTACACCTGCCCCCAATTCCCCCTTGCCCCATGACGCGGCCGGGCTAAATGAATAGGCGGCTGCCGCTCCATCACCGGGGCGGCGTTTTGGTTTGGAGGGGCGAGCTATGCAGTTTTGTACGACCTTTTTGGTGCGTTACCTTCCGAACGGGTGACAATAAATGTCTATTAATGTCCATGAATGACTATACCGGCGAAACTTGCCAAATTGGAATATATTTATAAATCACGGTTTTTCAACACCTTACAGCTATGCAAAAAACGCATGGCTCGCGGCCCACTCACGCCCTTGGGGGACGGCGTGCCACGCCGCCCTCGCCTGTCCCAGGCGGGCGCATTATGATCATGCTCAATTTCAGGGGAGGGAACCCATTGGACAGGAAAAGCCCGCCGGGCATCGACCCGTCGCTGCTCAACAAGCCGATCTTCGGGAGCGACCTCATCGCGTCGGCCCTGCGCGAGCAGGGATTCCCCTACGTGTGTCTGAACCCCGGCGCCAGCTACCGCGGACTGCACGACTCGATCGTGAATTTCCTCGGCAACGACACGCCGGAAATGGCGCTGGTGCTGCACGAGGAGCATGCGGTCTCCATCGCCCACGGCTATGCCCGGATCGCGGAGCGGCCATTGGCGGTCATCGTCCACTCGAACGTCGGGCTGATGCACGCGGCCATGAGCATCTTCAACGCCTGGTGCGACCGGCTGCCCATGGTCATTCTCGGCGCGACCGGGCCGGTCGACGCCGTCATCCGCCGGCCCTATATCGACTGGATTCACACCGCGGCCGACCAGGGGGCGCTGGTCCGCAACTACACCAAATGGGATGACCAGCCGGGCTCGCCGGCGGCGGCGGTCGAGGCGATCCGGCGCGGCGCCCAGATCGCCATGACGCCCCCCCGCGGGCCGGTCTACATCAACCTCGATGCGGCGGTGCAGGAAACGCCCCTTGAGGCCTGGCCCGAACTGGAGGACGTTTCCAGGTTCGCGCCGCCGCCGCCGCCCGGCGCGCCCGAGGACGCGCTCGAGGCCGCGGCGGAACTGCTGCGCACCGCCGAGGCTCCCCTCATTCTCGCCGGCCGTTCGTCCCGAAGCCGGGCGGATTGGGACAAACGGGTCGAACTCGCCGAGGCGGCGGGCGCCCGGGTGCTGACCAGCAGCTGGACCCCAAGCGCCTTTCCCACCGACCATCCGCTGCATGTGGCGACCACCAATTTCTTCCCGGGCCCCGCGGCGCGGGAGGCCCACGAAGCCGCGGACGTGGTCTTGAGCCTCGACTGGAACGATCTCGGCGGCACCCTCCGCAATGTCTGGGGGGAAGACGTCCGGCCGAAGGTGATCAGCGCCAGTATGGATTTTCATCTCCATCGGGGCTGGTCCATGGACTACCAGGCGCTGCCCGCCGTCGACATCGGCATCCCGACGACGCCCGAGGTTGCGGTCGATGGGCTGCTGCCCCGGGTGCGGGGCGCCAAGAAGGCCCAGCCGCCGGCGATCGAAAAACCGCTCCTGGCGGACATACCGGGCTCGGGCCCCATCGGCATCCGCGAATTCGCCGCGGTGTGGCGCAGCGTCGCCGACGGCCGGAAAATCTCGGTGATCACGCTGCCCATCGGCTGGCCGCCGGACGCCATCCACGCCGATCATCCGCTGGCCTATATGGGCAATATCGGCGGCGGCGGTCTGGGCGCCGGACCCGGCGTCGCCATCGGTGCGGCGCTCGCGCTCAGGGAAATGGGATCGGACAGGCTGCCGGTCTCCATCATGGGGGACGGCGACTACCTGATGGGGGTCAACGCCTTGTGGACGGCGGCGCATATGGACATTCCGCTGCTGATCATCGTCGACAACAACCGCTCCTATTTCAACGACGAGATGCACCAGGAGAACGTCGCGAAGAAGCGGGAGCGGCCGCCGGAAAACCGCTGGATCGGCCAGAGGATCGACGACCCGCCGCCGGACCTCGCGGCCCTTGCCCGGGCACAGGGGCTGGACGGCGACGGCCCGGTGGAGGACATCGCCGACCTGGCGGCCGCCATCGAGCGCGGCCTGGAGGCGGTGCGGGCCGGAAAACCCTATGTCCTGGACGTGGTCGCCCTCGGCGAGTACGTGACCACCCCGGTCCACGGCGGGCGAAAACCGGAATAGTGAATCCCGGCGCCGCCGATGAAATCTACTCGCGCATCTTCGACGAGGAGTTGATCACCGCATGGATGTTCTTGGCGAACGCCACGGCGGAGGCCATGTCCCGCCCATAGGCGTTCGACGCGAATTCCTTGACCGCGCGGACCGCGACGACGGGCTCCGATTTCATTTGGGCAATGAGCGCGTCGACCGCGTCGCCGAGCTCGGCATGGGGGACGATCTTCTGGACGATTCCGAAAGCCTGCGCGGTCGCCGCGTCGATCTTGTCGGTGCTGTAGGTCAGATACATGGAGGCCTTGCGGGGCAGGCGGTCGATCAGGGCCGACATGACCATGGTCGGCATGATGTTGTGCTGCATCTCCGGGACCTGGAAGTCGGCCCTGTCCGATGCGATGGTGATGTCGCCGAGGGCCGCCAGCGCGCAGCCGAGCCCGTAGGCGCCGCCCTGCACCGCGCAGACCACGGGCGCCGGCGAATCCCGGAACGCCGCATAGGCATCGAAGACCACATCGAAGCCGCCCTTCATGTCGAGGGCTTCGGGCGGCGGGCCGCCCGGGCCGCCTCTTCCCATGGTCGCGCGCCCGAGACAGAAATCGTCGCCGGCGGTCCGAAAGACGATCGCGCGGGCGTCGCCCGAGACCTCGTTGACGCGGCGCGTCAGGTCGATGACCACTTCGTCCGACAGCCGGTTGCCGTCGCCGGAATTGTCGATCGTGAAGGTGACGACGTCGCCGTCGGTGTCCTGTTGAAGAATTTCGGCCATCTCGATTCCCCTGGTGCAATTTCCGGAGCACGCTCCCTGTTTCCCATTAAGCGGCATCAATCGGCGTTTGACCACCCCGGGGCGGCACCATAGAACCGGCACCGGCGGGGGGGCGTAAGTGAATATCGACGGCGTCGAAGAATTTACCCATGGGGCGGGCGGCCTTGCGGCCCGCATCCGGTTCTTCATTGATTGCGGCCTCCGGCACGCGGCGTCCGGTTGATGGAGACCGTTCTCTCCCTGGTCACCCTCGAGAACGCGGCGATTGTCGCCATCATCGTGGCCGGCGGTTTCGTTCGCGGCTATACGGGATTCGGTTCCGGGCTGGTGATGGCGCCGCTGCTGACCCTCTTCTGGGGTCCGGTGGAGGCCGTGGCGACGACGGTCGGCGTCGGGGCGGTCGCCTCGGTGCAAGTGGTGCCCGGGTGCGCCCGCCAGTGCGATTGGCGGACCATGGCGCCCATGTCGTTGGCCGCGGTGCTGTTCGTCCCCGTGGGCACCTTCATGCTGGTCTCGCTGGACCCCGAGATCGTCAAGAACATCATTGCGGCGATCGTGCTGTTCGTCACCGCCATCAGCCTCAGGGGATGGACATACAGGGGGCCCGCCGGTCCGATCCCCGCCTTCCTGGCCGGCGGCGTCACCGCGCTGGTCAACGGCATCGCCGCCGTCGGCGGTCCGGCCAGTGTCATGTATCTGATGTCGCTCCCCAATCGCGCGGAACGGCACCGGGCCAATATCACCATCATTACAACGGTGATAGGGTGGCTGGTGCTGTTTTGTATGGTCGTTGCCGGCGCCGTGAGCCAGGGGACCGTGATCAAAATCGCCCTCCTTATCCTCCCCAATGCGTTTGGCGTCTGGGCGGGCTCGAGGATGTTTGCGCTGTTGCCGGGCCGGGTCTTCCGGCTGATCGTTCTGTGGATGCTGGTCGCCGTCAGCGTCGCGATCCTGGTGAGCTAGTCCTTGAGCATTTCCCGGGCGATGATCACCTGCTGGATCTGGGTGGTGCCCTCGTAGATGCGGAACAGCCGCACGCCGCGATAGAAGCGCTCGATGGGGTATTCGGCGATGTAGCCGGCGCCGCCGAAAATCTGCACCGCCCGGTCCGCAACCCGGCCGACCATTTCCGAGCAATACATCTTGGCGCACGCCGCTTCCAGGGTAATCACCCCGCCGTCGTCCCGGCGCTGCGCCGCGTCCATCAGCATGCAGCGCGCGGCGTACGCCTCGGCCTGGCTGTCGGCGAGCATGGCCTGGATAAGCTGGAAATCCGCGATGGGGCGGCCGAACTGCTCGCGTTCCTTGGCGTAGTTGACGCTCTCCTCGATCAGCCGCTCGGCGGCGCCGACGGACATGCCGGCGATCCGGAGCCGGCCCCGGTCGAGGACCTTCATGGCGGTCTTGAAGCCCTGGCCTTCCTCGCCGATTCGATTGGCGGCGGGCACCCGGCAATCCTCGAAAATGACGTCGGCGGTGTGGGTGCCCCTCTGGCCCATTTTGACATCGGGCCTGCCGACGCTGAGGCCGGGGGAGTCCCGCTCGACGATGAAGGCGGAGACACCGGCGGCTCCCGG
Organism: Rhodospirillales bacterium; assembly: GCA_028823885.1. Taxonomy (GTDB): domain Bacteria; phylum Pseudomonadota; class Alphaproteobacteria; order Rhodospirillales; family UBA2165; genus JAJDXO01. The sequence continues at coordinate 16,832 of JAPPFK010000118.1, read as the reverse complement.
CGTGTCGGGGTCCGTGCGGGCCATCACGGTGAAGACACCGGCGTGGGGCGCGTGGGTGATGAAGCGCTTGGTGCCGTTCAGGACATAGTCGTCCCCGTCCCGGCGCGCCGAGGTCTTTAGTGACCCGGCATCGGATCCGGAACCCGGTTCGGTGAGCGCAAACGAAGCGATGATCTCACCGGAGGCGATGCCGGGCAGGTATTTCCGTTTCTGTTCCTCGGTGCCGTCCATGGCGATGCCCTGGGCGCCGATCCCGATGTTGGTCCCGAAGGCGGTGGAGAAAGGGGGCGTGGCCCGCCCGAAGATCAGGTTGACCAGGGCGTCATCGACCATGCCGAGGCCGAGGCCGCCGTACTCCTCGGGCAGCGACAGGCCGTATAGGCCCATGGCCTTCATTTCCTCCTCCACGTCCTCGGGTATCGCGTCCTCTTCCTCGACCTGGGCTTCGAGGGGGATGAGCCGCTCGCGAACGAAACGCTCCAGCGTATTGATCAATTGGGTTCTGGTATCTTGATCCAACGGCATGAGACCGCGTCCTGTTCCTTATCCCGAATTGAGGAGAGCATAACCAATGCGCTGCCGGCGCCCAAGGCCGCTTGGCCGAGGCGTCAGGCCGAGCCGGTCATCCACTTGACCGCCTCGATCATCGCGGCGGGATTGGCCTTGCCTTGTCCGGCGATATCCAGCGCCGTTCCGTGACCGACGGAGGAGAACCGGATCGGGGTGCCGATGATGACGCCCGCGGAACCGTGCCGCGCCAGCAGCTTCGCGGGAACGTGCCCCTGGTCATGAAGCATCATCACGAAAGCATCCACGTCTTCGCGCTGAAGCATCAGGTCGGCGGGCGCCGGGCCTTCGATGCGGATGCCCGTGGCCCGGAGGCGTTCGATGGCGGGGATGATGATCTCGGCCTCCTCGTCCCCCATCAGGCCGCCCTCGCTGGCGTGGGGATTGACGCCGGAGACCATGATCAGCGGATCGGCATCGCCCGTCGCAACGAGGGTGTCGTGAACGGCGCGGATGACCGCCTCGACCCGTGGACGCGTAATCAGCTCCAGCGCCTTTCGGACGCTGGTGTGCAGGGTGCAGTGGGCGAGATTGGTCTTGCCGAAGGACAGCATCAGGAAGATATCCTCCGGCGGCGTGCCGAATTCCTGCGACAGCAGCGACGCGTATCCCTCGTACTCGATGCCGGCGAGGTTGATGGAGGATTTGGTGTTCGGCGCCGCGACAACGGCCGCAGCCTTTCCGGCGAGCGCCGCCCTGACGGCCTGTACGCCGCTGTCGAATTGGGCGCGGCCGTTTTCGGCGTTGATTTCGCCGAGCGCCACCGGCCGGTTGCCGAAATGATCGAGCGCGACGACGGGCACCGTCTCGGCTTCCCAATCGACGCTGTCCACATGGTCATAGCCGGTGATCGTGCAGTTGAGGCCGCCGCCGTCTATATGGACCTGGACGGCGCTCAAATCGCCGAACAGCACGGGCCGGCACACTTGGCGGACCTCGGGCGCCATCGCGGCCTTCAAACATATCTCGGGGCCGATGCCGGCCGGGTCGCCGGTGGTGAGAGCAATGATGGGCAGATTATCGGTCACGTCATGACATCCGTCTCGGGCTTTGGCGGCATGGTGCGCCATCTTTCCCTTTCAAGTCGATATACCATGCAATCGTCCCGGCCGAAACGGCGGGGGCCCACTTGCTCGAATCCCATTTTCTCATAGAACCTCCGGGCATTCATATTCGAGGCCAACGGGTCGATGAGAACCGCCGTGACGCCGGTCTTGTCGAAACAGTGTGCAAGCGCGAACGCCATCATTGCCGTTCCGAAACCTCGGCCGATGTATTCTTCCTCGCCGATCCAGATATCGATGGCCCGGAGGTTGGGTTCGACTTCTCCCCAATACCGGGGCTCTTCCTCCGCCGGATCGAAGATCTGGACGATACCGATGGGATTACCTTCCATCTCGGCGATGAACAACCACCGCCAGGATGGGTCTCGGGCAAGCTTCCGGTCCCAATCCGTGCGCCCGTTCTCACCCATGATCTCCATGATATGAGGCTTTTCGTCCCAGGCGCGCAGCCGGTCCGCGTCGTCCGACCGGGCCGGGCGCATCACGAGGTTCGGCATGCGATGAAGTTCACGCCTTTGACGGACATGACGACGGCGCCCTTCTGGTTCGTCACCTCGACAGCCGATTGTACGATCCCCCGGGACGGGTCCGATTTGGATCGCCGGGTGCTCTCGATGGTGAGCCGAACCGTCAACTCGTCGCCGGCAAATACCGGGGTGGGCCATTTCAAGTCCGTGAGGCCGGGGGAGGACAGGCTGGAGACGTTGGAAAGATAGTGCCGGGCGAAGAGCCGCATCATCAGGCCCGCGGTGTACCAGCCGCTGGCGATGATGGCGCCGAAGGGGCCCTTCGCGGCCTCTTCCGGACTGATGTGGATGTCCTGCGGATCGTAAAGACTTGCGAAGGCGAGCATCTCGTCTTCATCCGCCGTTACCGTGCCAAGGATGTGAACCGCACCTTGCTCGTAGTCCTCGAAATACCGGTCGCGGCCGGGCGACGTGAAGGGGAGGTCGCTTTGATCGTCCATACCGGAACCTAGCAACCCGTCAGTAGCGGGAAAACTCCTGGTTTTCCTTGGTCACGAACTCCGCCAGGACCGTCGCGCCGTCCTTGTTGGCCGCCAACGCGTCCTTCAGCGCCGGCACGATATCATCCGGCTGTCCGATCCTGAACGCCGTTGCCCCAAGCGCCCGCCCAAGCTCCGCGTAGTTGCCGCCGACGGCCATGGTGCCGTACTTCTCGTTGGAGACTTTGAGGACCGGGCGTTCGGCCGCCATCATGCCGTTGTTGAACACCACCGTCATGGTGGCGATGTCGTTCCGCGCGGCGGTCTCGATGTCCATGCCGACCATGCCGATGGCGCTGTCGCCCATGAAGTTGATGCAGGTCTTCTCCGGCGCCGCCAGCTTGGCGCCGATGATAAGGCCGAGGCCGTGCCCGAGCTGCGTCGATTTGCCCCAACCCATGTAGGAGCGGGGCGTGGTGGTCTCCCAGAACGGGACGACCTGTTCGCGGGGGCTGCCCGAATCGTGGGTGACGATGGTGTTGTCCCGGTCGACCAGTTTCATCATCTCGTGGGCGATGCGGTAGGGATTGAGCGGCACCTCGTCCGACGTGAGCCGGTCCTGCCACTCGGCGAGCCAGGCCTTCTTCGCCGCCCGCACCGCCGCGGCCCGTTCCGTGGACGGCGTTACGCGGTCGCCGATGGCCTCTTTCAGCTGGGACAGGGTGATCTTCGCGTCCCCCAACAGCGCCTGGTCGACCCGCTGGTCCTTGTTGATGTCGTCCTCGTGGTTGGTGGCGTGGATGATGCGTTTGCCGGCCGGCACATTCGGGTTGAACGGGGAGGCGGTCAGGCTGCTGCCGACCGCGAACACCACGTCGGCGTCTCTCAGGTACTCGGTCAGCGGGCGCGACGCCGATATCGTTGATGCCCCAAGGGAGAGGGGATGGGTTTCGGGAAATCCGCTTTTGCCGGGATTGGTGGTGAGGACCGGGGCATCCAGCAGTTCGGCGAGCGCGACCAGTTCGTCCGTGGCCCCGGCCCAGAGAATACCGGCGCCGGCGAAGAATACCGGGGACTTGGCTTCAACCAATATCTGAGCAGCGGCCTCTATATAACTGGGATTAGGCGCGGATTTCAAGGGCGCGGGCGGCGTGTAATCCAGTTCGCCCGGGAACTCGGCCTGTGAAACGGAGGGAGGAATCTCCAACAGCACCGGGCCGGACTTGCCGGACCGCAGAAGGTGGTAGGCCCGGCGGAGGACACGCGGTATGTCCTCGACACGGTCGATTCTCGTCGCCCATTTGGTGATATGGCGGAAATTGTCGACCGCCGAAAATACCGGGCGCGTGTTTTGCCGGCCCAGCTCCGCACCGCCCGGAATGACGAGCAGCGGAACATTTTCGCTGTAGGCCTGTGCGACGCCGGCAAATGCGTTCTCGATTCCCGGACCCGCTTGGGAGCCGAACACGCCGATGAATTTGCCGCCGGTTGTCCGGCTGTAACCGTCGGCCATGCCGACGCCCACGCGCTCCTGCCGGCAAAGAATGGGCCGGATGCCGATTTCGGCGCAGGGCTCGATCAGCGCATTGCGGGGATAGCAGGACAGAAACCCGGTGCCTTCCCGCCGGAGTATTTCCGTGATGGCTTCGGAGCCGTTCATGCGTCGCTTCCTTCGAGCAGGTACGGCGCATTGCATTCCCGCGCCACTTCCCTGATTTCCTCGGCCAACCGGCCGGTCACCGGGATTCCCGACTTGGACCTTTCCGCGTAGGCCGCGCGCTCCGGGTCTCCGGCGACCAGAACGGGCTGGCCGGGGTCCGCGGGCTCGGTTGCGTGCAGGGCGTCGATCAGGTCGTCCATTTCGTCCGGAAACCCGTCATCGCCGCGCACCGCCGCGGGATCCGCGGCGAGAAAGAAGTGCCCGACATTGCCGGCCGCCTGTGACCGGCCGGTGAATTCATCGACCCGGAACATGGCCGCGCCGGAAAGCACGCTCGAAAGGATATCCACCATGGCAGCCAGTCCGTAGCCCTTGTGGCTGCCCATCTCCCGGCTGCCGCCGAGGGGGGTTAGTCTTCGCGCCTCCATTGCCGCCGGCGCATCGGTTGTCGGCCGGCCGTCCCGGTCCATTGCCCACCCGAGGGGAATATCGATACCGGCGCGAACCGCGACCGAGAGCTTGCCGATGGCGACCGTGCTGGTCGCCATGTCCAGGAGGAACGGCGGATTGCGGCGTGCCGGGGCGGCGAAGGCGATGGGGTTGGTCCCGAACATGGTCCGTTTGCCGAAGGTAGGTACGACCAGGGAACTCGGCGTGCCGGTCAGGGAAATGCCGATCAGACCCTCCTCGGGGGCCATGGCCGCGTAATAGCCGGCGGCTCCGTAATGATTGGAATTCCGAACGCTGATCAGGCCGATGCCGGATTGCTTCGCCTTGCCGATGGCCAGGCCCATCGCCTTCTCGGCGACCGGATGGCCCAGCCCATGACCGCCGTCGATCAGCGCCATGGACGGCAAATCCCGAACCACCGTGATCTCGCCGTCGACGACGATCTTTCCGTTCCGCCGCATGTTCCGGTAGCCCGGCAGCATGCCGATCCCATGGGAATCGATGCCTTTGAGGTCGGTATCGACCATGATCCGGGCCGCGGTATCCGCGTAGCCGCCGGGTATTCCCCAGGCGGTGAATACTTCGACGATCTGGCGGTTGAGCAGATCCGCGGGGACGGTAAGCACGAGTCGGACTACCTCCGGCGTTGCGCCGCTTGACCGGCGCAAGCTTGACATGCGTGGCACCCAGCGGCCACTCTTCTCGCAATCATCCTATCGATGGGTGTTTTAACTCACAAGGCGTGGAAATGGCCGCGAAACCAGCTCTTCGATCGGTGCAGGGGTCGGGTCCCAAACAGGATTTCAGCGGGCCGGCGACCTATGCCGACATGATCGTCGCCGACGTGCGCGAAGCGGTGTTCGCCCGCCGGATGGTCCCGGGTGATTTCCTCGGTTCGGAAAAGGATGTCGCCGCGCGGTTCGGCGTCAGCCGCAACACGGCGAGGGATGCGCTCCGCACGTTGGAAGCCCTCGGCATCGTCGATATCCGTGTGGGCGCGGGCGGCGGCGCCCGAATCGCATCGGGAAGCCCCGACAAATTCGCCGAGGCTCTCGCCATTCAGTTCAATCTTGCCGGCGTCAGCGAGGTGGAAATCCTGGATGCGCAATGGGCGATCGAAGGGATGGCGGCGGAACTCGCGGCGGCCCATGCCACGGAATACGATTTGCAGCATCTGGGCGAGTTGCTCGCCGAAGCCGAACGCCTCGAGGATGATCCGGCGGCGTTCGCCGACAGCAGCATGCGCTTTCACATGGCGATTGCCGAAGCATCCCACAACCGCGCCCTGGTGGCGCAGTTGATCGCGATTCGTCATGTGGTGTGGCCGTCGGGCGGCGCCAGTCAAACCAAAACCAGATCCGGGAAAATTCTGGCCTGCCACCACGAGCTATATAAGCTGATCGCCGCAAGAGACGGGGCGGGAGCCCGGGATTTGATGCACGATCACCTGTCGAGCATTCGGGCGTTCCGCTCGGAAAAATCAAAGGGTAAAGTCGAGGAAATCAATCGCGCCTAGTTGGGCGCGGGAAGGGGAAAGGACATGGCAGAGATCATTTACGGCTTCGGGTCGTCGCATGGCCCGCTTCTGTCGACGCCGCCGGAGAAATGGGATTTGCGCGCGGCCGACGACAAGAAGAACCCGTCGCACCCGTTCCGGGGAGACTTCTACACCTGGCCGGAACTCTACGAACACCGCAAGTCGGAAAACGATTTCGAAAAGGAGATCGAAATCGGCGTGCGGGAAGGCCGCGCCGAACGGAATCACAAGAGCCTCGATACACTGGCCGACAAATTCGAGGAGGTCGATCCCGATATCTGCATTGTGGTCGGCGACGACCAGCACGAATGGTTCCACGACCAGGTCCAGCCTTCGTTCACCGTCTATTTCGGCGACGAGGTGATCAACACGGGACTGACGCAGGAAGCTTACGACGCCATGGCCCAGCGCTCTCTCGGTCTCGCGTTGTCGATGGCCGCCAATCATCCCCCGGAGGATCACCGCTATCCCGTTCCGACGGGACTGGCGCACCGGATCATCGAGCAGGCGATCGATGACGAGTTCGATATCGCGACCTCGGGCGAACAGCCGAGCAACGAAAAAGGCCTGATCGGCGTCGGTCACGCGGTCGGCTTCATCTATCGCCGCATTCTCCGCGACAAGCCGGTGCCCGTCATCCCGATCCTGCTCAATACCTTCTTTCCGCCGAACCAGCCGACGCCGAAACGGTGCTACGAGTTCGGACAGTCCATCGGCCGGGCGATCAAGTCGTGGGGCGAAAACAAGCGCGTGGCCGTCTGCGCGTCGGGCGGGGTGAGTCATTTCGTGATCGATGAGGATTTCGACGACCGGATATTGAAGGCGATGGCGGCGCGGGATGTGGATGCCCTCATCAACGAGCCCAATTACATGTTCCGGTCCGGCACGTCGGAGACCAAGAAC
>JAPPFK010000118.1:0-9695 GCA_028823885.1 Rhodospirillales bacterium | reverse complement strand
GAACTGGATCACCGTCAGCGGCATCCTGTCCGAGACCAGCCTGGAAATGAACCTGCTGGATTATGTGCCCTGTTATCGTTCCGAGGCGGGGACGGGGAACGCCATGGCATTTGCCACTTGGCAATAACGCGCGGCGCGCGCCGCGCAATTTCTCGAAATGACCGGCAAAGCCGGCACTACATGGGAGGAATGAATGTCTGTAAGCCGTCTTCTTCTAACCACGACCGCTCTCGGCGCGCTGATGATCGCGGCGCCCGCGACGGCGCAGAAGTCCAAGAACACCCTGCGGATCGCCTTTACCGATCCCATCTCCATCGTCGATCTCATTCACGACCCGAAGCCCGAAACCGCATTGACCGCGCGGATCGTCTTCGACGGCCTGGTGCACTTCGATGATTTCAGCAAAGAGTTCAAACCGCTCTTGGCCAAGTCGTGGAAACGGGTGGATGAGCTGACATTGGAGTTCGAACTTCGTGACGACGTCAAATTTCATGACGGGTCCCAGTTCGATGCCGACGATGCCGTCTACACCATCAACTGGCTGATCGATCCAAAGACCAAGGTCCGTTTCAAGACCAATTACATCTGGATCGGCGGTGTCGAGAAACTCGGGCAGTACAAGATCCGGATCAAGACCAAGAGGCCGGCGCCCGAAGGGCTGATGCGGCTTGCGAAGTCGATCCCCATGTTTCCGTCCGACGTACACGGTGCGCTTGCGAACAAGGCCACATTCGGCAAGAAGCCCATCGGTACCGGCCCGTGGCGGGTGACATCGATTTCGCCGACCGACGGCATCAAGATGAGTTCCCGGAAGATTGCTCATGGCGGCGATTTCAAGAACGCCACCAACGTCAAGAACGTGCATGCGGTGCCGATTCCCAACCGGCAGACCCAGGTTGCACAGCTGCTGACGGGCGGCGTGGATTTGGTCCGCGGGCTGCGGCGCGACCAGGTGAACAATCTTGCCGCCAACCCGCAGTTCGGCGTCACCGCGACCACCGGCATGCTCTACAGCTATATCCTGTTCGATGCGGCGAACCGGTCGGGCAAGTCCCAGCTGTCCGACATCAATGTCCGGAAGGCTATTCTTCAGGGCATCGACCGCGAGGCGATCCAGAAGAACATCGTCGCGGGCGGGGCCGAGGATCCGGTGCCGCCGGCGCTCTGCCAGGAATATCAGCTGGGCTGTGACTTCTCGCCCGTGCCGTACAAGTTCGATGCGGCCAAGGCCAAGGCGGCGTTGGCGGCCGCCGGTCATCCCAATGGTTTCGAGGTAACGATATCCGCCCTCGGACCGGCCGGCGTGGTGGCCGAGGCGGTCGCGGGCCAGCTGCGGAAACTGGGGATCAAGGCGGGGGTAAACCGGTTGAACTTCGGCGCCTACCGCAAACAGCAGCGGGACGGCAAGTTCCAGATTTTGGTCAGCATGTGGAGTTCCGGCGGCCTTCCGGACACGTCTTCGACGGCGAATATGATGTTCGCGCCGGGGCCCCGGAACTACAACGGGGACAAACAGCTGAACGCCCTCCGGTTGAAAGGGAACTCGGAACTCGACGAGGCAAAACGCAAGGCAGCCTACAAGGCCATGTTCGATCGCGTGAACGAGCAAGCCTATGTCATTCCGCTCACCACCATGCCGACGGTGTTCGTGCATTCGAAGGACGTGGAGGTGCTGAAGGGTTCCTTGTCGCCCTATGGGGCCTCCCTCAGCCATATCCGCTGGAAATAGGCGTTGCGTGGGCCGGCCTTCGGGCCGGCCGCGCCTTTCCATGTTGCGACTATATATTTAACATGTTAAATATATTTCGGATTAATCATCTGAGATAGGGGTGGCCTGTGTTGAAGAACCTCGAAACCCGGTTGATGAGCGCCGGGGAGGCGATCGTTCAGACGTTGGTTGCCAACGGGGTCGATACGGTCTTCGGTATCCCGGGCGCCCAGACCTACCCCATCTTCGATGCCCTGGACCGGGCGAAAAGCAGTATTCGCACCATCGGTACTCGGCACGAGCAGGCGGCGGCCTACATGGCGTTCGGTTACGCCAAGGCCACGGGCCGCCTCGGCGTTTATTCGGTGGTGCCGGGACCGGGGGTTCTGAACACCGCCGCGGCCCTGTCGACCGCGTGGGGCGCCAGCCAGCCGGTGCTTTGCGTCACGTCTCAGGTGCCGCGCGACTATCTGGGCAAGGGGAGGGGTGCGCTCCACGAAATCCCGGACCAGCTTGCGACCTTGAACTCGCTCATCAAATGGGCGGTGCGGATCGACAACCCTGCGGATGCGCCGGAAATCGTCAACGAGGCCGTGCGGGTCGCGACCTCCGGCCGGCCCGGTCCGGTCTCGGTGGAAATGTGCTGGGACGATTTGGGCAAGTCGGAGATGGTTGGCCTCCTGCCGCCCGCCGAGTTGGATCCGCACCCGGAAATCGGCAAGGCGGCATTGAAGAAGGCGGCGGATATGCTCATCGCCGCGGAGCGGCCGATGATCTTTGCCGGCAGCGGGGCACAGCACGCGGCCGACGAAGTTCTCGCCCTCGCCGAGGAACTGAAGGCCCCGGTCACCGCATTTCGGGGCGGCCGCGGAGTGGTTTCCGAAGATCACGAGCTGGGCGTGTCGAGCCTCGCCGGACACGATCTGTGGCGCGAATGCGATGTGCTGCTGGGAATCGGCTCCCGGCTGGAGATGCCGTACATGCGGTGGTCGCTGGACATGTTCAAGGCGCAGTCCGAACCGCTCGCGCCGCCGCACCTCATTCGGGTGGACATCGATCCCGAGGAGATGGAGCGGCTGGTGCCGCACGTTCCGCTCGTCGCGGATTCCGCGGACGGCGCCGCCGCGCTGCTGGATGCGATCAAGGGCAGGCGCACGCCGCCGGACGGTGCCGTCGAGCGGATCCGAAAATCGAAGGCCTGGGCCGACGAAAAGGCCGACTGGGTCAAGCCTCATAAACAATACCTGGACGTCATCCGGGATGTGCTGCCGCGCGACGGTTTTTTCGTCGAGGAGCTCTGTCAGACGGGGTTCACCTCGAACTTCGCCTATCCCGTACTGGAGCCCCGTACCTATGTGTCCTGCGGGTTCCAGGGCACGTTGGGATTTGGCTTTCCGACCGCGCTCGGCGTCAAGGCGGCGCACCGGGACAAGCCCGTGGTCTCCATCATCGGGGACGGCGGGTTCATGTTCGGGGTACAGGAACTATCGACCGCGGCCCAATACAATCTCGGCGTCGTCACCGTGCTGTTCAACAATTCGACCTTCGGCAACGTGCGCCGCGATCTTCGGAAGTTCTACAAGGGCCGGACCATTGCCACGGAATTCCACAACCCGGACTTCCCCGCGCTGGCGGAGAGCTGCGGCGTCGCCGGACATCGGGTGACATCGCCGGACGAGCTCAAGCCGGTGCTCGCCGCGGCGCTGGAGAAGGACGAGCCGGCACTGATCGAAGTGATAATCGACAAGACAACGGAACGCAGCCCTTGGCGCTACATCCTGATGTTCTACGATGACGTCTAGACGCCAAACCAAGCACCGGAGAGGAATAGGAAGATGAATGTGATGGCCAATGACATGAGCCGGCTGGTGTCCAGTGCCCGGTCCTTTCTTCAGCGGGATCAGAAGCTGCTGATCGACGGCGAGTGGGTGGAAAGCGCGGGCGGCAATACGTTCGACGTCATCGACCCGTCGAGCGGCGAAGCCGTCACCAAGGCGCCGCGCGGCAATGCCGAAGATATCGACCGGGCGGTCCAGGCCGCAACCGCGGCGCTCAATGACCCGGCGTGGCGCGATATGCAGCCCAGCGATCGCGAGCGGCTGATGCACCGCTTTGCCGACGTCATCGAGGCGCACGCCGAGGAACTTGGACAAATGGAAGCGCTCGATGTCGGTATGCCGAGCCTCATCGGTCAGCACGCCGAGGTGGGAAATGTCCTGGCGACGCTTCGCTACATGGCCGGCTGGCCGACCAAAATCACAGGCGATACCATCAATATCGGCGAGGCGCTGCCCGAAAAGCGGTTCTTCGCCTACACCGCCCGCGAGCCGGTTGGCGTCGTCGGGGCCATCGTGCCGTGGAACGTGCCGCTGATGATTGCCATGTGGAAGATCGCACCGGCATTGGCGGCAGGCTGCACCATCGTTTTGAAGCCGTCCGAAGTGACGCCGCTCGGCGCGCTGCGTTTGGGCGAGCTTGCTCTCGATGCCGGCGTGCCGCCCGGGGTGATCAACATCGTTACCGGATTCGGCACCGAGGCGGGGGAGGCTTTGGTGGCCCACCCCGGGGTGGCGAAAATCTCCTTCACCGGCTCGGTGGCCACGGGCAAGGCGATCAACAAGCTGGCGACCGATACCCTGAAGAACGTGACCCTCGAACTCGGCGGCAAATCGCCGGTCGTCATGCTGGATGACGCCAATGTGGATAAGGCCGCCCCGGCGATTGCCCGCGGTATTTTCGGCAATTCCGGCCAGGTTTGCGTGGCGGGATCGCGGCTCTACGTGCAGGGCAACGTCTTCGACCGGACCGTGGAGCGGCTGGCCAAGGAAGCACGCTCGCTGAAGCTCGGACCGGGCCTGCACCCGGAATCCCAGATGGGCCCGCTGGTCTCCGCCCAGCACCGGGACAAGGTGATGGGCTACATCGAGGCCGGTCTCGAAGAAGGCGGTGAAGCGGTTGCCGGGGGCAACGCGGTCGACGGACCCGGCTACTACGTCGAGCCGACCGTCCTGGTTCGGCCGCCCCAGTCATCGGCCGTCGTCCAGGAAGAGATCTTCGGTCCGGTGATCACGGCGATTCCCTTCGACGACTTGGAAGACGCCGCCCGGTTCGCCAACGACACGAGTTACGGGTTGGCGTCTTATATTTGGGGAAGCGATGTTCAGCGAATCCATCAGCTGATCCCCCGCATCCGGGCAGGCTCGGTGTTCGTCAACTCGTCGCCGTTCCCCCATCCGGCGATGCCCCTCGGCGGCTACAAGCAATCGGGGATCGGCAAGGACCTCGGCGAGGAAGCGATCCGGCACTATACTGAATTGAAATCGGTGATGATCGGTCTGAACTAGGTCTGAGGGACGCCCCTCCAGGGGAGACGCGGCATGAACGCCGAAACGGAACGGTCCGGCATCCAAAAGACCTTGGGTATCGCGGCGTTCATCGTCGCGCTTGCCCTTGCCCTCGTCGGCATCAGCAACTCGTCGCCGAGCTTCTGGATTATTCCCAAGATGGGGCCCTATCCGTCCGCGGTCATTCGCCCGCTTATTCTCGGTGGCGCCGTTTTCCTGGTACTTGTCCGTTACCCCGTCGGCCCCTGGCTGCTGCGCGGCGTGCCGTCCCTAAAATCGGCCGCCTGGATTATCGACGTCATCGTCATGGCGGCGGCGCTATGGGTGTTCTGGCGCTATTACACCGACGTCTCGGCAATCGAGTTTGGCCTGTTCGACTTCACCATCGTCCACCCGGTCATTGCCCTCACGGCCTGTGCCGTTTTCATCCTGCTGTGTTGGCGGGTCTGGGGCGCCCCGCTGGCGGTGGTCGGGATGTTGGCCATCTTCTATTTCTACACCGGCGAACACTGGCCGTGGATCTTCGAGACCGCCCCCGTGTTCTTCATCGACTCGTCGGAAGACCTGTTCTTCAACCTCAATGACGGTGTGCTGGGCACCATCATGGGCATTCTGGTCTTCACCGTATTCCCGTTCATCTTGCTGGGCGTGGTTCTCGAGCAGACCGGCGGCGGCCGCTCGCTGATCAAGATCGCCTTCCACCTCACCCGCAACTTCCGGGGCGGACCGGCCCACGCCGCGATCATGGCGTCCGGCCTGTTCGGCACCATGTCGGGCGGCGCGGTGACCAACGTGGTGGCCACCGGCGTGATCACCATCCCGATGATCAAAAAGCGGGGTTTCGCGCCGTCCTTCGCCGGCGGCGTCGAGGCGACGGCATCGTCCGCCGGTCAAATCATGCCGCCGATCATGGGTGCGGCGGCGCTGGTGATGGCGGACTTCACCGGCATTTCCTATCTGACGATTATCGTCGCCGCGCTGATCCCGGCGCTGGCCTATTATGCGAGCCTGTTCACGTCGGTCGTCTTCGAGGCCCGCCGCCTGGGCGTCGAAGCCGTGCCCGACATGCAGGATGACCTTGCGGTCGACCGCCAGGACATCATCAACCTGATCATGGTAATCCTGCCGGTGGGCATCGTCGTCTGGACGCTGATCCTCGGCTTCTCGCCGGCCGGCGCGGGCATGATGGCCCTCTATTCCATCATCCCGCTCAGCTTCTTCAATCCGGATATCCGCAAGAACCCGCTGATCATCTTCAAGGCCTTGGCCAAGGGCGGTCAGACCTTCTGTGAACTCCTGATGGCCATCGGCGTTGTCGGCATCGTCGTCGCGGTGCTGGGGGCGACGGGCCTGCCGAACGACTTCGCGCAGGTGTTGAACGATATCGGGGGCAACACGCAGCTCTTCGTGGTGCTGATCATCGCCGCCGCCGCCGCCCTGATGCTGGGCATGGGCATGCCGACGCTGCCGGCGTACCTGACCATCATCCTGATTATGGGGCCGTCGCTGCAGAACCTGGGTCTCAGCGTTCTCGTCGCCCACCTGTTCGTGTTCTATTACGGCGTCGCGTCCTCCATTACCCCGCCGGTGGCGGTGGCGGCCTACGCCGCCGCGTCGATCGCCGAGGCGCCGCCGATGAAAACGGCCGTGCTGGCGATGCGGGTCGGCCTGGTGAAGTTCATCGTGCCGTTCGCCTTCGCGTTCTATCCGGTGCTGCTGATCGTCGAGCAAAGCGGGGTGAAGTTCGATGCCGTTGATTTCGTCTCGGCCATCGTGCGGTTGTTGCTGGTGATCTACCTGGTTTCTTCGGCGACCTTGGCGTTCGACCGGAAGCGCTTGCCAATGTGGGAAGTGGTCCTCCGGCTCGCGATGGCCTTTGGGCTGCTGTATATCGTGCCGGCCGTTCATTGGGTGGTATTCGTGGCCGCGCTGGCGTGGCTGGTCTGGCATTACGTGAGCGCCGACAAGGGCCCGGCGGCGGCGCCCGCGGAGTAGCTGGCCGACCGTGACGCCGGCGGTCGGGCGAGGGGATTGGCCCTTGCCCGTCCCATCGGTTCCGCCTATTAACGGCTCACCCGTCGGGGCGTGGCGCAGTCTGGTAGCGCACCTGCTTTGGGAGCAGGGGGTCGGAGGTTCAAATCCTCTCGCCCCGACCAATTCCGGAAATCTCCGAATTGCGCCGGTCCGTTAACCCCCGTTTAACCGGGGATTCCTAAATTCTCGACAAAGGCTGGGAGACGCACAGTTCATGTGCGCTATAGGCCTGCCTGGAAGAAGCATGGGTGGATGCAGTCATGTCAAATATCGCGAACGCTACGCTTCAAAATCTTCATCAATTGGAGCGGCTCGACAAATGCCAGGACGTGCGCCGGCGCCTCGAGGCTTGGCGGCTTCTCGACCGGGAAGCGAAGGCGCGGAAGCGGCGGATTGCGCTCAGGCGTGAACAGCGAGCCAAGGCCGAAGCCGCGGCGCGCCGCATGCGGCGTATGCGGGCATTCAAATCGTCCGGTGCCCGGGCAGCAGCCATCGCCGGCGTTTTCATCGCGGCGGCGTGGTTCTCGAACGATTTTATCGTGTGGCTCGATAGTTTCCGCCACGCGTTCTAGGCCGCCGGTCCGACAACCGGCGGAACCGTCAGCGCGGCCCGGGTTCACCCGGGAGGAAACCAAGAGGAAGCGTCAAGGCTTCCCGCTGTTGTTCTTGAGGCCGAGGATTTAGGCGGCGATGTCGTCTGTCTCCTCCGCCTTGAGAATAAAGTTGCGCGGGGGCCGCCCGGCCGGGCCTTGACATGGGCCGGGAGGAAATTGCGGGCGGCGAGGCAGAAAACCGTAGCGAAATTGCCCATCTTGAGCATAATGCGCGCAAACGAGGCGAGCCCGGAACTAGGGGTGAACGGGATGAAAGTGCGGATTTATCAGCCGGCCAAGACCGCCATGCAGTCGGGATCGGCGAACGCCCGGAAGTGGCGGCTGGAGCATGAACCCCAAGAGGCCAAGCGGGCCGACAGGCTGATGGGCTGGATCGGTTCGGGCGATACCCGCGATCAGCTGCGCATGACCTTCGATACCAAGGAAGAAGCCATCGCCTTCGCGGAGAAGAAGGGATACGAGTATACGGTCGACGAGCCGCATTCGAGACGGGTGAGACCCAAAAGCTACGCCGACAATTTCCGCTGGGACAGAGTAGAGCCGTAAAGGCTCTGCTTACCGGTTCCGGTTAGAAAGCCGATACGGCCCCGTAGCTCAGCTGGATAGAGCAGCGGACTTCTAATCCGCAGGTCGCAGGTTCGAATCCTGCCGGGGTCACCATACTTGAAAGTTCAGGGGAGGAGTAAAGATGGCCGAACAGACATTTCTGACGGTGGACGGCAGTGAAATGGAGTGCCTGATATCGGTGCCGGCGGGCGGCGGCCCGCACCCGGGCCTGGTGCTCGCGCCCCACCTGCCGGCCGATCAAGGGCTCAAGGCGGATTCGTTTTCCGACAACGTCGCCGACCGCTACGCGGAAGCCGGCTATGTCTGCGCCATGCCGCGGGTCTTCCATCGCCAACCCCTGGACCGGGACCGGCCCGACAAGCTGGCCGCCATGAACGACGACGAAGTGATGCGGGACCTGACCGCCGCCCGTGAATTGCTCGAGGCGCGGGACGACGTCAACGCCGGCCGGATCGGAATCCTCGGCCATTGCACCGGCGGGCGGATGACCGTTCTCGCCCTGACCCGGGATCCCCGCTACAAGGCGGGCATCGACTTCTGGGGCGGCCGGGTGCACCTGCCCTGGGGCGATGGATTGCCGGCGCCCCTGGAGGGGGTCGGGAACATTTCCGCGCCGCTGGCCGGGTTCTTCGGCAACGAAGATCAAAGCCCGTCGCCGGAGCAGGTGGATGAGTTGGAGGCCGCGCTCGAGGCCGGCGGCAAGAGCTACGAGTTCCACCGCTATGACGGGGCCGGCCACGCCTTTCAGAATTTCGCCAACGAGGAGCGCTACCGCGAGGACGCTTCCGAGGATGCCTGGGCCAAGGCGATCGCGTTTCTGGACCGGCACCTGAAGGCGTAGCCGGGCTCGCCTATTCCGGCCGCACCCGGTAGGGTTGATCTTTCAAGGGAGGATGAATTCCATGGCGCAGGATCTCATGCTGGTGGGGAGCATTCCCTACGACACGTCGGAAGACGTATTCCGGGCGATCGGGCCCACCCTGGGCGAGTTTCTTCCATTCATTCCCGACGGGGAGATCGGCGAGCGCATCTACTGGGTCAATCACGTCGCCTACCGGGTGCTGCACGGCCACCCGGACTTGGAGACGGTTCACCGGCCGATGACCGGCGACGGCGTCGAACTCTGGCACGGCGAGGGGGACGACAACATGTGGTCGTTCCGGGTCAAGCCGGGCGTGAAGAAGGTGCGGTTCGGCCACACCGGCTGGCGCCTCGGCTATGCCAAGGACGCCATCAACTCGTATTTCGTATTCAAGACCTTGCGGGCGGACGGGGTGATCCCGGCTGATGTCCGTTTCCAGGTCTGCCTGCCGCTCCCGGCCAGCGCCGTTTTTCGCTGGCTCGCCGACAAGGATGGGTATCCGGCGCTGCGCGACGGGTTCACGGAATCCATGCACCACGAGGTGGAAACCATCTTCACCCATATCC
>JAPPFK010000200.1:6371-24321 GCA_028823885.1 Rhodospirillales bacterium | reverse complement strand
CCCCCTCCAGGGGGGAGGTGACTCAATCCGCCTATTCCCTCCCCCCTTCGAGGGGGAGGGCTAGGGAGAGGGGGGGGGTGAACAAGATCAAGGGCGCCCCAGCCCTGCAAGCAATTGTTAACAATTCGGATTTCATACTTCCGGCCTGTATCGGCGGCCTGTCCCGGCGGCAATCGGCTGGGCGCCGCCGGGCGATGCGAGACTGAAACCGGAGCGGGAAAGATGCTTCAGTACAACACCCACGATCTGCGGGTCTTCGAGGTTGCGGTGTACAATCGCGACGTCCGCAGGGCGGTGAAGGAAAACCGGAGCCATTCGCTGTACGGCGATCACTGGGCCGATGTCCAACGCCACGACGTGGCGGCGCGCAGCGAAGCCGAAGCGCGCGAGATGATCGCCGACCGATATCCGCCCGCGGAGGGTTTCGTCGTCGGGGAGATGATCCCGAGCGGGCTTTAGGGACGCCGCGCGCGACGACCCCATCCCGGCGCGGCCATATCACTGATCGGCCAGCCGGCCGGCGACCGCGTCGGCCAGCGCGAGAGAGGCCGTCAGTCCGGGCGATTCGATGCCGAACAAGTTGACCAGGCCGGCAATGCCGTGATCCTCGGGGCCGCTGATCACGAAATCCCTGGCCGGTTCCCCCGGCGCCTGGATCTTGGGCCGGATTCCCGAATAGCCTGGCTGCAGCGCCCCGTCCTCCAACTCGGGCCAATATTTGCGGACCGCTTCATAGAAGACGTCGCCCCGGCGGGGATCGACCTCGTAGTCGATTTCGTCGATCCACTCGACATCGGGGCCGAAACGGGCCTGGCCGCCCATATCCATGGTCAGATGCACCCCGAGCCCGGCCTGCTCGGGGACCGGGTAGATCAAGCGGCTGAACGGCGCCTGGCCGCCCAGCGTGAAGTAGTTTCCCTTGGCGTAGTAGGCGGCCGGAACGTGTTCGGCCGGCAATCCGTCGATGCGGGCGGCGATATCCGGCGCGTGCAGCCCGCCGCAATTGACGACCATGCCGCAGGCGAGCGTCATCGGCTGCTCGCCGCCGGTCTCCAGGCGCAGCGCGCCGCCGGCGGCGGCCGTCCCCCGGATCACCGGCGTGTTGAAGGCGATGACCGCCCCGGCATCTTCGGCATCTCCCTGGAAGGCCAGCATCAAACCGTGGCTGTCGATGATGCCGGTGGAAGGCGACAGCAGGGCGGCGACGGCCCGCAAGGCGGGTTCCATTTCCCTCAACGCCGGTTGTTCGATCCATGTGAGATCGGTGACGCCGTTTTCGGCCGCCTTCCGGCGGATGCCCTCGAGGGTGTCGAGCTGATCCGTATCGGTCGCGACGATCAGCTTCTGGCAGTTCCGATGGGCCACCCCGTGGCTTTCGCAATATTCATACAGCCGGTGCTTGCCCTCGACGCAGGTCAGCGCCTTGACGCTGCCGGTGGGATAATAGATGCCGGCGTGGATGACCTCGCTGTTGCGGGAGCTGATGCCGGTTCCGATGGCGTCCGCCGCCTCGAGGATGATTACCTCGCGGCCCGCCATGGCCATTGTCCGCGCCACGGCCAATCCCACCACGCCGGCGCCGATTACCGCGCATTCGATCCGTTCGGTCATTGTCTCATGATGCCCGAGCGGTATGGTTATGCAAACAAGCGTGACGTGACGGGGAGAGAGAATGAAGCTCTACAAGGCGGGGAATTCCATCTGCACCCAGAAGGTGTTCATCACCCTCGACGAAAAGGGTCTCGACTACGACACCCACAACATCAACCTGTTCGACAACGAGCAGTTCGATCCCGAATACCTCAAGCTGAACCCCAAGGGCGTGGTGCCGACGCTGGTCGACGACGGCAAGGTCATCGTCGAATCGACCCTGATCTGCGAGTACCTGGAGGACATATGTCCCGAACCGTCCCTGGCGCCGGACGATGCCTATGGCAAGGCGCGGATGCGGGTGTGGTCCAAGTACGTCGACGAAGGCATTTTCGAAGCCACCCGCGAACTCAGCTTCTCGGCCATGTTCCGGGAAAAGATGAAGTCCATGCCGGAGGAGAAGCGCCGGCAGCGGTTCAAGAGCGCCGGCGACGCGACACGGGGCGCCCGGTTCAAGTCCACGTTCGAGGAGGGCACCGAATCGCCCTACGTGTTCCAGGCGGTCGCCAACTTCGAGAAGCTGTTCAAGAACCTGGAGCAGGCGCTCGACGAGGCCGACGGGCCGTGGATTCTGGGGGAGACCTACAGCCTCGCCGATATCAATTTGATGCCCTATGTGGCGCGGATGGAATATTTGACGTTGCTGGACGTTTGGATCGCCGGCCGGCCGTTGTCCGAGGCCTGGTGGGCGCGGGCCAAGGAACGGCCGAGCTTTCAAGAATGCGTGCCCGGGCGGCTGACCGAGGACGACATATCCTCCATGGGCGAGACCGGCGCGAGGATCCGGGACCGGGTGGCGGAACGGCGCCGGGAATATCTCGACGGTCTTCAATAGATGTCCGTCTACCCGCCGCCTGGGGGAGAGGGTTGGGGTGAGGGTGATTCAGCATCAATCGGGAGAACCAACATGGCCAAGCGCAAGAGTATCGAAATCGACGGGTTCAAGCATTCGAACCCCATCCCGGCGGCGAGCCTGCTCGGCAATTTGCTGATGAGCGGCTTGCTGAGCGGCAAGGACCCGGCGACCGGCGACATGCCGGAATCGCTGGACGAGCAGATGGACAACGCGTTCGGACATGTCCGGGCGGTGGTCGAGGCCGCCGGCGGCACCACGGACGACATCGTCAAGATCAATGTCTGGCTCAAGGACCCGGCCCGGCGGTCCGAGGTCAACCGCCCGTGGGTGGAGATGTTCCCCGATGAGGATGCCCGGCCGGCCCGGCATACGCACCAGCTTCACGCCGGCGGCGACGCGCTGATTCACGTCGACGTCACGGCGGTGATCGGCTGAGCCCGGCATCGCTCCAAGCATCACCGAGACGTGATGCGTAGTGAGTTGAAGCGAATTCGGGGCGGGCCCACATTTCCCATATGAGCAACACGTCTTCGCATATCCTTGCGCGCGCCCGCCGGATGGCCGTTTCAAGCGTCCTGGCCGGCGCTCTCGCCGCCTTGACGGCCGCAGCCGCCTCCGCGAGTCCGCTATTCTGGAAATTCGAATGGCCCGCCACGGATTTCAGCAAAAAGTCGGTCGAATATTCCGAGATCATTTCCGGCGGCCCGCCCAAGGACGGCATTCCGTCCATCGACAATCCCAAATTCGAGCCGGCCAGGGATGTGCGCGGCCTCAAGGATACCGTGCCGGTGATCAGCTTCGCCATGAACGGCGAAGCCAAGGCCTATCCCCTCGGCATCCTGATGCGCCATGAGATCGTCAACGACAAGGTCGGCGGTATTCCGGTCGCGGTCACCTATTGTCCGCTGTGCAACTCGGCGATCGTGTTCGACGCCCGAATCGACGGCAAGGTCCTGAAATTCGGCACCACCGGCAAGCTGCGTAATTCGGATCTGGTGATGTACGACCGGACCACCGAAAGCTGGTGGCAGCAGTTCCTGGGCGAGGCCATCGTCGGCGAACTCACCGGCAAGCAATTGAAGATGCTCCCGTCGCGTATCGAGAGCTTCGCGAAATTCAAGGCCCGGCACCCCGGGGGGACCGTGTTGAAACCCGCCAGTCCCTTCGGCGGTCGGGGCGGCGGCAATCCGTATGTCGGCTATGACACGGCCGCCCGCCCGTTCCTCTATCGTGGTCCGCTGCCGAGCGGGATTCCCGCCATGGCCCGGGTCATCGCCGTCGGGGACCGGGCCTGGACGATGGAGCTTCTCCGCAAGAAGAAGCGGATCGAGGCGGGTGATATCGTCATGACCTGGGAAATGGGCCAGAACTCCGCCCTCGATAGCCGCGACATCTCCCGGGGCCGCGATGTGGGCAACGTCGTGGTGCAAAGGAAAACCGCGAACGGCATGGTCGACATCGTTCACGACATCACCTTTGCCTTCGTGTTTCACGCTTTCCGTCCCGAAGGCACGATCCACAAGAGCTAGAAAGGCGAGGGGACCTCTTCGCGCGTGTTGTTTTGAGGTCGGGGCAGGGCTAGACTCCTTGCCAGCGCCCCTATAAAGCCGATGCAGGCCGCCAGTGCACGCAGCTAGGCGAGGAAATATCGAATGGCCGACAGGAAGCTGCCGACCAAGTCCTCGTCGGACGAGGTCCAGGAATTCCTCCAGAAGGTCGCGCTGACGCCGAAACGGGCGAGTTCCAGCGGCGATCCCGGCCGCCTGCTGTTCGCCATGGACGCGACGGCGAGCCGGGAGCCCACCTGGGACCGGGCCAGCAGTCTCCAGGGCGCCATGTTCCAGGAGACCGTGGCGCTGGGCGGTCTAGAAATTCAGCTCTGCTATTACCGCGGCTTCGGCGAATTCAAGGCCACCAAGTGGATGACCGACTCACAGGCGCTGCTTCGCCAGATGACCGGCGTCTTCTGCCTGGCGGGCGAGACCCAGATCGCCAAGGTGCTGCGGCACGCGGTCCAGGAAACCAAGGAGAAGCCGGTCGACGCGCTGGTATTCGTCGGCGATTGCGTCGAGGAGGATGTCGACAAGCTGGGCCACATTGCCGGCGAGCTGGGCATTCTCGGCGTGCCGGTCTTCGTCTTCCAGGAGGGGTATGACGGCATGGCGGAGTTCGCCTTCAAGCAGATCGCCGCCCTGACCAACGGCGCCTATTGCCGGTTCGACTCCTCGAGCGCCCAGACCTTGAGGGAGCTTCTTCAGGCCGTGGCGGTCTACGCCGCCGGCGGCCGGCCGGCGTTGGAGGACTTGGCCAAGAGCCGGGGAGGCGCCGTCCTGCAAATCGCCCATCAGGTGAACCGGGGTTAGCGGACTCATGCCGACATTCATCCTGGGAGTCGCGGTTCTCATCGGCGTGTTTCTGGCCGCCCGCTGGTTCGCCTCTGCGCCGCCGGCTCAACTGGCCAAGGTCCTGAAGGTCGCGCTTGTCGTCATTTTCGTCCCGCTGACCGTGTTTCTGGTGCTTCGGGGCGGGGCGCATTTTCTGTTCTTTCTCCTGCCCGCCCTGCTTCCGTGGATCATGCGTTTCCGGGCGCTCAACAGGATGCGCAAGAATTGGCAGCGCATGTCGTCGGGCGCCCGGGCGGGCGCCGGGCAGTCGTCCCAGGTCGAGACCGCTTTCCTGCGCATGAATCTGGACCTGGGATCGGGCGAGATGGACGGCGAGGTGCTGCAGGGCGGCTACCAGGGCCGGATGCTGCGCGACCTGTCCCTGGACCAGCTCATCGGCCTGCTTGGCGAATGCGCGGCCGACGAACAATCGGCGCAGGTCCTGATGGCCTACCTGGAGCGCTATCATCCCGACGAGTGGCGGGAGCGGGCGGGCGCCGCCGGCGCCGGTGACGGGCCGGGCAGGGCGGCGGCCGGCAGCGGCGCCATGACCCGCGACGAGGCGCTCGAGGTGCTGGGGCTCGACGGCGACCCGACCGAGGACGAGATCAAGGAAGCCCACCGGGACCTGATGACCAAATTGCACCCCGACCGGGGCGGTTCGACCTATCTGGCGACCAAGATCAACCAGGCCAAGGATTTGTTGCTGGGGATTTGATCCGGCAGATCGCTCTCCCGGCCCGCCCCGCCGCGGGCCAACCGCGCCCTAGTCGAGCCCTAGCTTGAACAGTTTGTTGGCGTTGTCGCGGCCGATTTGCCGGCGCTGCCCGTCGTCGAGGATGGGCGTGGCGTCGTACCAGGTGGCCGCCTCGTCGGTCTGTTCGAACGGGTAGTCGACGGAAAACATCAGATGGCCGGCGCCCATTTCATCCAGGCAGCAGCGAAGCGTGGTATCGGAGAAATTTCCCGAGGTCGTAATGTGAAAATGCTCCCTGAAAACCTGGCCGAGGGGCCGGGTGCCCTTGTACTCGGCGCCGGTGACCGTCATCCGGGCGTCGATGCGCCACAGGTCGTAGGGGATGCGTTCACCCAAATGTCCCAATACCACCTTGAGGCCGGGATATTCGTCGAACAGGCCGGAGCCGCAGAGGCGCAGTGCGTGGATCGAGGTTTCGCGGGCTAAGCCCCAGACGGCGGTTTCCAGCCAGGGATGGCCCGAGGTGGCGAAGTCGCGCTCTTTGATCTGCGCCCGGGGGTGCAGGTAGAACGGCACGTCGAGCTCGGCGACCGTCGCCCAGAAACTCCGGTATTCGGGGATATCGTAGTAGACGACGGAATCTGAAACGTCGCGCTGGGTGAAGCCGTTGACCAGCGCGCCGACAAAACCCAGGTCGTTGACGCACCTCGCCAACTCCTTCGACGCCAGGTCCGGGTCCTGCATGGGCAGCGCGGCGAACCCCCGGAACCGGTCCGGGTTCTTCGCCACTTGCTCGGCGAGGTGGTCGTTTGCCCGGATGGATATCTCCGCCGCTTCCCGGCGGTCGACGATTGCCTGAACGGCCGGGGCATTGAGCGACACCAGGGTCATTTCAATTCCATGCCTGTCCATCTGTTCGAGGCGCAATTCCCCGATATCCAGCAGCTGGTCGCGAAGCAACTCCCAGCCGGGCGCCGCGCCCACGATTTGCATGGAATCATCCAGGGTTTCCGGAACAGCCATGTGCTCCTCTAATGCAATTTTGCCATCCATCGCTCTGATCCTTTCCGCGCGTTCAGTCGTCGTGGCTATGCTCTAACTCAAAGAAAAAATACCGTCCCGGCCCCATCCTGTCCCGCACCACTTGCGGCCGGGCCGGTGCGGTCCCCCAATGCGGGGAAATCGTTACGAGTTGCGATTCGGGCATTTTACTCTATGAATATCAAGCACATGGTGCCGGTTTGCGTGGGCGGTTACGGCTTCGCCGGACGCTGAACGTTCAGAATTATGCCGGGTTCGGCCGGTCCCCGGCCTCTCTTTGGGGGGTTCATGGCAAATCCAATTCGAAAGGCGGTTTTTCCGGTGGCCGGCCAGGGGACCCGCTTCCTGCCGGCAACGAAGGCGATGCCCAAGGAAATGCTGCCGGTGGTCGACCGGCCGCTGATCCAATATGCCGTCGATGAGGCCCGGGCAGCGGGGATCGAGGAGTTCATTTTCGTCACCGGCCGCGCCAAAAGCGCCATCGAGGACCACTTCGATGCCTCTTCCGAACTCGAGCGCTCGCTCGAGGAACAGGGAAAGACCGAGGCGCTGGCCGCCATCCGCGAGGTTATGCCCGAGGCCGGCCGGATCGCCTATACCCGTCAGCAGCATCCCCTGGGGCTGGGGCATGCCGTATGGTGTGCCCGCTATCTCATCGGCGACGAGCCGTTTGCCGTGCTGCTGGCCGACGATCTCATCCTGGCGGAGCCCGGTTGCCTCGCCCAGATGATCGATGTCTACAAGCGGACCGGCGGCAACCTCGTGGCGGCGGAGGATGTCCCGAAGGCGCAGACCGACCGCTACGGCATTCTTGATGTGGCGGAGGATGACGGGACACTGGCGCGGGCCCGGGCCCTGGTGGAGAAACCGAACCCGGCCGACGCGCCGTCCACCCTGTCGATTATCGGGCGCTACATCCTGCAGCCCCAGGTCCTCCGGGAGTTGGATCGCCAGGAGAAGGGGGCGGGCGGCGAAATCCAGTTGACCGACGCCATGGCGCGGACGATCGGAGACATCCCGTTTCATGGTCTCCGGTTCGAGGGCCGCCGTTTCGATTGCGGCAACCGGCTGGGTTTCATCGAAGCCAACATTGCGTTCGGTCTGGATCGAGACGATATGACCGATCGCGTAAAGGAAATTCTCGCGGTCTACGGATGACGGGCGGACCCTGAATTCGCGCCGCGCTTGAACGTGAAGGATAGTCCCACATGAAAATTGCCATGATCGGCACCGGCTATGTTGGCCTGGTTTCCGGCGCCTGTTTCTCCGAGTTCGGCGTGGAGGTGGTTTGCGTCGACAAGGATGAAGCCAAGATCGACCGGCTGAGTGCAGGTGAATTACCGATCTACGAGCCGGAACTGGACGCCCTCGTGGAGAAGAGCGTCGCGGCCGAGCGTCTGTCCTTTACGACGAGACTCGAGGACGGCGTTCAGGGGGCCGATGCGGTGTTTATCGCCGTCGGCACGCCGAGCCGCCGCGGCGACGGGCACGCCGATCTGACCTACGTCTACGACGCGGCCCGCGAAATCGCCGAAGCCATGGACGGGTACACCGTGATCGTCACCAAATCGACGGTGCCGGTGGGCACCGGGGACGAGGTCGAGAACATCGTCCGTCAGGTGCGTCCCGACGCCGAATTCGATGTGGTTTCCAATCCGGAGTTCCTGCGCGAAGGCTCGGCGATCAACGACTTCATGCGGCCGGACCGGGTGGTGATCGGCTCCGTCTCGGAGCGGGCCAATGAGGTGATGCGGGGCCTCTACCGGCCGCTGTATCTGATCGAAACCCCGATCATCTTCACCCGGCGGCGGACGGCGGAGTTGATCAAGTACGCCGCCAATACCTTCCTGGCGACCAAGATCACGTTCATCAACGAGATGGCGGATCTGTGTGAGGCGGTGGGCGCCGATGTCCAGGACGTGGCCCGCGGTATCGGTCTCGACGGCCGGATCGGCCGCAAGTTTCTTCACGCCGGGCCGGGATACGGCGGGTCCTGCTTTCCCAAGGATACTCTCGCCCTGGTGCGGACGGCCCAGGATTCCGGAAGCCCGGTCAAGATCGTCGAGACGGTGGTATCGGTCAACGATGACCGCAAGCGGCGCATGGCCGACAAGGTCATCCGGGCGTGCGGGGGGTCGTTGACCGGCAAGACGGTCTCGGTCCTTGGGCTGACCTTCAAGCCCAACACCGACGACATGCGGGATTCACCCAGCCTCGATATCGTGCCGGCGCTGATCGAGGCCGGCGCCGAGGTCCGGGCCTTCGACCCCCGGGGAATGGAAGAAGCCCGGGAACTCATCGACGGGGTGACCTGGTGCGAGACCTCCTACGACGCCGTCGAAGGCTCCGACGTGGTCGCCATCGTCACCGAGTGGAATGAGTTTCGGGCGCTCGACCTGGACCGCGTGAAATCGCTCATGAAGCGGCCTTGCATGGTAGACTACAGAAACATCTATAATCCGGACGAGATGGCTGCCGCCGGGTTTGACTACAGCTGCGTCGGCCGGCCGGGGGCACCGCCGTTCGCTGCGGAATAAAAGGCGCGCGAGAGGGCTCCTATGACCGATGGCCGAAAATTGGATCCGACGATCCTCCGGGAGTACGACATCCGAGGCATTGTCGGCGACACCATCAGCGCCGATGACGTTCGGGTCATCGGACGGGTTTTCGGCTCGATCGTGGGCGAGAAAGCCGGCCGGGACGGAAATCCGGTGGTCGCGGTCGGTTACGATGGCCGGATCAGCTCTCCGGAACTGTGCGCCGCGCTCACCGAGGGGCTGACCGCCGCGGGCGCCGACGTGCGCCTGATCGGCCGGGGGCCGACGCCGATGCTTTACTTCGCCACCCACCATCTGGACGTGGATGCCGGCATGATGGTCACCGGTTCCCACAATCCGCCGGAATATAACGGCATCAAGATGGTGCTCGGTCACAAGCCGTTCCATGGCGCCGACATTCAGGCGCTGGGCGTGCGCGCCGGCGCCGGCAAATTTTCATCGGGCAGCGGCGAGGTCGATGAGGTCGATGTCGAGGACGCTTATGTCGCTCAGCTTGCCGACGGGTTCAGCCTGGGCGTGCCGCTTCGGGTCGCCTGGGATGCCGGCAATGGCGCCGCCGGCGATGTTCTCAAGAAGCTGCTGAGGCGGCTGCCGCACTCCCACTACGCCATCAATACGGAGATCGACGGCACGTTTCCCGCCCATCACCCCGATCCGACGGTGGAGGAGAATCTCGAGCAGCTGAAGGAGCTGGTAACCACGGAGCATTGCGATTTGGGGTTTGCCTTCGACGGCGACGGGGACCGGATCGGGCTGGTCGACTCCGAGGGCAGGGCGCTCTGGGGCGACCAGATCATGGTGGTGCTGGCGCGTGACGTGCTGAGCCGCAATCCGGGCGCCACCATCATCGCCGACGTCAAGGCAAGCCAGGTGTTGTTCGACGAAATCGAACGCGCCGGCGGCAAGCCCGTGATGTGGAAGGCCGGCCACTCGCTGATCAAGACCAAGATGGCCGAAACCGGTGCGCCCCTGGCCGGCGAGATGAGCGGTCACATCTTCATCGCCGACGGCCATTACGGATATGACGACGCCCTGTATGCCGCCGTCCGGATCATGGGCGTGCTCGCCGCCGCCAACCGGCGGCTCGCCGACGTGCGGGACTCGCTGCCGCAGATGGTCAACACGCCGGAACTGCGCTTCGAGTGCGCCGACAACAGGAAGTTCGACGTGATCGACGAGGTCAAGGCACGGCTCAAGGGACGCCGCGGCATCACGGTGCGCGACATTGACGGTGTCCGCGTCGAAACCAGCGACGGATGGTGGCTGCTGAGGGCATCCAACACCCAAGCGGTATTGGTGGCCCGGTGCGAAGCGGCTGATTCACAGGCGCTTGCCCGGCTCAAGTCGGCGGTCGCCGAGCAGCTCGAAGCCAGCGGGATCGAGCCGCCCGAAGGCTTTGTCTGATCGGCTTAGTTCAGGGACCCTTGCGATGCCGGCCCTGTGGACGCGTAGGCCACGCCGGCGGGCAGGCGTACCTCCATGCATGGGATTCGATGACGGGCGAGCGCCCGGCAGGCGCGATAGGCATCGGTTCGGCTGATCCCCAGAATTCTCGACCGGTAAAGCATACGCCGCTTGCTCCTGTGCAGCGGCATCAAGGTGATCTGCCCGCCGTCGGCCATGGCGCCCAGCGTTTGCGCGGCCTTGCGGGCGGCGGCAAGGGCAGGGCGGCGGGAGTAGAAGGCGCCCACTTGAATGCCCCAAACGTTCCCGGAAGAGGTCACCACCTTTTGTTCGGCGGTTGCGCCCGGCAGCCGGGAGACCGGCTTGCGGCCCGGCACCACGCGGTTCGAGGCCAGGGCTTCCCGCCGTTTCTTGTCGAACGCCCGGTCCAGCAGGCTGGCCATGTGGCGGTTCCGGGAGCGCGCGGAATTGCCGCCGAACACCACGCCGATGAGCCGTTGGCCGGACCGTTCCGCGGAGGTGATCACGTTATAGCCGGACGCACGGATATAGCCGGTCTTGAGGCCGTCGGCGCCGTGGTAGGTTTTCAGCAGCTTGTTGTGGGTCCGGTAGGTGCGGCCGCCGAAGGCGAAGGCCTTGCGGCCGAACAGGCCATAGTACTTGGGAAAGTGCGCCAGGACGGCGCGGGCCAGCGTGGACATGTCGCGGGCCGTGGACAACTGACCGCGATGGGGCAGGCCGGAGGCATTGCGGAAGGTGGTGCGGCTCATCCCGAGTTGACGGGCCCTGGCCGTCATCAGCGTGGCGAATTTGCGCTCGGTTCCGCCCAGGGTCTCGGCGACCACTGTGGCGACATCATTGGCCGACTTGATGATCAGCGCCAGAACGGCGGTCTCGACCTTGATGGTGCCGCCGGCGCGCAGGCCCAGCTTGGAGGCTGGCTGCGCCGCGGCCCGCCGGGAGACTCTCATCCGGGAATTCATGCCGAGTTTACCGTTCTCCACCGCCTCGAACAGCAGATAGAGCGTCATCAGCTTGGTCAGCGAGGCGGGGAAGTTTCGGGTCTGGGCGTTTACCGAGTGATAGACCTCACCGGTATTCGCGTCGAGAACGATAGACGCATATTTCGCCGACGCGGAATGGGGAAACAACAGGAGCGAGGCGACGGCCAAACCGGCCGCAAATGCAGCGCGGCGGAAACAAGCGAATATGCGGTCAATCACCATGAGCCTCCGTGCGCCTGTCTGGGGCGCGGTTGCCTGCTCGATCTCTCTACCCCCAAAAACCGAAGGTACGGCATGTTCCCGAACCTGTCCATCCGCCCTCTAGGTTGGTCCCCGAAGCCGCTCGCGGCGGGCGGGTGCTGTTGATTCCGGCACCGGCCGGGCATCCAATAACCCCGACTGGAATGTTTCAAACGGCCTTAAAGAAAGTGTTAACGGCGAACCGGCGGTGTAAAATCAGCCCATGCGCCATTGGCCGACACGATGCCTTGCCGTCCTTGCGGTGATTTTGTTGACTGCCTGTGCGGCCCGACAGACCACCGATCCGATCGTTCGCAAGTTCAGCTGGTTCGCCTATCTGGGCGCGGAAGACATTCGCCGGCAATGCGAACCGGGTGGTTTGGATCGCTACCGGCTGATCTACAACGGTGTCTACATGGAGCAGGTGAGGGTGTACGAGATAACGCCGTCGCAGGAAGCCGGCCGCTTCGATGTCCGCATCGAGATCAGCGAGCAACCCGACCTGTCGAATATCGTTATCGATGGGAACGACATCGATCTGCTGGCGCCTTGGCGGCCTCAAGTCACCGCCATCAGCGTTCCCGCCGATCAGATCGCGGTACTGGATCGGGCGTTGACGGCGGACGGGTTGTTCGGGCCGCCGGCCAGGGGTCTGGAGTTGAGCTCCATTGACTTTTATTGGGCCGCCGCGGCCTGCCGGGGCGGCGAGTTTCACTTTACGGGCTATCTGTGGCCTGACAAGGGATTCAAATCGTTGGCGTTTCCCCAAGTCATCGCAGCCTGGGATTCCACCGAAATCGCGGTCAATCCGCCGCGAAAGACCGATCCGCTGGAATTTCCGCCCCATGATCCCGATCAGCCTCCCAACAACTTCTTTCAGGTCAAGGTGGGCGACAACGGACTGAGCAACTCTCTCTTGCGGAATTGAGCGTCAAATTAACGAATTTGGCCATGAATCAGCCCTATTTCCGGAATGGGATTTTGCACGTCCGGCCTGGACGGCATATATTCGGGGTTCGGTGCCCATGGCCACGGGCGCAGACTGGCAGATTTCCTGACGCGGACGAGACGCATTGAGACCAAACTAGAAACGATGAAACGCGACGACGACGGACGAAACGGCGACGACGATCTCGAACACGGGGTCGCCCTAAAAAGCCGGACCAAGACCAAGAAGCCGTCCATGTACAAGGTCTTGATGCTGAACGACGACTACACGCCGATGGAATTCGTCGTTCACGTGCTGGAATCTTTTTTCAGCAAGAGCCACGAGGAGGCAACGCGGATCATGCTGCACGTCCACCAGAAGGGTGTCGGTGTTTGCGGGGTCTACACGTACGAAGTCGCCGAGACGAAAGTGAATCAAACCATGGATCTCGCGCAGCAGCATCAGCATCCGCTGCAGTGCACGATCGAAAAGGAATAGCAATTTAAACAACAAGGGCCGTATGGGTCATGCTGTCTCGCAATTTGGAACAAAGTCTGCACCGGGCGCTGGGACTCGCCACCGAGCGTAACCACGAATATGCGACGCTCGAGCACTTGCTGCTGGCGTTGACGGAAGACCAGGACAGCGTCGCCGTTCTCCGCGCCTGCGGCGTCGAGATCGAGCAGTTGCGCAAGGACCTGACGGACTTCATCGATGAGGAGTTGACCGATCTGATCACCAGCAAGCTGTCGGAGCCCAAGCCGACGGCCAGCTTCCAGCGGGTGGTCCAACGAGCCGCGATTCATGTGCAGTCTTCGGGCCGCGAGGAGGTCACCGGGGCAAACGTGCTGGTGGCGATCTTCTCCGAGCGCGAGGCCCATGCGGT
Organism: Rhodospirillales bacterium; assembly: GCA_028823885.1. Classification (GTDB taxonomy): domain Bacteria; phylum Pseudomonadota; class Alphaproteobacteria; order Rhodospirillales; family UBA2165; genus JAJDXO01. The sequence continues at coordinate 10,673 of JAPPFK010000200.1, read as the reverse complement.
GTATTTCCTTCAACTGCATGACATGACCCGGCTGGACGCGGTGAACTACATCAGCCACGGCATTGCCAAGGTGCCGGGCTTCTCGAACTCCCAGTCGGCGAACGGCACCGAGGAGGAAGCCACCGAGGAGAAAGTGGTGCGCAAGGGCCACGAGGCCCTTGAGAGCTATTGCGTGAACCTCAACCAGAAGGCCGTCGACGGCAAGATCGATCCGTTGATCGGCCGCGAATTGGAGATCGAGCGGACCATCCAGGTTCTGTGCCGCCGGACCAAGAACAATCCGCTCTATGTGGGTGATCCGGGCGTGGGCAAGACGGCCATCGCCGAGGGCCTGGCCAAGCGGATCGTCGAGGAAAACGTGCCCGAGGTCCTATTCGGCAGCACGATCTATTGCCTCGATATGGGTTCCCTGCTGGCCGGCACCCGCTACCGGGGTGACTTCGAGGAGCGCATCAAGGCGGTGCTGACCGAACTGGAGAACGTTGAAAAGAGCATCCTGTTCATCGACGAGATTCACACGGTCATCGGCGCGGGCGCGACCTCCGGCGGTTCGATGGATGCATCGAACCTGCTGAAGCCGTCGCTGCAGAGCGGCGCGCTGCGGTGCATCGGGTCGACCACCTACAAGGAATATCGCGGCTATTTCGAGAAGGACCGGGCGCTGGTTCGCCGGTTCCAGAAGATCGATATCACCGAGCCCTCGGTCGAGGATGCGGTCAAGATTCTGCGCGGCCTGAAACCCTATTACGAGGAGCACCATCAGGTCCGCTATACCTCGGAGGCCATCCGTCAGGCGGTTCAACTCGCGGCGCGTTACATCCACGACCGCAAGCTGCCCGACAAGGCGATCGATGTGCTGGACGAGGTCGGCGCATCGCGCATGCTGGTCCCCGAGAACAAACGCCGGAAGACCATCTCGGTGAAGGACGTGGAAGCGGTGGTCGCCAAGATCGCGCGTATCCCTCCGAAAACCGTGTCGCGGGACGACAGGAAGTCGCTCAGCAATCTGGAGCGCGACCTCAAGACCATGGTTTTCGGTCAGGACAAGGCCATCGACGCGTTGGCAAGCGCCATCAAGTTGGCGCGGGCGGGCCTGCGCGAGCCTGAAAAACCCATCGGCAGCTACCTGTTCTCCGGCCCCACGGGAGTCGGCAAGACCGAGGTCGCCCGGCAGTTGGCCCGCAGCCTCGGCATCGAGCTTACCCGCTTCGACATGTCCGAATACATGGAGCGGCACACGGTCTCACGGCTGATTGGCGCGCCCCCGGGATATGTGGGCTTCGATCAGGGCGGTCTGCTGACCGATGCCGTCGATCAACATCCCCATTGCGTCCTCCTGCTGGACGAGATCGAGAAGGCCCATCCCGACCTGTTCAATATTCTGCTGCAGGTGATGGATCACGGAAAGCTGACCGACCACAACGGCAAGGGCGTCGATTTCCGCAACGTCATTGTGATCATGACCACCAACGCCGGCGCCAGCGAGCTCGCCAAGCAGGCCATCGGTTTCGAGCGGGAAGAACGCACCGGAGACGATCAAGAGGCGATCGAGCGGATGTTCACGCCGGAGTTCCGCAACAGGCTGGATGCAACCATTGCCTTCGACAACCTGACGCCGGAGATCATGAGCCGCGTCGTCGACAAGTTCATCATGGAACTGGAAGCCCAGTTGAGCGACCGCGACGTGACCATCGAATTGGACGAGACCGCCCGCGAGTGGCTGGCCAAGAAGGGCTACGACAAGCGGTTCGGTGCGCGGCCTCTCGCGCGGGTCATCCAGGAACATGTCAAGAAGCCGCTCGCCGAAGAACTGCTGTTCGGCAAGCTGTCGAAGGGCGGTTCGGTCCTCGCCACCATCAAGGACGGCAAGGTCGCGTTCGACTTCCCGAAGATCGCGCTGCCCAAGGGCTCACCCGGAAAAAGCGGCGGCAGGGGCAAGGGCCAGGATGACGGGCCGGATGACGGGCCGAAGAAGGGCCCCGGCGGTTCCGGAAAGTCCAAGACCCCGGCCTTGGTCGAGTGATTTTCCCGCGATTTTGAGCCGAGATGGCGGGCGGCCGATGGCGGCCCGTTCTTTTTCGGCGTCTGCAATGGATTACGCAAAGATCGCCGATTGACTCCGGATAATCGTCTGACCTAATGTCGGCCCGCCGATACGCTATTATCGCATCGCGGTACAATTTTTCAGATTTTTGTGAACGACACAGGAAGGCAAAAAATGAAATTCAATGCATTGAAGATTTCCACTGCTCTCGTCGCCGCCGGCGCGCTGGTCGCGGGGTTCTCCGCCGGGCAGGCGAAGGCCGCCGAGATGATCAAGATGACGGCCATCGACGGCTATTCCCTCAAGTCCATGTGGGTGAAGGAATTTGCCAACTTCATGATCCCCGAGGTCGACAAGCGGCTGGCCAAGGACGGCAAGTACAAGATCGACTGGAACCAGGCTTGGGGCGGCCAGATCGTCAAGCCGCGCGGCGTCATGGGCGGCATGCAGAAGGGCCTGGGTGACATCGGCGTGGTGACCACCGTGTTCCACCAGGACAAGGTGCCGCTTCAGATGGTGGCTTACGCGACTCCGTTCGTGACCACCGACCCCCGGCTCCTCTCCAGGACCATCGACGGCTTGGCCGGGAAGTTTCCGGAGTTCAAGGCCGCGTTTTCCAAGTTCAATCAGGTCTACCTGACCAGCGTCGCGGTGCTTGATACCTATCAGATGTTCTCCAAGCACCCGATCAAGACCACCGCGGACTTCAAGGGTGACAAGATCGGCGTCGCCGGCCTGAACGCCCGCTGGGTCGAGGGTTTCGGCGCGGCCACCGTTCCCGGCAGCCTCGTTGGATACTACAACAAGCTGAAGACCGGCGTGCTGGACACCATCATGCTGTGGCCGGAAGCGGTTGTCGGCCGGAAAATGTACGAGGTCGCGCCCTATATGCTCAAAGGCGACATGGGGACGGCGAACTCCAAGGTCGTGACCATGAACAAGAAGGCTTGGGACGGACTTCACGCTTCGGTCCGCAAGGCCATCTCGGAGGCCTCGATCGCCTACCGAGACCACACCTCCCAGAGGGCCCTCGATGTGGCCGAAGCCAGCTACAAGGCCTACCAGGCCAACGGCGGCAAGGTTCACGTCATGAGCGCCACCGAGCGGGACAAGTGGGCCAAGGCCATGCCGAACGTGGCCAAGGATTGGGCCGCCGCGCAGGACAAGAAGGGCCTGCCGGGCACCAAGGTACTGTCTGCCTACATGGACGCCATGCGGGCTGCCCAGCAGCCGATCCTGCGCCATTGGGACAAGGAGTAAGCGGTTAGCGCAAGCTGATCAGCGGACCTCATCATGGCTGATGTGTCTGCGAGGGCGCCGTCCAGCGACGGCGCCCTCGTTACCCTGCTCAATTTCGTCCTGACCTGGATGAATACCATCGGCTCGCTGTGGGTCTTCGCCCTGATGGTGATGATCAACGTGGATGCGTTTTCGCGGACCCTGTTCGCCCATCCGTTTCACGGCGTCCTGGAGTTGGTGGAACTTTCCATCGTCGGGATTGTGTTTCTTCAGTTGGGCGATGCGACCCGCCGCGGCCGCTTGACCCGATCCGAGGGTTTTTTCAATATCGTGCGGGCCCGGAAGCCTACTGCGCATCGCTTCCTGGGGGCGGCGTTCGACCTCATCGGCGCCATCTTTTTGGCCATCGTGCTGGTTGGCGCGGTGCCCGAGATGATCGACGCCTGGGTCCACAATTATTACGTCGGCGACGAGGGCGTGTTCACCGCGCCCGAGTGGCCCATCAAAGTCATTATCGTTCTCGGCTGTTTCGTCACCCTGCTGCAATTTCTGGCGTTCGGGTACCGCTACTTGCGGCCCGGAGCAGGGGCCGAGCCCGAGACGACGCCCACGGGCGGGTAGCCGGGCGGGAAGGTACGCATATGTCCCCAGTTGAAATCGGCGCCGCTTCCGTCGTCCTTATCGTCGTCCTGATTTATACGGGGCTCTACATCCCCATCGCCCTCGGCATGGTGTCGTTTATCGGCGTCTGGATCATCCGCGACAATGTCGATATCGCGGTCGCCCTGTTGTCCGAATCCATCGCCGACACAGTGGCCGAGCAGGTTTTCGCCACCGTGCCGTTGTTCGCCCTGATGGGACTGGTGGTGAGCAAGGCGGGGCTAGGCAAGGACGTCTACGAAGTCGCCAACTTCATGTTCTACCGCATCCGGGGCGGGCTCGGCATGGCGACGGTTGCCGCCAACGCCATCTTTGCCTCGATCACCGGTTCGACCATCGCGTCGGCTTCGGTGTTCACG
>JAPPFK010000200.1:0-6361 GCA_028823885.1 Rhodospirillales bacterium | reverse complement strand
CGCGGTGCCCGAGATGAACCGGTTCGGCTTCAAATCCCGGTTTACCGTCGGCGTGATCGCCGGGTCCAGCGTGCTCGGCATGCTGATCCCGCCGAGCGCCATGCTGATTATCTACGCCATCGTCACCGAGCAGTCGGTGGGTCAGTTGTTCATCGCCGGCATCGTTCCCGGGATCATCCTGTCCATCGCCTACTGCATCCTGATCCTCATTCTGTCCTACGCCTGGCCGAGCTTCGTCGGCGGCGACGAATCCAAGGACGTGGCCGGCGAGGACTGGGCCAACCTGACCTGGGGCGATCTGGTGGCCAAGATTTCACCGGTCGTCATCCTGGTGCTGGTGGTGCTGGGCGGCATTTACGGCGGTGTCGTGACCCCGGTCGAAGCCGGCGCCATGGGGTCCCTGGCCGCCATGCTCATCGCCTGGTTCAAGCGCGCCCTGTCGTGGGGCGATCTGTGGGAGGTGCTGGTCGAAACCGGCTACATCACCTCGGCCATTCTGTTCCTGATCATCGCCGCCAGCATGTACAGCCGAATGCTGGGCGTCGCCGGCCTGCCGACCATGTTCGGCGAATGGCTCACCGGCCTGGATCTCACGCTCGGTCAGATCATGACCATGTATGTGATCCTGATGCTGGCGCTGGGCACCATCCTGGACACGGCATCGATCATCCTGATCGTCGTGCCCCTGTTCCTGACCGCGCTCGAGGAATTCGGCGTGGATTTGATCTGGTTCGGCATCGTCACCGTGGTCGGCGCCGAGATCGGTCTGCTGACCCCGCCCCTGGGGATATCGTGCTTCGTCATCAAGAGTACGATCAACGATCCGAACGTGACTCTCTACGATATTTTCTCGGGCGCTTTCCCGTTCGCGGTCACCATGCTGCTGGTCCTGATCATCCTGATCAACTTCCCGGTTCTGAGTACGGGTCTGCTGCAATTCTCCTTCATGTAACGGGACGGCGGGGTAATGGCAGACACCTCGAAAGACCGCAAGCCCGGTATCCAGGTCATCGCCCGGGCCGCCGCCGTGCTGCGGGCGCTCGAAGGGGAGGCGGGCGGTCTCAGCCTCGGCCGGATTGCATCGCGGACCGGACTGCCGCGCTCGACGGTTCAGCGGATCGTCGGGGCCCTGGAGGCCGAAGGCTGGGTGATGGCGGCAAGTCCCGAGGGCCGGGTCCGGCTGGGTCCGGCCCTGGCCCGGCTGGCGATGACGGCGCGCGCCGATATGGCGCGGATTGCGCACCCCTATCTGGAGGAACTTTCCCGCCGGATCAACGAGACCGTCGATTTCGCGGTACTGGATGGCGACGACGCGGTTTTCATCGATCAGGTGGTGGCGCCCAACCAGTTGCGCGCCGAGTTCAGCCTCGGCGACGCCTTTCCCATGCACTGCTCGGCCCACGGCAAGGCGATCCCGCGGGCGGAGGCGCTCGCCGAGGCCGAACTGCCCGACGAGCCCGGCCGGGTCACCCACCTGATGGAAGAACTCGGCGAGGTGCGGCGCACCGGCCTCGCCTTCGACCGGGAGGAGCACATCAAGGGCATCTGCGCGGTCAGTGCCGCGGTGCGGGATTCCCTGGGCGGTGTCGGCGCGATCTCCGTGCCGGTGCCGGCGACCCGGTTCTACGACAACGAAGATACGCTGACGGCGGCGCTCCTGGAGTTTTGCCGGCGCATCGAGACGGCGCTGGGTTCGGCGGCGGCTTAGCCGTCTGAGCGATTATACCGGTTGTTGTAAAACCATCTAGCGGCCGCGATCAGTGCCCAGATGCCCAGCAAGACGGCAGTGACACCAAATGAACTTTCGTCTTTGTCACTGAACGACGCGGCCAGATATCCCACAATTATGATTACAAGAAATATCCGCAGCCCCCAGTCCAGAACCTTGTCTAGGCTCTTCATCTAATCGTTTTCCGTCGAGCGGTAGGGTGAGTACTGCATCAGCCCGGCGATCTCGTAGTCCACCTCGCGGGCCTCGCGCTCGACGAAATCCTTCACGGCATTGGCGAAGCTGGGATCGTCGATGTAATGCGCCGAGTAGATTTCCCGCGGCAGATACCCCCGTTGGATCTTGTGGGGTCCCTGGGCGCCGGCCTCCACCCACCGCAGGCCGTACCGGATGGCGTAGTCGATCGCCTGGTAGTAGCAGGCCTCGAAGTGCAGGAATCTGATGTCCTTGGAGCATCCCCAATTGCGGCCGTAGAGCGTATCCTCGCCCTTGAGATTGAGGGCGCCGCAGATCAGGTCGCCGTCTTCCTCGCCGACCACCATGACGGCGAGCTCCGACAAGGTCTCGCCGAGGATGGCGAAGAACTCGCGATTGAGATAGGGGCGCCCCCATTTGCGGTCGATGGTGTCGATGTAGAAGTGATAGAAGGCGTCCCAATGGTCGGGGGTGATCTCATCACCGGCGAGGGCCCGGAGCCGCACGCCCTGGTCCTCTACCTCGCGGCGTTCCTTGCGGATCGCTTTGCGTTTGCGGGACTGGAGCCGGCCGAGGAAGTCATCGAAGCTCTCGTACCCCCGGTTTTCCCAGTGAAACTGCTTGCCGGTCCGCTGTAGGAAACCGGCCGCCCCCATGCGGTCCCACTGTTCCTTCGGGGGAAAGGTGACGTGCAGCGACGAGACCTCGTGCTGGCGGGCCAGTTGGACCATGGCCGACAGCAGAATATCGTGGAGCTCGTCCGGCGCGTCCTCGCGGATCAGCAGCCGAGGGCCCGTCGCCGGGGTGAACGGCACCGCCGATTGCAGCTTGGGATAATAGCTGCCGCCGGCGCGCTCCCAGGCATCGGCCCAGCCCCAATCGAAGACGTACTCGCCATAGGAATGGCTCTTGAGATAGAGCGGCGCGCAGGCCGCCACGTCGCCGTTGCCGTCCTCGACCACCAGATGCTGGGGCTGCCAGCCGGTGCGCGCGGTCACCGATCCGGACTCCTCGAGTGCGTTCAGGAAAGCGTGGCTGACAAAGGGATTGCGGCCGCCGGCGCAGGCGTCCCACCCGCCGGCGTCCACTTCCGAGATGTGGGCCACCACCTTGACGGTGATTTGTTCGTTCCCATCGGGCATGAGCAAAGACTAGGCGAGGGGGAACAAGGGGGCAAGAGGCGGGCGGGGAGGGGGCAGGCGGCCGAATGCCGTTACCCCCGGATTTCGATCAGTTCGCCGTCCGGGCCCTTGAAGACCACCCGGGTCCAGTGCGCCTCCCGGGGCTCGCGGGCGGCGGTCTTGTGGGGCGGGGTCTGGACCTCGACGCCGGCGTCCCGGAGCGTCTTCACCGCGCCGTCGAAGTCGTCGGTCTCGAGGCAGAAGTGGAAACCGTTGACCGGCGGATCGGCATAGCCGGTGAGTTCGAGCACCGTATCGCCGAGCCGGAGATAGGCGATCCCGAACGGCCCCGAGGGCCCTTGCGGGACTTGGTGCTCGAAATAGGTCTCGAAACCGAAATGCTTCTCGTAGAACGCCTTGGACTTGGCGAGGTCGCTCACATGCAGGGCCGTATGATCAATCCGTTTGAATTCCATTTTCGCCTCCTCAGCTGATCTCGAACACGCCGTCCACCTCGACGGCGGCTCCAAGGGGCAGGGTGGAGCAGCCCACCGCGGCGCGCGCATGGCGGCCCTTGTCCTCGAAGATTTCGAAGATCAGGTCCGAGCAGCCGTTCATCACCGCCGGCAGGTCGGTGAAATCGGGCGCCGAGTTGAAATAGCCCGTCAATTTGACCGCCTGCGCCACCCGGTCCAGGTCGCCCCCGCAGGCGTTGCGCAATTGCGCCACAAGATTGAGCCCGCAGAGCCGCGCCGCCGAGACCCCGTCCTCCATTGAAACGTTCTCGCCGAACCGGCCCGGATATTTGAGTTCGCCGTTCCACAACGTGAGCTGGCCGGAAATATACACCAGATTGCCGGTCACCACCCAGGGCACGTAATTGGCGACGGGCGAGGCGGCTTCAGGGAGTTCGATCCCCTTCTCCCGCAGGCGTGCGTCGATTGTCCCGGCCACGGCGGCCTCCTATTCGTTTCAACGTAGAGGGTAAATGTAAGGCTGCGGCGAAGACGGAGCCAGCAAATAGCGCGCGCGGACGGGCGCAATCCCGTGTGCCTAGATTCTGTCTTATTTTTCGCCTAAAAAAATGGGGTGCGTCGTGAAAGGCAATTACTGGCAGGACCTAACCGTCTCGCACCCCAAGTTCACCAGGGAGGAACCGAAGCTCATTTCCGCCGGAAAAAAAGTGGGGTGCGTCGGGTACGGCAATGGCTGGCAGGTCCGTACCGTCTCGCACCCCAAGTTCACCAGGGAGGAACCGAATCTCAATTCCGCCGGGAAAAAAGTGGGGTGCGTCGGGTATGGCAATTGCTGGCAGGTCCGTACCGTCTCGCACCCCAAGTTCACCAGGGAGGAACTGAGTAATCTCTTGTCTCATGAGCAGCCGCTGGTCGCCCCGCAGGTCACGCACTTCATGCAGGTGCCGTTGCGCACCAGCGTGAAGTTGCCGCATTCACCGCAGGCGTCTCCTTCGTAGCCCTTCATTTTCGCTTCGCGGACCGCGTCGAGACGGGTCTCGCCGGCCGCGATGATCTCTTGGCTGATTACCACCGCCTCGGCGCTTGGCGGCGCGCCGTCGGGCACCGATTCCGTCTCCAGGCCCATGGCCGCCGCGGAGCCGTTTCCGCCGCCGGCGCCGTTCGATCCGTTGGCGCCCTCGGCGCCGTTGCCGCGGCCGCCATTGACCACCAGGAAGTTGCTCCGCACGTAGCCGGTGCTGGCGAGGCGCTCGACCACTTCCTTCGTGTCGTCGGACAGCAGTTCTTCTTCGTCGCCGCGGCCGACCGTATCGGGCGCCAGATCGTCCGGCCGGACGTGGGAGAGATCGTGGCGGCTGAGGTAGGAAACGGCGAGTTCGCGGAAGATGTAGTCGAGGATCGACGTCGCCATCTTGATGGAGTCGTTGCCTTCGACCGCGCCGGACGGCTCGAACCGGGTGAAGGTGAAGGCCTCGACGAACTCTTCCAACGGCACGCCGTATTGGAGCGCGATGGATATGGCGATGGCGAAGTTGTTCATCAGGCTGCGGAAGGCGGCGCCCTCCTTGTGCATGTCGATGAAAATCTCGCCGACCCGGCCGTCCTCGTACTCGCCGGTCCGGAGGTAGACCTTGTGCCCCCCGACCGAGGCTTTCTGGGTGTAGCCCTTGCGGCGGTCCGGGAGCCGCCGGCGGTCGGCGATGTAGCGCTCGACCACCCGCTCGGCGACGATTTGCGCCCTGACCGCCGCCGGCTGATCGGCGGCCGCATCGGCCAGGCTCTCCGCCTCGTCCTCGTCGACCAGCTGCGCATTCAGCGGTTGGGACAGTTTGGAGCCGTCGCGATAAAGAGCGTTGGCCTTGAGGCCCAGCTTCCAGGACAGCATGTAGGCGTTCTTGCAGTCCTCGATGGTCGCCGAGTTGGGCATGTTGATGGTCTTGGAGATGCTGCCCGAGATGAACGGCTGCGCCGCCGCCAGCATCTGGATATGGCTGTCGGTGCTGAGGAAGCGCTTGCCGTCGCGCCCGCACGGGTTGGCGCAGTCGAAGACCGGCAGATGCTCGTCCTTCAGGTGCGGCGCCCCTTCCAGGGTCATGGCGCCGCAGACGTGGGTATTGGCCTCGGTTATATCGTCCTTGGAGAAGCCCAGGCCTTGCAGCATGTCGAAGGACATGTCGTCCAGTTGGGCTTCGGTGAAGCCCAGAACCCCGGTGCAGAACTCGACGCCGAGGGAGAACTTGTTGAACGCGAACTTGATGTCGAAGGCGTCGGCCAGCGCGTTTTCGACGGCCTCGATGGCCTCGCCGGTGAAGCCTTTCTCGGCCAGGGTCCGGTGATTGATCGCCGGCGCTCCCTTCAGGGTGCCGCGGCCGACCGCATAGGAGATCATTTCCTTGATCTCGGTCTCGGCGTAGCCCAGGCGTTCGAGGGCGGCCGGGACGGTGCGGTTGATGATCTTGAAGTAGCCGCCGCCGGCCAATTTCTTGAATTTGACCAGGGCGAAGTCCGGCTCCACGCCGGTGGTGTCGCAATCCATGATCAGGCCGATGGTGCCGGTGGGCGCGATCACCGTGGTTTGCGCGTTGCGGAAACCGTGCCGTTCGCCCAGCGCCAGGGCGTCGTCCCAGGCGGCCTTGGCATCGGCGATGATCGGTCCGGCGGCGCTGCCGTCGGCATCTTCCAGCGGCACCGGCGGCATGGACAGGTCCTCGTAACCGCTCTTCTCGCCATAGGCCGCCCGGCGGTGATTGCGGATCACCTTGAGCATCGGCCCGGCATTCGGCTCGTAGCCCGGGAACGGGCCCAGCAACTCGGCCATTTCGGCGGACGCCGCGTAGCAC
>JAPPFK010000023.1 GCA_028823885.1 Rhodospirillales bacterium | reverse complement strand
GGTTCGTCTGGTTCAAAATCGTCGCCTCCGCCCCGGTCACGGTCTCCAGCGTTTCCACCTTGCTGATCCCGGTCATCGGGGTCGCCAGCGGCAGCGTCGTTCTGGGGGAGGCGGTCGGCTGGCGCGAAGCGGTGGCGCTGATCCTGGTGTGTGTCGCTCTCGGCTGCGTTTTGATGCCATCCGGGCGGTCACGCCCGGTTGGACGGCGGCTGAACTGAAAATGCCTAATAGGCCGTGTGTACTCGGGCTCAACCAACCGCCACGTTGTCTATCAGCCGGGTCTTGCCGAGCCACGCCGCCGCGAGTACGCGCAGATTTGCCGACGGGTCATCGGTCTGTTCGAGCGAGGATGCGTCCCGAACGGTGAGATAGTCGACCGAAGCAAAGCCCGCTTCGACCAATTCCGCCGCCGCGCCCCGTGCCGCGTCCACGTGGTCACCCTTCGACCCCGCCACATCGGCGACATATTTCAGCGCATCTTGCAGCCGCGGCGCAATGGCCCGCTCCTCTTCGGAGAGATAGGCGTTCCGTGACGACAGCGCGAGACCATCCGGCTCGCGGACGATGGGACAGCCGACGATTTCGACGGGCAAATCAAGGTCTGCGCTCATTCGCCGGATCACGCACAGTTGCTGATAGTCCTTCTCGCCGAAGTACGCCCGGTGCGGCATCGACTGAATGAGGAGCTTGGAGACCACCGTCGCAACGCCGGTGAAAAATCCGGGCCGAAACTCGCCTTCCAGGATATCGCCGAGGCCGGTGACCGAGACGCTCGCCGCGCTGCCTTCCGGGTACATTTCATCGATGCCCGGCGCGAACAGGAGGTCGGCCCCCCGGTCTTGCAGCGCTCCCGCATCCGCTTCCTCGTCCCGCGGATAAACCGCGAAGTCCTCGTTGGGCCCAAACTGCTTGGGATTGACGAATAGCGTGACGCAGGTGCGGTCGGTTTCCGTGGTTGCCCGCTCCACCAGGGAAAAGTGACCGGCATGCAAGGCCCCCATGGTCGGAACCAATCCGACGGTAAAGCCGGAGCTCCGCCAATCCGAGACCTCCCGACGGAGTTCCTGAACCGTCCTGACGATCCGCATCGAGAGGGTTCCAGCGCCTATTTTTTGCCGTAGGTATGCTCGTCGGCCGGGAACGAGCGGGCCTTGACCTCGGCCGCATAGTCGGCGGCGGCTTGACCGATCACGTCCCCCACCTCGGCAAAGCGCTTCACGAACTTGGGCGTGAAATCGTTGAACATGCCAATCGCATCCTCGGTGACCAGCACCTGGCCGTCGCATGTGGCGGAGGCGCCAATTCCGATCGTGACCGTCGGGATGGATTCGGTGATGGTCTTGCCCAGATGCTCGACGACACTTTCGATGACGATGGAAAACGCGCCGGCCTCTGAAATTGCCTTGGCATCGGCAACGATCTTGCTGGCCGTTTCTTCATCCCGGCCCTGCGATACAAATCCACCGGCGGCGTGAACCGATTGGGGCATCAGGCCAACGTGCCCCATGACGGGAATGCCCCGTTCAACGAGAAACTTTACCGTCGGCGCCATTTCGGCGCCGCCTTCGATCTTGATGCCGGCACAGCCGGTTTCGGCCATCACCCGGGTGCAATTCCGGAACGCCGCCGCCGGAGATTCCTCGTAGGTGCCGAACGGCATATCCACGATGACGCAGGCACGCTTGCTGCCGCGGACCACCGCCGCACCGTGGGCGACCGCCATATCAAGGGTAACCGCCAATGTGCTGTCCATGCCATAGAGCGCCATGCCCATGGAATCCCCGACCAGCAGCAAGTCCACGTGAGGATCCAGCAGCTTGGCCATGGGCGTCGAATATGCGGTCAGGCAGACGATCGGCTCACCGCCCTTGCGGGAGATGATATCGGGTATGGTGACCCGCCGATTGGTGCCGTTGGACGTGCTCACCCTCGTCCTCCAGAGTTTTTGCACTGCAAAGAAATGGTTTAATACCACACCGGGTGGGCCACGTCACGGTTTAGCGATTCCCCCGTGATTCCGGGGCTGTGCGCATTGCGCAACCGGTGTTCTCGGGTATTATCCGGCGGGCGGGAACTCGGGTAATTTCCGCCGGGAGAAATTTTGAAGATGCGACGATTGACGGACGCCGGCCGGCGCAAACTGGTGCGGTTCGGAATTGGCCTGGCCTTGGCGGGCTGCGTCGCCACGCCACCGCCTGAAGCCGAGACCGCGCCACAGACCGCCACAGAGGCACGCGCCACCGCGGAGGCGCCCGCCGCACCCGAAGCCGCAACGCCCTCTCCGGTTCCCTCGACCGTCGTGGCGGCCAAACC
>JAPPFK010000166.1 GCA_028823885.1 Rhodospirillales bacterium | reverse complement strand
TTGGAATATATTTCCAACAAAAATTGCGAATCCGGCCCGATCGCGTGGGCTGCAATAGGCATTTATAGTCATTTATGGACATTTGATGACTTGGTTAAATTCCAATTTTGCGCTTTTTGGCCACGGAAACCATGGGGGAACCCCTGCGGCGAGACCAGCGGACCATGCTCCCCTATCAATGTGTGCGATTTGCCGCCGGATGCCAGTCCCTCACCCGGCTTCGGGGGGAGAGGGTGCAGAATTACCACAGAGACAGTGAGATCACTGAGCGGATTCGAGTATGGATACTCCGTGTCCTCGGTGGTCGACCTGGTGAATATCCCGGATGTCCCGCGCTACCGCCAAAGCGTCATGGCCGGGCCGGGATCGGCAGGCTAGAATTCCTTGGGCGGACTATCGGAGGAGAAACCCGGCATGAGCGGCCGATCGAAGGGCCAAACAGCGGGCAAGACGCCGGGATACGCCCCCCGCGAGATGCCGGAGGCGCTGCCCGCTTGCTCCGGACCGAGACGGCACACAGGCGCCTAGGGAGGTATACATGCCCTCATCCACCGGAGACGTGCTGCTGGTCGGCAGCGTTCCCTTCGACACGGTTGACGAAGTTATCCGGACCTGCGCCGGATCGCTCGGCGCCCGCGCCTACGCCTTTCCCGACGGCGAGATCGGCCACCGCAGGAACTGGATCCAGGCGCTGCCGCACCTGACCTATTCGAAGAACCCGGATCTCGACCCGATCCGCGTGGTGGCGCCCGAAGACGTCAAGAACCCGCCGAACCACGATCCGGAGCTGATGAAGGCGACGCGCGGCACCTTCAAGCTGAAGGCCGGCGTGACGGAGACGACGCTCGATTTGCCATATGGGCGGGAAGCCATCAACTCGTACGGCATCTACAAACGGTTGCGCGACGAGGGTAGGGTGGCCCCCGGCGTGCCCTTCCAGGTTTCGCTGCCCTGCACCGTGGACGGCACGGTCGGCTTCTTTCCCGACCCGGCGGATCATCCCGTCGTCATGCGCGCATACGAACGGGCCATCCAGCGGAATATCTCGGATATCCTTCAACACATCCCGGCGGAAGACCTCGTCATCCAGTGGGACTACTGCTCGGAGGTGCTCGACATCATGGGCGCCCGGCGGAAGTACCTGGACGGCAAATCCGGCATCGAACAGCTGACCCAGGAGGACGCTATCCGGAAGTACACGTCGCCGGAATATCTCACGCCGATGACCGAGACCATCCCGGAGACGGTGCCGATGGGCTACCACCTGTGCTACGGCACATGGGGCGGCTGGCCGATGACCGAAGTGGACGACCTCGGCCTGTGCGTGCGCTTGTCGAACGATCTCTCGGCCAACACCCCCCGGCGGGTCGATTTCTTCCACCTGCCGGCGATGCGCGAAGCGGACGAAGCGTTTTTCCGCCCGCTCCGGAACCTGAACATCGGCGGCGCCAAGATCTTTCTCGGTATCGAGCTGGCGGACGGCGTCAACGAGATGATGCGCCGGGCCGATGCCGCACGGAAATTCCTGCCGAACTTCGGCGTCGCGCACTACTGCGGCTACGGCCGGGAGACGCCCGAGCGGGTGCGCGAACTGCTGACCGACATCGCGGAGGGAGCCGACCGTCTCGCGGGATAACCAAATAATGCGCCCCACCCCTAACGCACCCGCCCCGGCCCTACCGCGCACCGGACTCTCCGGTTAGACTAGGTGCGGGCGAAAACGATGGGAGATAACCCGACATGAGCGGACAATCGGAAGGCCGATCGAAGGGCCAAACAACAGGCATGACGCCGGGATACGCGCCGCACGACATGCTGGAGGCGCTGTCGTCCCGCTTCGTGGATCCGGACACGATCCCTTGGGACGAGTCCAAGCCGGGGCAGCGCGCCAAGGTGCTCTACAAGGACGACGCGGCCAGGGAGGCCTGGGTCCTGGTGGAGACCGACCCCGGCTTCGTCATCGAGGACCACCGGCACACCGGCCTCGAATGCACCTTCGTGCTCGAAGGCTCGATGGTCGACCAGGAAGGCACCTGCGAGGCCGGCAATTTCGTCTGGCGGCCGGAGGGCAGCCGCCACGAGGTGACCACCCCCGACGGGTCCCGGTTCCTCACCTATTTCCGGGGCGGCGCGATGAACATGAAGACCGGCCGGATCTTTCCCGATTTCGGCCCGGAGTCCGGTAAAGAGGCCGCCAAGGAGGCCGCGGAGTAGGACGCGGCGGCGTGTAGCGTCACTCACCCCCTCACCCAGACCCCCACACCCCCAACCAGGGGGGGAAGGGGCACAAAGCCGCCAAAGCGACGCCACCCACGAACCCGGCTGAAATT
>JAPPFK010000010.1 GCA_028823885.1 Rhodospirillales bacterium | reverse complement strand
GCGCCGGGTCGTCCAGATAGCCGCAGCGGCAGGGATTCATCGCCGCGACCAGCTGGAACCGGGCGGGATAGGTGACGTGCGCATTGGCCCGGGCGACGGTCGCGCGGCCCGCCTCCATGGGCTGGCGGAGCGCCTCCAGGGCGGCGCGGTTGAACTCGGGAAACTCGTCCAGGAACAGCACGCCCAGGTGGGCCAGGGACACTTCGCCCGGCTTCGCCCGGTGGCCGCCGCCCACCAGCGAGGGCATGGAGGCCGAGTGATGGGGGCTGCGGAACGGGCGGCTTCGCTTGAGGCGCCCGCCGTCCAGCGCGCCGGCGATGGAGTGGATCATCGACACTTCGAGGGCTTCCGCCGGGTCGAGCTCGGGGAGAATGCCCGGCAGCCGTTCGGCGAGCATGGATTTCCCCGACCCCGGCGGGCCGGCCATCAGCAGGTTGTGGCCGCCGGCGGCCGCCACTTCGAGGGCCCGCTTGGCGCTTTCCTGTCCCTTGATGTCGGCCAGGTCGGCGGCCGCCGCCGCGTCGTCGGCCATTTCCGGCGCGGGCGGGCTCAACACCTGGGTGCCCTTGAAATGGTTGATCAGGGCCAGCAGGCTGCCGGGCGCCAAGACCTCGATCTCCCCCGCCCAGGCGGCCTCGGAGCCTTGCGCCGCCGGACAGATCAGCCCGAGCCCGCGGCCCGCCGCGCCCAAGGCCGCCGGCAGCACCCCGGCCACCGGCGTGACGGCGCCGTCCAGGGCAAGCTCGCCCAAGGCCGCGAAGCCGGCGACCTGATCCTCGGGCAAGACCCCCATGGCGGCCAGCAGCCCGAGGGCGATGGGCAGGTCGAAATGACTGCCCTCCTTGGCGAGATCGGCGGGAGACAGGTTGACGGTGATCCGCTTGGGCGGCAGGGAGAGGCCGATGGCCGAGATGGCGGCGCGAACCCGCTCCCGGCTTTCCGCCACCGCCTTGTCGGGCAGGCCGACCACCGAAAAGGCCGGCATGCCGCCGCCGATCTGCACCTGCACATCCACGTCCAGCACGTCGATGCCGGAAAAGGCGACCGTATTGACCCTGGCGACCATGGCTTTAGTGACCTGCCTGTTCTTCCCGCCGAGGACTATAAAGAGGGAAAAAGAACATTACCAGAACAAACAAAGTAATTTTGGGAGAATAGTTGTCACGCCCGGCGAAGCAGACAAATTTGGTAGGAGGGATAAGGACTTGACGGGAGGGCGGACCGATCCCGATTGGAATGATGCCCGCTGAAGAGCGGCCGGAGGTGAGCGCCGAATTGGCGGCGCGCACGCGCGGCGCCGTGGCGGACGCGACCGGCGCCCGTCCCCTGCCCGCCGATTTTGCGCTCGAATGGCGGGCCTGGCGCTGGGTAGGGGTGTGGCGCGGCAGGTGTGCGGTCTTCGCCGCGCCCAATGAACACTCTCGGCGGAAA
This sequence comes from Rhodospirillales bacterium, assembly GCA_028823885.1. Lineage (GTDB taxonomy): Bacteria > Pseudomonadota > Alphaproteobacteria > Rhodospirillales > UBA2165 > JAJDXO01. The sequence continues at coordinate 23,526 of JAPPFK010000010.1, read as the reverse complement.
CTGCAAATCGAGGGCGCCGTCCTGGAAACCCTTCAGGGCCGGATGTCATTTCGAATTCCGAGGGTCTTGCTCGCCTCCGACCGGGGAGACATCCAGGTCAGAAGCATGGTGCCGGGGGTTCAGATCACCGAGCTGGATCCGGACCGCGGCATGGACAATCCCCTTTTGTCCCGGGAGTTGGCTCGAGATGTCGGCCTGGCCTACGGCGAATTACACCGGGCGATCAACGTCGAGGAGGCTCGTGCGCTCGGGGTCCCGGCGCGAAGCGAATTTTCGGAGATCGACGGCGTCGTGAAGCGCCTGTCGGATGCGCTCGCCGGCCATGGGCAACGGGAATTTCTTTTCGCCGCCGCGGCCAAGCTGAAAGAGCTTCCCGCAGGCCATGAATTTCTCTCGTTCACCCATGGCGACCCCTGGGGAGGCAACTTCGCCGTCGACGAGCAAACCGGCAGGCTCAACGGATTGTTCGATTTCGACGAAACCGCGATAGACGATTGGCATTGCGATTTGCGCTACCTCTACTCATTCGGCCGGGAATTTCGTCAACACGCCGAATCGGCTTATGCGGAAGCCACCGGAAACCGGCCTTCCACCGAACGGACGGCGATTTACCACGCACTGTCGGCGTTTCTCGCGCTTGACCGCGAACTCATGCGCGACGAGTCAATTCACTTGGACCGGCGGACGAAATGGGTTGAACGGTGTGTCCGAAACCTCGGTGCCGAGGTGCTGGGAGAATAACTATTCCTCGACGATATCCAGCCGGCTCTCGATGGCGTCCCAGATCGCCGCCTCGATCTTGATGCCGTCGAAGCGGTTGATCTCCTGGATGCCGGTCGGCGAGGTGACGTTGATCTCGGTCATGTAGTCGCCGATCACGTCGATGCCGACGAAGATCATGCCCCGCTCCTTCAGTGCGGGGCCGATGGCGTGGCAGATCTCCCTCTCCCGCCCGGTCAGTTCCGACTTCAGCGGCGTGCCGCCGACATGCATGTTGGAGCGCGCCTCGCCCGCCGCCGGCACCCGGTTGATGGCGCCCACCGCCTCGCCGTCGACCAGGATGATCCGCTTGTCGCCCTCGCGGACCTCGGGCAGGTAGGCCTGGATGATCACCGGCTCCCGGTAGAGTTCGGTGAACATTTCCATCAGCGCATTGAGGTTCTCGTCCCCCGGCGGGAGGTGGAACACCCCGGCGCCGCCGTTGCCGAACAGGGGCTTGACGATCAGGTCCCGGTGCTCCTCGCGGAAGGCGGCGATCTTGTCCCGGTTGGAGGTGATCAGGGTCGGCGGCATCAGTTCCGGGAAGTGGGTGACGAACAGCTTCTCGGGCGCGTTCCGCACATGGACCGGGTCGTTGACCACCAGGGTTTTGGGGTGGATGTGCTCCAGCAGGTGGGTGGCGGTGATGTACGCCATGTCGAAGGGCGGATCCTGGCGCATCAGGACCACGTCGGCCAGCGCGAGATCGATCCATTCGGCGTCGCCGATGGTGAAATGGTCCCCGTGCCGGCGGCGCAGCTCGAGAGGCCGGGCATGGGCCAGCACCCGCCCATGATCGAAGGCCAGATCCTGGGTCAGGTAATGATAGACCCGGTAGCCCCGTTCCTGCGCCTCCATCGCCATGACGAACGTGCTGTCGGCATCGATATCGATGCCGTCGATGGGGTCCATCTGAATGGCGACCAGGAGCGACATGAGCCCGCCTTGTCCCTGTATATCCGCCGGACATAGCCGCCGGACGGCGGATGGTCAAGTGCGGGGCGGAACGGTAAGGGGGGGGGTGCCGCGGGGGTCAGTTGCCGGCGCTTTGGATTTCCGCTTCCTTGACCCGGACGTGGGAAATCACGTCCCGGACGTAACGGATGTTGCCGGCGTGATCCATGACGCGGCGAAGTTCCGCGGGGTGCTGGGCGATGCCGATGATGTACACCCGGCCGTTGACCGTTTCGATGGCGTAGTTGATCGCGAAAATTTCCTTGTCGAAAGTGATCCTGGAGCGCAGCTGCCCGGTGATCCAGGTGTCGCGAATGAAATCCTTGGCGCCCGACTTGCGGAGCTGAAGCTCGTTGATGACGTCCTTGACGCCGTCCACCTGCCAGGCGAGCTTCACCGCCTTGTCGGCGAGTTGGACATCCTCGGTGGCGCCGGTCAGCAGCACGCGGCCCTCATAGACCTCGACCCCCAGATCGGTCTGAAGTGCCACGTCGGCGGTGAAGAATTTTTCGAAAATTTGCGCTTCGATCCTCAGATCGGAGGTCCGTCCGGCGACGCCCCGCTCCTGGGCGGCGGCAACGCCGACCCCGGCGCCGGCGCCCACCGCCAGCCCGATGGGCGCGCACGCGCCGAGGCCCAACAGGGCGGTGACGGCAAGCGCCACGGGGAACATGGGGAAAAGGAAAGCGCGGCGGGTCGGCGTGGCTGGCATGGTCGGGCCCTCGTCCGGGATGCGGTCAGGGGAAAGCTATCCGCCGATGGTTAACGAGCTATTAGCAAGCAGCAGCCAAGCGCGGCGGGTCGGACGCCCAAACCAACTCCCCTCCCCCTTGAAGGGGGAGGGTTAGGGTGGGGGTGATATGGAAATTCCCCCTCACCAAGCTACGGCTAGGCTCGGCGTTTGCCTCGCCAAGCCTCCGCATCCCTCTCCCTCCAGGGGAGAGGGGAAGGTTTCGAGACTCGTAGGGCGGCCCAATCGAGTCCGGATCCTAGAACGATTCCGGCCGCCAGGCGTCCGGGATATGCCGCGGCAGGCGCCACGGCGAGACGGCGATCAAGTCGAACCGGACAGCGGCATCGGGCGGCACGTTCCGCCGGGCCAGAAATCCCGCCGCCGCCCCTTCGATGCGGCGGCGCTGGTGCGGCGTGACGGCGGTGACGGCGGTTTCCTCCTCGGCCCGCGCCTTGACCTCGGCGAACACCAGGGTCTTGCCCCGTCTGGCGACCAGATCGATCTCGCCCCGGGGATTGCGGTGGCGGCGCTCGATGATGCGGTAGCCCTTGAGGCGCAGGAACATGGCCGCCGCGGTCTCGGCGGCGAGGCCGAACGCCCAGGCCCTCCGGCGGTCCCGCTCCCCCGCCATTCTAATCCTTCAGCTCGAGGGCCCGGGCATAGAGCCGTTTGCGGGGCAGGCCCGTGAGTTCCGCCACCTCGGCCGCCGCGTCGCGAACCCGCAGGGTCTGCAGATGATCCCGGAGCATCCGGTCCACCGCCTCGTCGCTGAACGTCTCTCCCGACGGCGGCCCGGCGACAATCACCACCTCGCCCTTGGGCGGGCCCTCGGTCCGGTAATGATCCGCCAGTTCCCGGAGCGTCCCGCGCCTGACCTCTTCATGGAGTTTGGTCAGTTCCCGGGCGACCGCGGCCTCCCGGTTGCCGAGCATTTCCGCCATGTCTGCGAGGCTGGCCGCCAGGCGCTTGGCGGATTCCTGGAAGATCAGCGTCGCCGGCGCCGCCCGGAGGCTCTGGAACTCCTTCCGCCGCGCCGCCGGTTTCGGGGGCGGGAAGCCTGCGAACAGAAACTTGTCGGTCGGCAGGCCGGACAGGATCAGCCCGACGATCCCAGCGGTGGGACCGGGCACGGCGGTCACCGGAATGTCCGCCTCGATGCAGGCACGGACCAGCCGGTAGCCGGGATCGGAGATCGACGGCGTCCCCGCGTCGCTGACCAGCGCGATGGCGGCGCCCGCCTCCATGCGGCGAACGAGGCCCGGCAGGGCGCGATCCGCATTGTGGTCGTGATAGGGAGCGAGATCGGCGTCGATGCCGAGCAGGGTCAGCAGCTTGCCGGTCATCCGCGTGTCCTCGCAGGCGACCCGGTCCGCGGCGGCCAGCACGTCCAGGGCCCGGAGCGAGACGTCGCGGAGATTGCCGATGGGCGTGGCGACCAGGTAAAGCCCGCGCGGCAGGGGCCCGCCGGCCGGTTTACTTCCCTCGGGGCCCCCGCTAGGCTCGGCGGTGCCCGGCCCGGTTTCGGGCCCATCGCCCGGCCCGGTTTCGGGCCCATGGGAGGAAGAATTTGCGGCTTTCGGCATTCAGGACTCGCGGCGGGATTGGAGCGGGAGCGCTGATCCTTCTGCTCTCCGCCTGTCAGACCCAAGTGTCGCAGTTGCCGCCCGGCTTGCAAACCCCGTCCGGGGTGCCCCCCTCCCAGACGCAGCCGCCCCAATCGCAAGCACCAAAGCCGCAAGTCCCCCCGCGGCAGACCGTCCAGCCGGCTCCCGAGCCGGTCCCGGCGGCGCCGGCCCAACAGGCCGCCCTGCCTCCGACCGGCTCCGGCGGGTTCGAGCCGCCATCGCCGGTGAAGCCGGAGGTGCCGCGGATCGCGATCCTGCTGCCGCTCTCGGGCCCGAGCGCCAAGGTCGGACGGGATCTGTTGAACGCCGCGCAACTGGCCCTGTTCCATTTCGCCGATCAGCGGTTCGAGCTTCTGCCCCGCGACACCAGGGGCACCCCGGAGGGCGCGGCGGACGCGGCGGCCCGCGCCATCGGTGACGGCGCCTCGCTGATCCTCGGGCCGCTGCTGTCCGGCTCGGTCGAGGCGGCGGCCCCGGCGGCCCGCGCCGCGGGGATCAACGTCATCGCCTTCACCACCGACCGGACGGTCGCCGGCGGCGGCGTGTTCACCATGGGCTTCCTGCCGGGTCAGGAGGTCGCCCGGATCGTCGCGTTCGCCCGGCAGCGGGGCGTGCGGCGGCTGGCGGTATTGGCCCCCGACAGCACCTATGGCCTCCGGGTGGTCGAGCAGGTGCGGCAATCGGCCGAGGCGCCGGGCCTGTTCCTGACCGACATCGCCTACTATGACCCCTTGGCGACCGATTTCGCGCCGGTGGTCCGCAGCCTCGCCGATTACGATGCCCGCCGCCGGAACCTGCTCGATCAGGTCGAGGCCTTGAGGGCCCGCGATGACGAGGTCGCGGCGGCGGCGCTCAAGCGCCTGGAAAACCTCCAGACCCTGGGCGACGTGCCGTTCGACGCGCTGCTGATCGCCGAGGGGGGCAAGCGCCTCCAGGCCATCGCGGCGCTGCTGCCCTACTACGATCTCGACCCGAAGAAGGTCCGCATGCTGGGGACCGGCCAGTGGGATACGCCGGGGCTCGGCGCCGAACCGGCATTGGTCGGCGGCTGGTTCGCGGCCCCGTCGCCGGCGGCCCGGGCCGATTTCGTCGAACAGTACCGGGCGGCCTATGGGGCGCCGCCGCACCGGCTGGCGACCCTCGCCTACGACGCCACCGCGCTGGCGGCGGTCCTCGCCCGGGAAGACGGCGGATTCCAGCCCGAGAAAATCACCGCGGCCCAGGGCTTCGCCGGGCGGGACGGGATCTTCCGGTTCCTGCCGACGGGGATTGCCGAGCGGGGGCTGAGCGTGCTGCAGGTCCGGGAGCGCGGGACGGCGGTGATCGCCGACGCGCCGTCGAATTTTTCCGCACCGCCCGTCCGGTAAGTCAGTTCAACAGATAATCGAGCACCGCGTTGAGGCGCATCAGGCCGTCGGGGAGCGCCCGGAGCCGGGCGCCGTCGAAGGGCTCGATCATCCGCTCCCCGGCCAGGACCTCCAGCCGGCCGGGATCGAGCCAGTCTTCGAGGGACATGCCGGTGGTCTCGGCGAAATCCGCCGCGCTCAGGCCGTCGGCGAGGCGCATCCCCAGCAGGACCGCCTCCCTCGCCCGCTCGTCGGGATCGATGGGGGTCCGCTTGTGGAGCCCGGCGCCCTCGGTTTCCACCGCCCTGAGCCAATCGTCCGGCATCCGTTTTTCGAGGGTCAGCGCCCAGGCGCCGCCGGTCCTGAGCCGCCCGTGGGCGCCGGGACCGATGCCGGCATAGGCGCCGCCCCGCCAATAGGTGAGATTGTGCCGGCAGGCATTGTCCGGGGCGGCGTGGTTGGAAATCTCGTAGGCCGGCAGCCCGGCGGCCGCCAGGGCGCCCTGAGTGAACTCGTAGAGCTCGGCGGCGGTCTCGTCCCCCGCCCCCTCGACCCGCCGCTTGTGAAATTCGGTCCCGGGCTCGATGGCCAGCTGATAGACCGAGAGATGGCCCCGGGCCAGCTCGACGGCTTCCGACAATTGCCGCCGCCAGTCATCGACGGTCTGGCCGGGAAGCGCATAGATGAGGTCGAAGGAAAACCGGGGGACCGCTTCCCGCGCCGCCTCGATGGCCCGCCGCGCCTCGTCCGCACGGTGGCGGCGGCCGAGGAACGTCAGCGCTTCGTCGTCGAAGGACTGGACGCCGATGGAGAGGCGGTTGACGCCGGCATCGGCGAAGGCGGCGAACAGGGCCGCTTCCGACGATGACGGGTTGGCTTCCGCCGTGATTTCCACGTCGTCCGCCACCGGCCAGTTGGCGCGGATGCGCTCGATGATTGCGGCGACGGTGTCCGGCTTCATCAGGGACGGCGTTCCGCCGCCGAAGAACACCGAGGTGACGGTTTGGTCCCCCGTTTCGCCGGCATAGCGGTCCAGCTCCGAGAGATAGGCGGCCCGCCAGCGCCGGTGATCGACGGTCTCGGCGACGTGGCTGTTGAAGTCGCAGTACGGGCACTTGGATTCGCAATAGGGCCAGTGCACGTAGATGCCGAATCCGGCGGACATCGCTGAAAAATCCTCAGCCGCCGGCATCGAAACACCGCTCCACCAGTTTGCGGAACGCGTCCGCCCGGTGGCTCACCGAGTGCTTCCAGCCGGGGTCGGCCTCGCCGAACGTCTCGCCGCGGCCGTCGGGGACGAAGATGGGATCATAGCCGAAGCCCCTGTCCCCCCGGGGCGGGAACGTCAACGTCCCGTACACCGCGCCCTCGACGGTTTCCCTATGCCCGTCGGGCCACGCCAGCGACAGGGCGCAGGCGAAATGGGCCGTGCGGTCCGGGTTATCGCCCAGGGCCTCTTCCACCTTCTTCATGGCGAGGCCGAAATCCTTGCCGGGCCCCGCCCAGCGCGCCGAATAGATGCCGGGATCGCCCCCGAGGCCGTGCACCGCGAGGCCGGAATCATCGGCGAGCGCCGGCAGGTTCGCCCCCGCCGCCGAGGCCCGGGCCTTCAGTTCGGCGTTTTCCATGAAGGTCCGGCCGGTCTCGTCGGGCTCGGGCAGCCCCAATTCCCCCGCCGAAACCGCATCGGCCCCGAACGGCGCCAACAGCGCGCGGATTTCCGCCACCTTTCCCGGATTGTGGCTGGCGATGACCAGCCGGCCGCCCTCGAATCGCCGCGCCATCCCTTTATTGGGCCGCGTTTTCGATGGCCCGGCGCTGATGGGCGGCCAGTTCGCCGATGCCCTTCTTGGCCAGTTCGAGCATGGCCGTCAGCTCGCTTTCCTTGAACGGGTCCTCCTCGGCCGTGCCCTGGATCTCGACGATATCGCCGGCCCCGGTGAGGACGAAGTTGGCGTCGGCCTGTGCGGTGCTGTCCTCGTCATAGTCGAGATCGAGCACCGCCACGCCGTCATACAGCCCGCACGACACGGCCGCCACCTCGCCGGTCAGCGGCACCGCCTGGATCAGGCCCAGGTGCCGGACCTTCTCGAACGCCAGATGGAGCGCCACATAGGCGCCGGTGATCGACGCCGTCCGGGTGCCGCCGTCGGCCTGGATCACGTCGCAGTCGATGCGCACCTGCATCTCGCCCATGGCGGCGAGGTCGGTAACGGCGCGCAGGGACCGCCCGATCAGGCGCTGGATTTCCTGGGTCCGGCCGCCCTGCCTGCCGCGGGCCGCCTCCCGGTCGGTCCGGGTGCCGGTGGAGCGGGGCAGCATGCCGTATTCCGCCGTCACCCATCCCTTGCCCGAATCCCGTATCCACGGCGGCACGCGCTCCTCGACGCTGGCGGTGCAGATGACGTGGGTATCGCCGAACTTGGCGAGACAGGAACCCTCGGCATGCTTGTTGATGCCGGTTTCCAGGGTGATGGTCCGGAGTTCGTCCGGGGCCCGTCCCGATGGTCTCATGGTCGGTTTCCGCGTTCGCCGGTTGGATCGGTCGGAGCGGGACACTAGCCCACATTTCCCGCCGGAGTCACGGCCTTCGTCGGTTGACGCCCGGGGGCGGCGGACATAGATTTCCGGCGGCCCCACCCGAAGGGCCGGACGAGACCAAGCGCAACCAAACCCATGAGCCGACCCGACACCAAACGCCCGACGCTGACCGAGCTTAACGACCGGTCCCGCGAGGTATTCCGGCTGATCGTCGATGAATTCGTCGAAACCGGCGAGCCCATCGGCTCGCGGACCCTGTCCCAACGCCTGACCGCCCGGCTGTCCCCGGCGACGATCCGCAACGTCATGGCGGATTTGGAAGAGGCGGGCCTGCTGTACTCGCCGCACACCTCGGCCGGGCGCCTGCCGACGGATGCGGGGCTCCGCATGTTCGTCGACGGCCTGCTCGAGGTGGGCAACCTGGCGAGCGAGGAGCGGCGCGACATCGAGCGCCGCCTGGCGGGGAGCGGTAAGAGCATCGAACAGATGCTGGAGGAGGCGTCCTCGACCCTCTCCGGGCTTTCCCACTGCGCCGGCATGGTTCTCGCGCCGAAGACCGAATCCCCCCTCAAGCATGTCGAATTCGTGCCCCTGAGCCCGGGCCGCGCGCTGGTGGTCATGGTGACGGCGGAGGGCATCGTCGAAAACCGGCTGATCGAAGTGCCGGCGGATATTCCCGCATCGGCGCTGACCGAGGCGGGCAACTTCCTCGCCGCCCGGTTCGTCGGCAAGACCCTCTCCGAGGTCCGGCGGTCCATCGACGCGGAACTGACGGCCAACCGGGCGCACCTCGACAGCCTCGCGGCGAAGGTGGTGGAGGCCGGCGTCGCCACCTGGGCCGGCGGCGAGAGCGGCGGAAGCCTGATCATCCGGGGCCAGGCGCACCTGCTGGACGACGTGACGGCGCTCGCCGACCTGGAGCATATCCGCGCCCTGTTCGCGGCGCTGGAAACCGAGGAAATGATGCTCCGCATCCTGGACCTCGCCGACGGCGGCGAGGGGGTGCGGATATTCATCGGCGCCGACAACGATCTGTTCTCGCTGTCGGGCTGCTCGTTCATCGTCGCGCCCTATCATTCCAGCCAGCAGCAATTGGTGGGGGCGATCGGCGTCATCGGCCCGACGCGGATGAACTATGCGCGCATAATTCCCATGGTGGACTACACCGCCAAACTCATCGGCGACGCCATGGGCTGACCAGGAAACGGAACCGGAATGAACGACCAGAAAAACCGAAACGGCAACGGCGGGGCCCCCGCGGAAGAAACCCCTGCGGAAGAGGCCGCCGCCGAAGGACCGCCGGAGGACATCCGGGACGATGCGCCGGCGGAGCCGGAACCGGCCGGGGAAGAAGAAGCGCCCGAGAGCGATACGCCCGGGAGCGACGCGCCGCCGACCTACGAGGAGCTTCTCTCCGACGTCGCCTCGCTGAAGGATCAGTTGCTGCGGGCGCTGGCCGAGACCGAGAACGTCCGCCGCCGGGCCGAGCGCGACAAGGCGGACCTGTCGAAATACGCGGTGGCCAATTTCGCCCGCGAGGTCCTGGGCGTCGCCGACAATCTCCGCCGGGCCATAGATGCGGTCGACCCCAACGCGGTGGAGGGAAACGAGGATTTGAGGAACCTTCATGTGGGCATCGAAATGACCCGGAAGGCCCTCGAGGCGTCCTATGAGCGGTTCGGCATCAAGCCCATCGAGGCCATGGGCGAGAAGTTCGATCACAATTTCCATCAGGCCATGTTCGAGATCGAGGACCCGGACCAGCCGGAAGGCGTCGTCGTCCAGGAAATCCAGACCGGCTACATGATCCACGACCGGCTGCTGCGCCCGGCCATGGTCGGCGTCTCCAAGGGCGGGCCGAAACCGGAAGCCGGGCCGGAACCGGCCGGGGCAGAACCCGGCGCCGCCGATGAGGAAGGCGCCAAGGAAGACACCGGCGGCGCGGCAGAGGCCGATAAAGAGGCGTAAGGGCCCGAAAAAGAGTCGTTTCGGGCCAAAAAATGCGGCTGCCCCTCACTTGCGCGGGCTATGCCGCCGCCTTATATAACCCCGGAAATTTTATTGACATATTCCCGTCAAGGTCCGTCAGGGCCCGGGAAAGGGGTAGGACCGGCGGCGCCGGAAGGGCCGCGGGTTCTGTTGCTAACGTAAGAGGGCAGGATGAGCAAAGTCATAGGAATCGATCTCGGCACGACCAACTCGTGCGTCGCTTTGATGGAGGGCAGCGAGGGCAAGGTTATCGAAAACGCCGAGGGTATGCGGACGACCCCGTCCATGGTCGCGTTCACCGAGAGCGACGAGCGGCTGGTGGGCCAGCCGGCGAAGCGCCAGGCGGTGACCAATCCCGAAAACACGCTGTACGCCATCAAGCGCCTGATCGGCCGCGGGTTCGACGACCCGATGACCGAGAAGGACAAGGGCCTCGTCCCCTACCGGATCGTCAAGGCGGACAACGGCGACGCCTGGGTCGAGGCGAGCGGCAACAAGCACAGCCCGAGCCAGATCTCCGCCTTCATCCTGCAGAAGATGAAGGAGACGGCGGAGGCCTATCTCGGCGAGAACGTCGAGCAGGCGGTGATCACGGTCCCCGCCTACTTCAACGATTCCCAGCGCCAGGCGACCAAGGATGCCGGCAAGATCGCCGGCCTGGACGTGCTGCGGATCATCAACGAACCGACGGCCGCGGCGCTGGCCTACGGTCTCGACAAGAAGAATTCCGGCACCGTGGCGGTCTTCGACCTCGGCGGCGGCACCTTCGATATTTCCATCCTGGAAATCGGCGACGGCGTCTTCGAGGTCAAATCGACGGCCGGCGACACCTTCCTCGGCGGCGAGGACTTCGACCAGTGCGTCATCGACTACCTCGCCGACGAATTCAAGAAGGAGCAGGGTATCGATCTTCGCGACGACAAGCTCGCCCTGCAGCGTCTCAAGGAGGCCGCCGAAAAGGCCAAGACCGAATTGTCGAGCTCCATGCAGACCGAGGTGAACCTGCCGTTCGTCACCGCGGACGCCAGCGGGCCGAAGCACCTCAACATCAAGCTCACCCGGGCCAAGCTCGAAGCCCTGGTCGAGCACCTTGTCGACAAGACCATCGAGCCCTGCAAGGCGGCGCTCAAGGATGCCGGCATCACGGCCGGCGAAATCGACGAGGTGATCCTGGTCGGCGGCATGACCCGCATGCCCAAGGTGCAGGAGCGGGTGCAGGAATTCTTCGGCCGCGAGCCCCACAAGGGCGTCAATCCGGACGAAGTGGTGGCCCTCGGCGCGGCCATCCAGGGCGGCGTCCTTCAGGGCGACGTCAAGGACGTGCTGCTGCTCGACGTGACCCCGCTGAGCCTGGGCATCGAGACCCTGGGCGGCGTGTTCACCCGCCTGATCGACCGCAACACCACCATCCCGACCCGCAAGAGCCAGGTGTTCTCCACCGCCGAGGACAATCAATCCGCGGTGACCATCCGGGTCTTCCAGGGCGAGCGCGAGATGGCGGCGGACAACAAGCTGCTCGGCCAATTCGACCTGGTCGGCATTCCGCCGGCGCCCCGCGGCATGCCGCAGGTCGAGGTGACGTTCGACATCGACGCCAACGGCATCGTCAACGTCTCGGCCAAGGACAAGGCGACGGGCAAGGAACAGCAGATCCGCATCCAGGCCTCCGGCGGCCTGTCGGACGCCGATATCGATCGCATGGTCCACGAGGCGGAAGAGCACGCCGAGGAGGACAAGAAGCGGAGAGAGTTGGTCGAGGCCCGGAATCAGGCCGACACCCTGGTCCACACCACCGAGAAGAACCTCGCCGAATACGGCGACAAGGTCTCCGACGAGGAAAAAGCCTCCATCGAGGCGGCGCTTCAGGCTCTCAAGGATGTCCAGGAGAGCGAGGATATCGACGGCATCAAGGCCAAGACCGAGGCGCTGATGCAGGCGTCCATGAAGCTCGGCGAGGCCATGTACAAGGCGTCGCAGGAGGGCGGAGGGGAGCCCGATCTGGACATGAGCGGCATGGGCGGGACGGATGCGCCGGAGGGCGATTTCGGCGACGCCCCATCGGATGACGACGCCACCGTCGTGGACGCCGACTTCGAGGAAGTCGACCCGGAAAAGAAAGACGACGCCTGACCGGGGTCGCGGTCCGCTTTTTTGGGGTAAGTGCCTGAGCGATGGCCAAGAACGACTACTATGCGACCTTGGGTGTCGATCGGAACGCCAGCGCCGACGACATCAAGAAGGCCTATCGCAATCTGGCCATGAAGTATCACCCCGACCGCAATCAGGGCGACGACGAGGCCGAGCGGAAGTTCAAGGAACTCAACGAAGCCAACGACGTCCTGTCGGACGAGCAGAAACGCGCGGCCTATGATCAGTACGGCCACGCGGCGTTCGAACAGGGCGGGCCCGGCGGCTTCGGAGAGGGCGGCTTCGGCGCCGGGTTCACCGATATCTTCGGTGATCTCAATGATATGTTCGACGACCTCATGGGCGGCGGGGCCGGACGCCGGGCCGGGCGCACGTCGGGCCGCGGCGCCGATCTCCGCTACAACATGGAAATCTCCATGACCGAGGCGTTCTCCGGATCGAAACCCAATATCCGGGTGCCGACCTCCATCCAGTGCGAATCGTGCCAGGGCACCGGCTCGGCCGGCGGCAAGGCGCCGGACACCTGTCCAACCTGCCACGGCCATGGCAAGATCCGCGCCCAGCAAAGCTTGTTTGTCGTCGAGCGCACCTGTCCGACCTGTCAGGGACAGGGTCAGGTCATTTCCGAAGCGTGCCCGGGCTGCGGCGGGTCCGGCCGCACGGGCCGCGAAAAGACCCTCTCGGTCAACATTCCGGCGGGCGTCGAGGACGGCACCCGCATCCGTCTGGCGGGCGAAGGCGAGGCGGGCCTGCGCGGCGCGCCGTCGGGCGATCTCTACATCTTCATCTCCGTCGCGCCCCACCACATTTTCCAGCGGGACAGCGCCAACATCTATTGCAAGGTGCCGATCCCGGCGACCACCGCGGCCCTCGGCGGCCACATCGAGGTGCCGACGGTCGACGGCGGGCGGGCGAAGATCACGATCCCGGCGGGCACCCAGCCCGGCCACCAGTTCCGCCTCAAGGGCAAGGGCATGTCCGTTCTGCGCAGCCGCGAGCGGGGCGACATGTTCGTCCAGGCCTCGGTCGAGACCCCGGTGAATCTGACCAGGAAGCAGAAAGAGTTGCTGAAGGAGTTCGAGTCCGCCGGCAGAAAGGCGGACAACAATCCGGAATCGGAGGGTTTCTTCACCAAGGTCAAGGAAATCTGGGAAGACCTTAAGGAATAACGTTGCTATAACGCCGAGCGAAATTTCTCGGCGAGGACTGGAATCATGAAAATCGGCGTCGTTGGCTGCACCGGCCGGATGGGCCGGATGGTGGTGGCCGAAATCACCGGAACCGGCGGCTGCGAACTGGCCGGCGGGACGGAATCCGCCGGGCACCCGAAGCTGGGCGAGGACGTATCCACCGTCGCCGGTCTGGCGGCCTCCGGGCTGAAGGTCTCCGACGACCCGGCGGCGCTGTTTTCGGCGTCCGATGCGGTGATCGACTTCACCGTCCCGGAAGCGACATTGCATCACGCCGGCCTCGCCGCCGACTCCTCGACCGCGCTGGTGGCCGGCACCACCGGCATGGGCGACGAACAGGTCTCGGCGTTGGGCCGGGCGGCGGCGCGCGCGCCCATTGTGCTCGCGCCCAATTTCTCCGCCGGCGTCAACCTGCTGCTCGGCCTCACCGAACAGGTGGCGGGGGTGCTCGGCGAGGATTTCGATATCGAGATCGTCGAGATGCACCACAAGCACAAGGTGGACGCGCCGTCGGGCACCGCGCTGGGCCTGGGCGAGGCGGCCGCCAAGGGCCGCGGCGTCGGCTTGAACCAAGTGGCCGACCGGGGCCGGGACGGCATTACCGGCGAGCGGCAGCCGGGCCGGATCGGCTTTGCCGCCCTCAGGGGCGGCGACGTGGTCGGCGAGCATACGGTGGTGTTCGCCGGCGCCGGCGAGCGCATCGAACTGACCCACAAGGCGGCGTCGCGGGTCATCTTCGCCCGGGGCGCGGTGCGCGCGGCGCTGTGGACCGAGGGCCGGCCCGCCGGGCTCTATTCCATGATGGACGTGCTGGGGTTCGGGTCTTAGGAGACCGGCCGTTCCTTGAGGTCGATCAGCGCCCGCTCCAGGGTGTGGGCCACCTCCTCCCGTTCGTCGGGGCCCAGGAAGTTGCCGATCTCGACGGTCTCGCCGCGGGCGCTCGCGAACAGCCGGCCGACCCGGCCCGGCACCGTCTCCGTATGGAACTTGAGCCAGTAGGGCTCGAACGTCACGTCCCGCTCGCGGCCCCGGTGGTCCCGGGACTGATAGCGGAAGGCGCTGCCCGACAAGGTGAGTCTTTCGCGGCGCTTGGCCCGGTTGTAGCCGAACCGGTATGCGATATAGAGCAGCACGAGCTCGATCCCCATGAAGGGCAGGACCGGGCCGGCGCCGGCGAGCCAGAACAATCCGCCGACGATCACACACAGGCCGCCGAAGATGCTCAGCAGCAAGGCGTTCTGGCGCAGATAGGCGACGATATTGGGCGCCATCCGGATTTCCAGGAACACGGCGTCGAAATCGTGCGTCCGGTCCCTGATCGAGACATCGAGCATGATCCGGAGAGCATAGCCGGGCCGGCGGTTCAGGGCAAAGGGACGCGGCCGCGCCCCCATGGGCTCATGGGAGTTCGTGGGGGCTCGTTGGGGCTTGCGGCGCCGCGCCCGGCCGGTAAGTTGAGGCCATGAAGAAAGCCCATATCGAAGAGTTCTATACCCGCCTGCAAGCGGCCAATCCCGAGCCCAGGGGGGAGCTTCACTACGTCAATCCCTACACCCTGGTGGTCGCCGTCGCCCTGTCGGCGCAGGCCACCGATGTCGGGGTCAACAAGGCGACCAAACCGCTGTTCAGGAAGGTCAAGACGCCGCAGGCCATGGTCAGGCTCGGCGAGGCCAGGCTCAAGGACTACATCAAGACCATCGGGCTCTATAACGCCAAGGCCAAAAACGTCATCAGGCTGTCCCAAATGCTGATCGACGAATTCGGCGGCAAGGTGCCGGAAAACCGGGAGGACCTGGAGAAGCTGCCGGGGGTCGGGCGAAAGACCGCGAACGTGGTCCTCAACATCGCCTTCGGCCAGCCGACCATCGCCGTCGACACGCATTTGTTCCGGGTCGGCAACCGCACCGGTCTCGCCCCCGGCAAGACCCCCCTGGAGGTGGAGAAGAAACTCGAAAAGAACACCCCGCCCCAATTCATGCTCCATGCCCATCACTGGCTGATCCTGCACGGGCGCTACGTGTGCAAGGCGCGGAAACCCGACTGCCCGGCCTGCACGGTCGCCGATCTCTGCCGCTTCAAGGGCAAGACGACGGTCTAGTCGGGGCCAAATCGTCATGGCCGGGCCCAGACCCGGCCATCCACGTTTACCTCTGACCCCCAAAGCGTGGATGCCCGTGTCAAGCACGGGCATGACGACTTTTGAACCACAGAGACAGTGAGGAGCACCGGGATCGAAACCTCTCCTCCCAACCTCTGTGTCTCTGTGTTGAATATCCTGGATGCCCCGCCACTTTGCCGGCTGGCCGGCGAAGCCGGTCCGGTGGGCCCGGTGATGACGACTTGCGGCCTATGCCGGCCGAAAGCCGCCCGAAGTCAGCCGGTTTTTCCGCGGGCGAAGATGTTGGCGTAGCACTCTTCGTCGGCGGGGCGTTCGATAGTGCGGGAGCGGAGCGTCACATGGGCCGCGGTGAACGAATTTCCGTCTCTGTACATGAATATATCGAGGATGCAGCGCTCGCCCCGGTACTGCCAGATCTCCGCCGGATCGTCCCGACGGATAAAACTCGGCTCGCCCAGCAGCCGCGCGATGGCGGTCTTTTCCATGCCCTTGATCCGGGCCTTGAGGTCCGCGAGCGAGATGGGCGGTCCCGGCGAGAGGGCGGCCCGGGACATATCGCGGGACACGTTGCGCGACACATCCCTGGGCACGTCGATGTCGGGGGCCGAATGGGGCGCCGCCGGTTCCTGATTCCGGGTGGGCTTCGGGGCCGGTTTTTGTGCCGGGGCGGGGCCGGTCTGTTCGGCGGCGGCGGGACCCGGGGGCGGCGATTCCCCTGTCGCGGGAACCGCAAAGGGGTTTGCGACACCGGCGCAGGCGGCCAGCATCAGGACGGCCGCCACGGCCAGGCATGAACGGAGGCCGCTCATCTATGCTCTCCGCCAGCGTTCCACGAGGTGAACCATGGCCGCCGCGCCGATGACCGGCGCGATCAGATTGACGACCGGAACGGTCAGCAGGAACGCCACGATCACGCCGGCGATGAAGACGCTGCCGCTTCGCGCCCGCCGAAGCGCCTTTCCGGCCGCCGGGTCCATCCGGCGGTGCGCGACCAGCTCGAAATATTCCCGGCCCAGGAGATAGCCGTTCAGGGCATAGAAGACCAAGGGATAGAAGGGCGAGAAGAACAGGGCGAGCAGGACCGGCAGGGCCAATATGTTGAGCGCGACCGCGATCACCGCGAATTTCACGGTGATCCACAAGATCTCGGGGATTCCCTGGTGCCGGGGCGCGCCGAGGGCCGGATAGTGCCGCCGGTCGACGGCGCCCGCGATGTCTTCGAGGAAGAAGCTTACGATCAGCGTCACCACGGCGGGAAACAGCAGCCAGGTCATGGCCAGAACGGCGATGCCGCCGAAGACGTCCTTGATCCGGTCGAGATCGAATTCCCACACCCACAGGTCCAGCACCGGGAAGTCGAGGTTGTCGAGGACCCAGCCGAGGATGAACCAGGAGGCAACGAAAATTGCCACGGACCCGGTGATCCCCAGCAGCATGACCCGCCGGAACGCCGGATCGGAGATCTGGGAAACCGCCTTCGAGAAGGATGAAATCATGGCGCCCGTCTTTACTTTGCCCGGCGCGGTCCTGCAAGGCCGGACGGGACCGGCGCCCGCTTGAGCCGGGCGGGCGCTCCGATATACTGCCGGGCCTGCTCAATTCCTCGGGACGCTTTCCATGAACCAAGCCTCTTCGGCCGCGCACGACGTCGTGGCCATCGGTAACGCCATCGTCGACGTGCTGTCCCATGCCGGCGACGATTTTCTCGCCGGTCACGGCCTCGCCAAGGGGGCGATGACCCTGGTCGACGCCGGCCGGGCGGCGGCGCTGTACGCCGCCATGGGGCCGGGCGTCGAGGTGTCCGGCGGATCGGCCGCCAACACGGTTGCCGGCATCGCCTCGTTCGGCGGCAATGCGGCCTTCATCGGCAAGGTGGGGGACGACCAGCTGGGCGAGGTGTTTTCCCACGACATCCGGGCGGCCGGCGTATCGTTCGCCTCCGCCCCGGCGGCCGAAGGCGAGCCGACCGGCCGCTGCCTGATCCTGGTAACCCCGGATGCCCAGCGCACCATGCAGACTTTCCTCGGCGCGAGCGCCGGATTGGGCCCGGAAGACGTGGACGAAGCCCTGGTCGCGGCGTCCAGTGTGACCTATCTGGAAGGCTATCTGTGGGACCCGCCGCCCGCCAAGGAGGCGTTCGTCAAGGCGGCCGGGATCGCCCAAGGCGCGGGGCGCAAGGTCGCGCTGTCGCTCTCCGATTCGTTCTGCGTCGACCGCCACCGGGCCGAGTTTCTCGACCTGGTGAACAACCACGTTCATATCCTGTTCGCCAACGAAGCCGAGATAACCTCCCTCTACGAGGTCGGGGAATTCGACGAGGCGCTGCAGCGGGTTCGCGGGCATTGCGACATCGCCGCGCTCACCCGGAGCGACAAGGGCTCGGTGGTCGTCTCCGGCGGCGAGGTTCACGTGCTCGACGCCGCAGCCGTGGGGAAGGTTGTCGACACCACCGGCGCCGGCGATCTGTATGCCGCCGGCTTTCTCCACGGCTATACAAGGGGTATGGACCCCGCCGCCTGCGGCCGTTTGGGCGGTATCGCCGCGGCGGAGATCATCAGCCATTTCGGCGCCCGGCCGGAAACGCCGCTGGCCGAACTCGCCGGCGGCGACTGAGGCGGCCGGCACCGGTGGGCCGCGGCATATCGCCCTGCGTGGCGCGCCTCGAACCGAAAGGGATTATTAACCGGATCGCGGCTAGTTTGGCCGGATGAACGCCCACGCCCAGAACTGGCTCGCCGCCAGCCGGATTTATCTCGACCGGCGCATCATCGCCGTTTTGTTCCTGGGTTTTGCCAGCGGGCTGCCCTTGCTGCTGGTCTTCTCAACGCTGTCCTTCTGGCTCAAGGTGGAGGGCGTCTCGCTGGCGGCCATCGGCGCGTTCTCCCTGGTCCGCACCCCCTACACCTTCAAGTTCCTGTGGGCGCCGCTGATCGACCGCTTGAACGTCCCCTTTCTATCGGCACGGCTGGGCCGCCGCCGGGCATGGACGATCGTCACCCAGGTCGCCCTGATGGGGGCCATTTTTGCCCTTGCCGGGACCAGCCCGGCGGAAGCGCCGATCTGGACCGCCGTGTTCGCCATCGTCGTCGCCTTCACCTCGGCCAGCCAGGATATCGTCATCGACGCCTACCGCATCGAGTTGCTCGAGGAAGACGAGCAGGGCGCCGGGGCGGGGGTGATCGTCTTCGGCTACCGGATGGGGATGCTGACCGCGGGCGCGGGCGCGCTGGGGCTCAATACCTTCATGAGCTGGCCCCAGGTCTATATGGTGATGGGGTGCCTGGTGGTGGTCGGCATGATCACCATCCTGCTGAGCCCCGAGCCCAATCCGCCGGAAAACTGGCAGGCCGGGGCCGGGCCCGCGGGTGACCGGCCCTGGTCCGAGCGCGTCGGGCAATTTCTCTACGAGGCGGTATGGGCGCCGTTCAGGGACTTCATGACCCGGGCCAACTGGCCGCTGATCCTCATGTTCATCATGTTCTTCAAGCTGGGCGACGCCTATCTGGGGGTCATGGCCAATCCGTTCTATGTGGAGATGGGCTTCACCAATGCCGAGATCGCGTCCGTGAGCAAGGTGTTCGGAATCGGCGCGACACTGGTGGGCGGCCTGCTCGGCGGCCTGATGGTCATGCGCTGGGGGATCATCAAGACCCTGCTGATCACCGGGGTCCTGCAGATGCTGTCGAACCTTGTGTTCGTCGCCCAGGCCCTGGCCGGTCACGATGTGGGCATGCTGGTGGTGACCATCGCATCGGAGAACGTGTCGGGCGGCATGGCGACGGCGGCCTTCGTCGCCTATCTCTCGTCCCTCTGCAACACCGCCTATACCGCCACCCAGTATGCCCTGCTCACCTCGTTCATGGCGTTTGCCCGGGACGTCCTGTCGGCAACCTCCGGCGCGCTCGCCGAGGCCATCGGCTGGGTCGGCTTCTTCGTGGCGACCACGGGCCTGGCGCTGCCCGGACTTCTGCTGTTGTTGTGGATGATCCACCTGATGCCCCGACAGGAGGCGCCCGAGGCCGCGTCCCTGCGCTAGCCCGCTTTTCGCCGGCGGCGAACGGAAAGTTGAATGGCGCGGGCGCCTCGGCGAACATAGATAAGACGGGAGACCAGGAGGACGGATTCCATGCTTATCGGCGTTCCCAAGGAAATCAAAACCCACGAATACCGGGTCGGGCTGATCCCGGGCAGCGTCCGCGAACTGGTCCATCACGGCCATGAGGTCGTCATCGAAACCGCGGCCGGCGACGGAACCGGCTTTCCGGACCGCGCCTACGAGGAGGCCGGCGCCAGGATCGCCGGCTCGGCCGACGACGTCTTCGCCGCCGCCGATATGGTGGTCAAGGTCAAGGAGCCGCAGCCGGAGGAGATTTCCCGGCTCCGCGGCGGTCAGGTGCTGTTCACCTATCTCCACCTCGCCGCGGACCGCGAGCAGACCGAGGGGCTGGTCCGGTCCGGCTGCACGGCCATCGCCTATGAGACCGTGACCGACGGCCGGGGCGGGCTGCCGCTGCTGGCGCCGATGAGCGAGGTGGCCGGACGCATGGCGGTGCAGGCCGGCGCCCACTGTCTGGAAAAGGAGCCGGGCGGGGCCGGCATCCTGCTGGGCGGCGTGCCGGGCGTGCCGGTGGCCCGGGTGGTGATCATCGGCGGCGGCGTGGTCGGCACCGCCGCGGCGCGGATGGCCATGGGGCTGGAAGCGTCGGTGACGGTCATGGACAACAATCTGCACCGCCTGTACGAGCTCGACATTCAGTTCGGCCGCCAGCTCAACACCATCTTTTCCACCGTCGACAGCCTGGAGACCTATGTCAGCGGCGCCGATCTGGTGATCGGCGCGGTGCTGGTGCCGGGGGCGGCGGCGCCTAAGATCGTGTCGCGGGAAATGGTCGCCGGCATGGCCAGGGGCTCGGTCATCGTCGATGTCGCCATCGACCAGGGGGGCTGTATCGAGACCTCCCGGCCGACCACCCACGCGGAGCCCACCTATGTGGAGGAAGGCGTGGTGCATTATTGCGTCACCAACATGCCGGGCGCCGTGGCCCGCACCTCGGCCCGGGCGCTCAACAACGCCACCCTGCCTTTCGTGGTGGCGCTGGCCAACAAGGGGCACGTCCAGGCCATGCGGGACGACCCGCACCTCCTGAACGGCCTCAACGTGCACAACGGCCGGGTGACCTACGAGGCGGTCGCCCGGGATCTCGATTACGACTACCAGCCGCCGGAAGAGGCGCTGAAGGGGGGATAGGCCGCCGTGGCGGATTCCAAAATGCGCGTCGTCGAGGGGGACATCACCGCCCTCGCGGTCGCCGCCGTCGTCAACGCCGCCAACGAGGGATTGCTCCCGGGCGGCGGGGTGTGCGGCGCCATTCACGCGGCGGCGGGCCCGGGCCTGGCGCGGGAATGCGCGGCCATTGGCCGCTGCCCGGCCGGCGAAGCGCGGATCACCGGCGGCCATGATCTGCCGGCCCGGCACGTCATCCACGCGGTGGGCCCGGTGTGGCGCGGCGGCGACAAGGGAGAACCGGAATTACTGGACGGCGCGTATCGTAATTCCATGACGCTGGCGGCCGTAAACGGCCTCGAATCCATCGCCTTTCCGGCCATATCCACGGGTATTTTCGGCTATCCCCCGGACCTGGCGGCGGCGACCGCCATCGAGGCCGCGTCGGCGGCGCTTGCCGCCGATGACGGCGTCCAGGAGGTCATTTTCTGCTGTTTCGACGGCGCCACGGCGGAAATTTACCGCCGGCTGCTCGGCGCCCCATAGACAGGAAACAGGATATTCACCACAGAGGCACAGAGTTCACTGAGGAGGAATGGTTAACTCCTACTCTCTCACTGTCTCACCGTCTCTGTGGTTCAAGAAGCCGTCATGCCCGTGCTCGACACGGGCATCCACGTTGTTCTGGATTACCCGGTCAAGCCGGGTAATGACGACCTTCTTTGATTCAGCATCAAGCGTCATGCCCCGCCTCCGTGCGGGGCATCCGGGATATTCACCACAGAGGCACAGAGACACAGAGGTCGGGAGGAGCGGTTTCGATCCCGGTGCTCCTCACCGTCTCACCGTCTCTGTGGTTCAGGAATTGGAAATTTGGCCCCCCGGACTTGCGCCGTGATAGACTGCCGGGACTTCATTTGTCTACAGGCCCGCCGCCGTGAGCGACCCCGCCCCGAAGCAAGACCCCTCCGACGAAGCCCCGGCCCGGCCGGCGGGCAAGGGCGAGGTGACGCCCATGATGGCCCAGTACCTCGCCATCAAGCGGGACAATCCCGGCTGTCTGCTGTTCTACCGCATGGGGGATTTCTACGAGCTGTTCTTCGACGATGCGGTCGAGGCCGCCGCCGCCCTCGATATCGCGCTGACCAAGCGGGGCAGGCATCTGGGCGGCGACATCCCCATGTGCGGGGTGCCGGTCCATAGCCACGAGACCTATCTCCAGCGCCTGATCCGCAAGGGCTTCAAGGTCGCCATCTGCGAGCAGGTGGAGGATCCGGCGGAGGCCAAAAAGCGGGGCGCCAAGGCGGTGGTCGAGCGGGCGGTGGTCCGCACCATTACCGCCGGCACCCTTACCGAAGACACGCTGCTGGACGCCAAGCGCAACAATTTCATCGCCGCGCTCGCCGAGGTGCAGGGATCTTTCGGGCTCGCCTGGCTCGACATGTCCACCGGCGACTTCCGCCTCCAGACCGCGGGCGCGCTGGGTTCGGCGCTGGCGCGGCTCGGCCCCGGCGAAGTGGTGATCCCGGACAGGATATTCGGCCGGGAGGACGTGGCCGACGATTTGGACCCCTGGCGCGACGTCATGACCCCCCTGCCCGCCAGCCGCTTCGACAGCGCCGGCGGCGAGCGGCGCCTGAAGGCGCTTTTCGGCGTTCAGGCCCTCGACGCCTTCGGGGCGTTCAGCCGGGCCGAGCTGGCCGCCGGCGGGGCGCTGATCGACTACGTGGAGCTTACCCAGCAAGGCCGGCTGCCCAGGATCGCCCGGCCCCGCCGCCTGTCCGAAGGGGCGGTGCTGGAGATCGATGCGGCGACCCGGCGCAATCTGGAGCTTGCCCAAACCATGGCGGGCGAGCGGGCGGGCTCGCTCCTCGGCGTCATGGACCGCACGCAGACGGGGGCCGGGGGACGGCTGCTCGCCGCCCAGCTTGCCGCGCCGCTGACCGACCTGGACCGGATCAACGGGCGCTTGGACCGGGTCCAGCACTTCCACGACGACCACGGCCTCCGGGCCGGCGTTCGCGAACGCCTCGCCCAATGCCCCGACCTGGAGCGCGCCCTGTCGCGCATCTCCGTCGGGCGCGGGGGACCCAGGGACCTGGCGGCCGTCCGCGACGGCCTGGAGTTGGCGGGCGCCTTGCGCGAAACATTGGAGGCGGGCGCCATGCCGGCGTCCCTCTCGGGCCCGGTGAGCGACCTCGGCGCCCACGGGGAGCTGGTGGACCATCTTCGCCGGGCGCTGGCCGACGAACTGCCGATCTCCACCAAGGACGGCGGATTCATCGCGCCTGGGTTCGCGCCCGCCTTCGACGAGCTGAAGGGTCTCCGCGACGAAAGCCGGAAGATGATCGCCGGCCTGCAGGACAAGTACGTCCGGGAGACCGGCATCGCCAATCTCAAGATCAAGCACAACAACGTGCTCGGCTATTTCGTCGAGGTGACGGCGAGGAACGCCGACGCCATGCCGGCAAGTGGAGAAGGTGGCGAGGACTCGCCCTTCATTCACCGCCAGACCATGGCCAATGCGGTGCGCTATTCGACGGTGGAACTGTCCGATCTCGAAGGCCGGATCGCCAGCGCCGCCGACAAGGCCCTCGCCCTGGAACTGGAACTGTTCGCCGGCCTGACCGGGCGGGTGATGGCGAACGCCGACGACATCGCCCTCGCCGCCCGGGCCCTGGCCACCATCGATGTGGCCTCGTCGCTGGCCGAGCTCGCCGTCGACCGGCGGTATCAGCGCCCCCGGGTGGACGGGTCGCGGGACTTCGAGATCACCGGCGGCCGCCATCCGGTGGTCGAGCAGGCGCTCGTCCGCTCGGGCGGATCGGCGTTCGTCGCCAACGGCTGCGCGCTCTCCGGGGCCGATCGGATATGGCTCCTCACCGGGCCCAACATGGC
>JAPPFK010000061.1 GCA_028823885.1 Rhodospirillales bacterium | reverse complement strand
ATCCACCGTCGAGGGGCGGCCCGTGGATGAAGCGGCGGCCGGGAAGCTGGTCGCGGCCGCCGCCGAGCCCGGGGGCCTGGACATCGTCGCCGCCGCGTCGGGCTTCTCCGTCGTCAAGCCGATCATCGAGATGACCCCCGACGAATTCGCCGGCGTCATGGACGCGAACGTCCGGCAAACCTGGCTCCTGTCCCGGGCGGCGGCGAAGCGCTTCGTCGAGCAGGGACGCGGCGGAAAGATGATCCTGATTTCGTCGGTCCGCGGACAATTCGCCGCGCCGGGCGGCACCTCGGCCTACGGGACGTCCAAGGCGGCCATAAATCTGCTCACCCGGTCCCTGGCGGTGGAGCTCGGCCCCCACGGGGTTTGCGTGAACGCCATCGCGCCGACGGTATTCCGGTCCGAACTCACCGCCTGGCTGTTCGAGGACAGGAACGAAAAGGCCCGCGCCAAGGTGTTGCAGCGCATCCCCCTCGGCCGGTTGGGGGAGCCCGATGATTTCACCGGAATTTTCATGTTCCTCGCCTCCCGGGCGTCGGATTTCCTGACCGGCGAAATCATCAACGTGGACGGCGGGTTCTCCGCCAACTAGCGGTTCGGCCGGCAACCGTTCAAACCAGGGAGCCCTGACATGACGGCGGCAAATTCGGATCAAATCGACACGGTGGTCGTCGCCGGGGCCGGCATCATGGGCGCCGGCATCGCGCTGAACTTCGCCCAGGCCGGCATCGCGGTCCGGGTGGTGGATGTCAGCGCCGAAGCACTCGGGAACTGCCGCAATCAGATTGCGGTCAATCTCGACGCCTTCGACGAATTCGATCTGCTCGCCGAGGACAAGGCGCAAATCGCCGAACGCATCCAGTACATGGAGAGCGGCGCGCTCCCGGCGGCGGCGGACGGCTGCGGCTATGTGGTCGAGGCCCTGCCCGAAATCCTCGACCTCAAACAAGAGTTTTTCGCCAGGCTGGACGATTTGCCGGGCGGCGTGATCATCGCCAGCAACACCAGCAGCCTGACGGTGACCGACATGGCCGCCGGCATGCGGACTCCGGAGCGGCTCATCGGTCTCCACTATTTCAATCCCGCCCATATCATTCCGGCCGTCGAAGTCCACCGGGGAGACAGGACGGACGATGCGGCCGTCGACGTCACCATGGCCCTGATGAAGCGGGTCGGCAAAAAGCCCGTGCTGGTCAGAAAGGAAGTGCCGGGCTTCATCATCAACCGGCTGACCGGCGCCATGGAGCGGGAAATCGACTATCTGCTGGACGAGGGGATCGTCACCCCGGAAGACCTGGATATCGCGGTCAAGGCGAGCTACGGATTCCGGCTGGCCTGCCTGGGCCCCATGGAAGCGGAGGACATGATCGGGTTGGATACGGCGGCCCGCGCCTCGGCCAACATCTTCCCCAAGCTCAGCAACGCGGCCGACCCCTCGCCCGGTATTCTGGAGAAGGTGGAGCGGGGCGAGCTGGGCATCAAATCGGGGAAGGGCTGGTACGACTACGCCGGCCGCACCAGGGAATCGGTGCTCGACGCCAACAACCGGCGTTTGCTGCGCCAGTTGAAGCTGTTCACCGAGAGCGAATAGGAAGTATCCGGCATGAAGCTCGTCACCTTCGAGGTCCCCTCCCCGGCCGGCCCGCTGCGGCGCATCGGCGCCCAATCCGGTGACAACATCGTCGATCTCAATTTGGCCTACGCGGCATACCTCCAGGCGAGCGGACGAACCGATCGGGCGCGGGAGATCGCCGATGCCATGATTCCCGCGGACATGATCGAGTTCTTCAAGGGCGGAGAACTCGGCCGGGACGCCGCGGAGCAGGCGCTCGACTTCGCCGCGAGCGATGCGGGGGCGGACCTGCCGTTGGCCCACGAGCCGGAAGACGTCACCCTCCTCGCCCCCGTGCCGCGGCCCCGCTCGATCCGGGACACCATCAGCTTCGAGACCCATGCCAAGAATTTCGAGAAGCGCTCGGGCAAGCCGACCCCCGATCTCTGGTATGAGCGGCCCATCTATTACAAGGGCAATTGCGACACGGTCATCGGGCCCGGCGAGGACATCGTCTGGCCCGCCTACACGGAGAAACTGGACTACGAACTGGAGTTCGGGATCTACATCGGCAAGACGGGCAAGAACATTCCGGCCGGTGAAGCCGGGGACCATATCGCCGGCTATACCATCTTCAACGACATCAGCGCCCGGGACGCGCTGCAGAGCGAAATCACCATGATGCTGGGCCCCGCCAAGGGCAAGGACATGGACACCGGCAACATCTTCGGGCCCTGCGTGGTCACCCCCGACGAGATCGACGCGGGGAACCTAAAAATGGAGGCCCGCATCAACGGCGAGGTCTGGTCCGAGGGCAACAGCTCCGACATGTATTGGAGCTTTCCCCAGATCATCGAGTTCATTTCACAAGACGAAACGCTCCATCCCGGCGACTTCATCGGATCGGGCACCATCGCCTTCGGCTGCGGCGACGAGCTGGACAGATGGATTCAGCGGGGCGACGTCATCGAGCTCGAAGTCGAGGGCATCGGGGTGCTGCGGAACCAGGTCGCCAAATAGAATACGTCATGGCCGGGCGCCACTGGACCGGCTTTGCCGGGCCAGCCGGCAAAGTGGCCCGGCCATCCACGTGTCGCGCCGGCCGCCAAGCGTGGATGCCCCGGACAAGCCGGGGCATGACGATCTGGTTTGTGTCGTACTTCCACTCGTCATTACCCGGCTTGTCCGGGTAATCCAGAACCGCAACGCTCGCAGGGCGGCTCGATCGAATCCGGACCCTAGTCCGAACTCGGCGTCGGCGCGCTTTCGGGCCAGTCGTCGAGCACCGCCTGGAGATAGGTCTTCACCTTTTCCCGATCGAGATGGACCGAGCGTTTTATCTTGTCGACCTCGCCCTGCTCCTCGACCGGAATCTTCAGGGAGTCGGTAAGGCGGTTGAACAGGTTGAAGTAGCCGCACGTCAGGGTGAGCTCGATGACTTCCTCCTCGCTGAACACTTCGCGCACCTGCTCGAAGACGCCGTTGTCTTCCTTGGCGGTGTTGAGGGTCACGTGCTCCGCCCACAGGATCGCCATCTTCTCCCGCCGGGTGAACAGATCGGAATCCATGTAATCGCCGAGGCCGATCTGGATGGTTTGTTCGTCGGTAATGCCTGCCGCTTGACCAAGCGACGTGTTGTGCGCGAATCAATAACTGCACGCGTTGATGTGCGAGGTCTTGATGACCACCATCTCCTTGATCCTGGTGCTCAACAGGCTGCCGGCCCCTTCCCGCTGGATCACCGCGTTGAACATGATCAGGAACTTGGACACTTGGGGCACTCGCGCCAGCACACGGTAGGAATTCGGCACCCGGCCCAGCATGGCCCGCGCCGCGTCGAACAGGTTCTTGATATCGCCGGTCGCCTGGCCGTCATCGACCATGCCGACCCGCCGGTCGGAATCGCTCATTTCGAATTTTCTCCTGAAAGTCCGTTTACTCTTCTTACTCTTCGGCCTTTTTCCTCTCTTCGTAGGCCTCGATCGACGCCTCCACCTCGCCGATATGTTCGACCGCCCAGTCGCACAACACCGCCAGCGGCTTCTCGAGCGTCCGGCCCAGCGGGGTGAGGGAATACTCGACCTTGGGCGGAATGACGGGGTAGATCTTGCGCTCCACCATGCCGAGGGATTCGAGCTGCCGCAGGGTCTGGGTCAGCATCTTTTCCGAGATGTCCCCGATATCGCGCTTAAGCTCGGCGTAACGCATGGTGCGCTTGTAAAGCCGGCGGATAACCAGAATGTTCCACTTGTTGGACAAATAGCCGAGGATCTTCTGGGCCGGCCGGTTGTGAAAAACGTTCGGCTCGCCGGGTGATTTGGCCTTCGCCGTCTTGGCCGTCTTGGCCGTCTTGGCCGTCTTGGCCGTCTTGGCCGTCTTGGCCATCAAACCGCCTCCCTCTCTAACTGCCGCGTACGATCCATTCAGTATATACACACCAAATGGCATGTACAAGCCAATTTGGTATATACCTTGTCTAAGGGCTTGTACTCCTGTATAGGGCATGAAACTATGGGTTTGACGGGCAGGCGCCGGAGGAAACGGTATGGACCTAGGGATCAGGGCACAATGGTACGATCTTCCGGCGGACGGCCGGGACGAGTATTTCGACTGGCTGCACAATGCCTATCTGCCGGCGGTCCGGAAGCGGCCGGGCTATCTTTGGGCCGCGGCGTACCGGATTCCCGGCGGCGACAACAACGTTTCGTTTCATGAGCGCATGCACCGGGCCCCGGAAGGCGAGGTCGGCCAGGGCTCCCAGTTCATCCTGGCCATGGGCGCCGAGAACCCGCACACCTTCTTCCTCCCCGAAGACGAAACCTGGCCCGAAGACGCGGACCCGGCGGCGACCGAGATGCTCGGCCGCCGCGAAGGCGTCCGCACCTGCGTCTTTTCCGAAGTCGACCGGGTGAACGGCCCCGAAGCGGACTCGCGGCCGCTCGGCACGGCCCCCGGCCCGGCGGTGCAATGGGGCGCCTTCCGCACCGAGGAGTGGGAGCAGGAGTTCGACGTCAGCAAATGGTACGCCCAGTACCGGCTGCCCTCGGTCGCCGAAATGCCCGGCGTCATCGCCGCCCGCCGGCTGGCCTGCATCGCCGGCTGGCCCCATCACGGCGTGATCTACGAGTTCACCTCGCTGCAGGCGCGCCTCGACGGATTTCACAAGCACGAGTCCCTCGGCGAAGTGCCCGGCGAATGGACCAACCGGGTGGCGCTGTCGCAAACCTTCCATCAGCCGGGCAGCCCCAGCGTCGCCGAGCGCACCTGGCCGACCGAATAACCCACGGTCTATTTTCACAAGGAGACCCCGAATGTCCCGTGTTCCGATTATTCAGGATGAAGAAGCGACGGCCGAGCAGGCGGTCATCTTCGATCATTCCAAGATCATGTTCGGCCGCGTCGCCAACGCGGTCCGCGCCGGTTCCGCGTCGCCGAAGCTCATGCAGTCCCTGTTCAGCTTCATCGTCGCCGGACTGCGCGAGGAGATTTCCGGCATCCTCGACGTCCGCACCAAATGCCTGGTGATCCTCAAGACCTCGACCCTCAACGGGTGCGCCTATTGAACGAGCCACAATGAAACGCTCGGTCGGGCGTTAGGATTCTCGGAAGACACGATCGAGGCGGTCACCGGCGGCTACCTCGACTCCGAACTGTTCAGCGACGCCGAAAAAGCGGCCATGCGCTGGGCGGAGGTGATGACCGAAAAGCAGTACCAAAGCGGCGGCCCGGGAAAGCCGCCCCAGGACGGTCCCGCCTTCGAGGAACTCAAGAAGCACTATTCCGACGAACAGATCGTCGAAATCTGCTTCACCTCGGGCTTCTTCAATTTCTGGAACCGGTTTACCGACAGCCTGCAAATTCCCATCGAGGACAACCCGGTCATGAACCTGTTCACCAAGTCCACCTCCATCGACCCGGACGACTACGCCCGCTACATGCGGTCCTGCTGGTGGAACGAAAAGGACGTGGCGGAGGCGGCGGAGTAGTCCATGGTCCGCGTGGATGAATTTCCCGACGGGTTCCGGGAGGACTACCTCAATCGGGAGATGCCCGCCTTCGACGAGAGCCCGTTCGTGCTCGGTCCGCCGCTCGCCGAGCGGCGGGTGTCGTTGATTTCCACCGCCGGACTTCACCGCAAGGGCGACCGGCCGTTCACCGAAGAGTCGGGGGATTTCCGGGTCATCCCCAAGGACCTGCCGGACGAAGACCTTGTGATGACCCACGTGTCGTCCAACTTCGACCGCATCGGCTTCATGAAGGATGCCGACGTCGCATTCCCCATCAACCGGCTGAAGGAGCTGGCGGCGGACGGCGTCATCGGCGGCGTCGCCGACTATCACTACTCGTTCATGGGCGCGACGGAGCCCGGGAAGATGGAGCCCAGCGTCGCCGAGATCGCCGCCGCCATGAAGGCGGACAAGGTCGATGCGGCGATGCTGTGTCCCGTCTGACCCAGCTGCACGCGCGCCGTCGGCGCGCTTG
Source organism: Rhodospirillales bacterium (assembly GCA_028823885.1). Taxonomy (GTDB): domain Bacteria; phylum Pseudomonadota; class Alphaproteobacteria; order Rhodospirillales; family UBA2165; genus JAJDXO01. Next base: position 19,172 of record JAPPFK010000061.1, on the reverse strand, counting down.
CCCACTACCTCGAGCGCGCCGGGATCGCCACCACCCAGGTGAGCCTGGTCCGCGAGCACACGGAGAAGATCAGGCCGCCACGGGCGCTGTGGTGCGGGTTCGAACTCGGCCGGCCCTTCGGCGCGCCCAACGAGCCGGACTTCCAACGGCGGGTATTGGCCGAAGCGCTGGCGCTCCTGGAACGGCCCGAGGGACCGGTCCTGGATGATTTCCCCGATGGACCGCCCGGCGGGTCTGCCGGCGCCGGCGACGAAGACAACGAAGGCTGGACCTGCCCGGTCAACTTCGGCGGCGGCGAAGAGCCCGACCTGGAAAAGGACCCTGCCGGCGCCGTTCGCCGGGAAATGGCCCTGCTCCGCCCGTGGTACGGCCTCGCGCTGGAAAACAACGGCAAGACCATGGCCGGCGTCTCCGGGATCGGCATCGAGCGGTGCGTGGACTACCTCTCCGCCTTCGCCCTCGACCCGGACACCCCGCCCTTCCGCACCGACATTCCGCGCTACAACTTCTTCAAGCTCTGCGTCGACGACATCAAGGCCTACTACTTCGAAGCGGCCACGGCCCGTCCCGGCCCCGCCACGGACAAGGAAGTGGCCGACTGGTATTACGGCCGGTCGGCGATGGGCGAATTCCTGCTCAAGCTGAACGACATCTGCTCGAAGCTGGATGATCCGGTGTTGCGCAAGATGTCCGACCGCCGCCTGATCCCCGTGCACCAGCACCACTTGAAGGCCTGATCTCCGCCATTTGACCCGGATTTCTCACCAGGGTCACGGCCTGCGCGGGGTTCAGGCTTCGCCGGCGCGTTCCGCTTCCGCCAGCCGCGTCACGATCCGCCGCATCTTGACCGCCCCCTCATCGGAGGGAACGTGTTTCTCACGATATCCCGGACGGTCGTCCCGCGCCCACTGGTCCTCGATCCACTCGATGGCGTCCTTGTCCTCCTCGAACACCTTGCTCGTCGCGTCCGAGTAGAACGCATCGAGTTCCGCATCCCGCGGCGTAAAGTCGCGGGCGAAGATCCACCAGTAAAGCGACGTGTACTGGGTCTCCGGCGTAATGAAGTGAAGAATATGGGGCTGGTATTCGGTTCGGCCATCGACGGTTCCCGCGGGGTCCTCGAATTTTCCCAGCGCGTCATGAAAACCCGGTGTGATGAACGTCGAGTGCGCGTGACGGATAATCGGTGCATCTCCCAGCCGCGTCGCCCGCTGATGAAGTTGGGGCACCGGCTCGCCCTCGTTGACCCGGTAGTTGTCGACCGTGTCTCCATCGACGGTGACCGTGATTTTGGATTCCGCATGCTTCGGCGTCCCGAGGGCGGCGCCATGAAGGTACTGGAAATGGGTGATGTCCATCAGGTTCTCGTGGATCGCCAGATAGTTTCCTTTGACGTGATAGAAGCCCGTGCCATATCCCCACTCGTCCGAATTGACCCAGTCATAATCCGGCAGCAGGCCGGGATCGGCTCGAGCCGGGTCGCCGGTCCAAATCCAGACCATCGGCGGTTTCTCGACGATGGGATAGCGCTGAATGCCGATGGAACTCGTATCCATATCGAGCGCCGAAGGGACCTTCACGCAAGCCCCGGACGTATCGTAGGTGAGTCCGTGATACCCGCACTGAATCGTGTCGTCGTCGTGCAGGGTGCTGCGGTGCAGCGGGAAACCCCGGTGTGCACAGCGGTTTTGCAGCGCCACGATCCCGCCATCCCGGGTGCGGAAGTAAACAAGGCTCTGGTTGAGAACCATCCGGTTGTTCAACTCACGCCCGACCTCGTCGCTCCAATCGAGGACGTACCAGCAATTCCTGATCAACGGCGTATCCCGATCGGCGATATCAGTGGTCGGCGCCTTGCCGGCCATCTCGTTCATCCTGCGCACTCCCTACGGTGTTCGCGGTTTTCCCGATTTCCAAAAATGATGTTCCGATCCCGTTCAAGATTCAAGCCCCAGTTGGACTTGCCGCGAACCGGCCCCGCTGTATCACATGGCGACCCACCCGGTTGCCCGCCGGTTGAACGGCGAACGCGCCGGCGGGTATCCTTCGGCCCACTAGGAATTCGTGGGAATTCAACGCCAAGGGAGGCTGATATGCCGGACGGACAAACGGTCGAAGTCGCGAAAATGAAATTCTCCGCCACCTGTCCCAATAACGCGCGGACGGACGTGGTGTCGGGAGAGGAGGAGATCGTCATGGATCACCCGGAGCCGCGCGGCACCGGGCTCGGCATGTCGCCGATCCACACCTACCTCTCCGGTTTCATGGGCTGCACCAACTCGACCATCCACAAGCTCGCCAAACGGGCCGGCACCGAAGTGACGGCGCTGGATCTCGAAATGGAGGTGGGCCTGGACCGCCGCGGCCTGACCATGGATCAGGTAGTCGAGCTGCCCTTCGTCTATGCCAAGACCGTCGTCAACATCACCATCGACGCCAGCGACGAACAGCTCCGGGAAATGAAGGACGGCCTGTCGGAGTGGTGCCCCATCGCCAAGACGTTCAAGAACGCGGGCACGGAAGTCATCGAGGAGTGGAACATCACCAGGCCGTAGGAGCTTCTGGCCCGCAGCGATGTGACGACAATGTGATCCGAGAGGGGCTTAACGCCTCCCTTTCCGCACGGCATTTTAGGGCCCTCGATACGAACCGGTTTCCGTCGCCATGCCCAGATCGCGCAAACGCAAACCCAAGGTCAGAAAGGGCCCGACACGGTCCAGGAAATCCGGCACGCCGCCGCCGTTGATGGGTCCCGGCGCCCCGTCTCTCGACCGCGCCGCCGGCAGCGGCAGCGTGGACTGGTCCGGCGGGCGCAAGCCATCGGGCGGCGGGCCGCTCATCACCCTCGGCGGCATCGCGGCGGTGCTGCTGATCGCTGGCGGGGTCTGGTTCTGGTCGACCATCCAGGAAAGCAACGCCTTCGAGGAATTGGCGGCGGCCGGCCGGGATGTCCTCGAGCGGGTGGAGAGCTTCCCCGATCGCGGACAGCGGCATCTCGGCCCCGGCGAAACGATGAACTACGGCACGCCGTTCCCCACGTCGGGGGATCATGATCCCTTCCCCACCAATCCCGGCTTCTACACCACGGTCCAGCCGCCGACCCAACTGGTCCACGCCCTCGAACACGGCAACATCGTCATCTATTACGACCGGCCGCCGGCGCCGGACATGGCGACGCTCCGGGAATGGTCCGAGTTCTATGGCGGCACCTGGGATGGGCTTGTGGTGACGCCGTCCCGCGGCCTCGGTGAAAGCCTGGTGTTCACCGCCTGGACCAAGCGGCTCAAAATGAACAAATTGAACCCGGCGCACGGCGCCGCGTTCATCGACGAATACCGCGGCCGGGGACCGGAACGGCCCGTCAGGTAAAATTCCTTAAGGTACTGAAATTATTTATTAAATAAATTATGTTGCTATTTTGTTCTTATTGAGCTAGCGTCCTCTCTCGAGTTCATCAGGCCCAAGTTCATCAGGCAAGAAATCAAGAGAGGAACCCCCATGTTCGATATCGAGCTCATGAAAGACGCAAGCGCGCTGACCTCCATCGTCATGGCCGGCTATGTCTTCATGGTGATCTTCTAGGTCCGAATTCCCGGATGTGGGCCGAACGGCAGCCTCGGGCGTGAAGCCCGGCGGTCCCCGTGAACTACCGCAGACCGCAAGTCCCCCCGTATCCCAGCGCCGCCGGAGCAAGGCGCCCCCCCCCTTACCCCCGCCCCCCCGCACCACGCCCCCCCGCCGTTATGTCCCGGGGCGGGCGGCCCGCCGGCCGGGCCGCCCGGCCGGCGGGGTTGGGAAACAGCCCGCTACTCCTTTGGGGGCAGCGGGCGGGACTTGCGGTCATCCCCCATCGCCACATAGGTGAAAATTCCTTCGGTCACCTTGATCCGGGTTTGCTGGTTTCGACGGACCAGCACCCAGGCCTCGATCTTGACGGTGATGGAGGTCCGCCCTTCCCGTTCGGTCGAGCAATAGCAGGCCAGCAAATCACCGACGAGAACCGGCTCGTGAAAGGTCATTTCCTTGATGGCGACGGTGGCGGTTCTGCCCCGGGCGCGGTTCTCGGCATAGGTGCCGCCGGCGAGGTCCATCTGGGACAGCAGCCAGCCGCCGAAAATGTCGCCGAACGGGTTGGTATCGGCGGGCATGGTCCGCACAAGCTGGGTCAAATCACCGCCGGGTCCTTCTTGGATTTCGGCCATGGAGAAGTTCCTTGTCCCGGAAAAACATTGCCACACACTATATGTTGTTATAATTCCATGACCAGCTACAGGATCAAGTAATTCCGTCGGGTTCCGGATAGTCCGGAACGGCAACCCCAAGGGCGAAGCGCCATGAACGACCTGTTCGCCGGACAGAACGGCAGGAAGACCGCCGGGAAAACGGCGAAAGCCTCGCGGAAATCCGGGAGCAAACCGAAATCCTATTCGGCCAAGGACATCGAGGTCCTGGAGGGCCTGGAGCCGGTGCGCCGGCGTCCGGGCATGTATATCGGCGGCACTGACGAGCGCGCGCTGCATCATCTGGTGGCCGAGCTGCTCGACAATTCCATGGACGAGGCGGTGGCCGGCGAGGCCACCCGGATCGAGATCGAACTGGCCGCCGGTCAGACGGTGACGGTGCGCGACAACGGCCGCGGCATCCCGGTCGATCCCCATCCCAAGTTCAAGACCAAGTCGGCGCTCGAGGTGATCCTCACCACCCTCCACTCGGGCGGCAAGTTCTCCGACAAGTCCTACGAAACCGCGGGCGGCCTGCACGGCGTGGGCCTGAGCGTCGTCAACGCGCTGGCCGACGAACTCACCGTCGAGGTGGCCCGGGACAAGAAGGTCTGGGGCCAGTCCTACAGCCGCGGCAAGCCCAAGGGCAAACTCAAGGAATTGGGCAAGGCCTCCAACCGGCGGGGGACCACGGTCTCGTTTCATCCCGATCCCAAGATTTTCGGCGCCAAGGCGCACTTCCGCCCGGCCCTGCTCTACCGCATGGCGCGCTCCAAGGCCTACCTGTTCCGGGGCGTCGAGATTCGCTGGTCCTGCGACGAGAGCCTTATCGGCGCGAAGGACGGGACGCCGGCCAAGGCGACCCTGCATTTTCCGGGCGGGCTCGAGGATTACCTCGCCCAGACCCTCGAAAACCGCGCCACGGTGACGGAGAGGACCTTCGCCGGCGAGGCCGACCTCAACGGCGGCTCGGGCCGGGTCGAATGGGCCGTCGCCTGGCCCGACGACGAGGACGAATACTTCAACTCCTACTGCAACACCGTGCCGACCCCCCAGGGCGGCACCCATGAAGCGGGCTTCCGCACCGCCGTCACCAAGGCGCTCAGGGCCTACGGCGACCTCACCGGCAACAAGGCGGCGGCCAAGGTGACCGGCGACGATACCCTGGGCGGCGCCTGCGTCATGCTCTCGGTGTTCATCTCCGATCCCCAGTTCCAGGGCCAGACCAAGGAAAGGCTGGCGACGCCCGAAGCGGCCAAACTGGTGGAAAGCTCGGTCAGCGACCATTTCGATCACTGGCTGTCGGGCGATCCCAAGGCCGCCGACACGCTTCTCGAGCGGATCGTCGAGCGCAGCCGGGAACGGATGCGCAAACGCCAGGAAAAGACCCTCAAGCGCCAATCGGCGGCCAGGAAACTGCGCCTGCCCGGCAAGCTCGCCGATTGCACCCAAAAATCCCGGGAAGGCACGGAATTGTTCATCGTCGAAGGCGATTCCGCCGGCGGCTCGGCCAAACAGGCCCGCGACCGGGCGACCCAGGCCGTCCTGCCGCTCAGGGGCAAGATCCTGAACGTGGCGAGCGCCACCGCCGACAAGATGAACGCCAACCAGGAACTGAACGATCTGATCGAGGCGCTGGGGTGCGGGACCGGACCCCGCTACGCCGATGACGATCTGCGCTACGACAAGATCATCATCATGACCGACGCCGACGTGGACGGCGCCCATATCGCCTCCCTGTTGATGACGTATTTTTTTAAGGAAATGCCCGAACTTATTGAAAACGGACATTTGTTTATCGCCCAGCCGCCCCTCTACCGGATCGCGCAGGGGGGCGAGACGGCCTACGCCATGGACGATGCCCACAAGGACGAACTGCTGGGAAAGGTGTTCACCGGACGAGGCAGGATCGAGGTCTCGCGCTTCAAGGGGCTGGGCGAAATGCCGCCGGCGCAGTTGAAGGAAACCGCCATGAACCCGGACACGCGGACCCTGTTGCGGGTCACGGTGCCGGCCGGCCAGTCCGACGACGAGCACCGGGAGGCCAGGGAGACCGCCAAGCTGGTGGAAGACCTGATGGGCAAGAAGCCGGAACTGCGCCTCGCCTTCATCCAGTCCCACGCCGCCGAACTGGAAGACGGACTGATCGACGTTTAACGCCTACTCCGCCGCCGTCTTCAGGGCGGTGAAGTCCCTGAGATATTCCTGGCCGCGCTCGAAATAGCTCTCCACCGACCAGTCGAAGCCCTCGATCTCTTCCTTCGACAACTCGCGCATGAGCCTGGCGGGCCGGCCGCTCCACAGTTCCCCCGATTTGATCACCTTCTTGGGCGTCAGCAGGGCGCCGGCGGCGAGCATGCCGCGGGTTTCGATCGTCCCCTCGTCGAGGACGATGGAGCCCATGCCGACGAACGCCTTGTCGGCGATGTTGCACGCATGGAGCAGCGCCATATGGCCGATGGTCACGTCGTCGCCGATATAGGTGCCCTGGGTCTGGATGTGGACGTGGATCACCGTGCCGTCCTGGACGTTGACCCGCTTGCCGATGCGGATCGGGTTGTCGTCGCCGCGCAACACGCAGTTGAACCACACCGACGATCCCGCGCCGATCTCCACGTCGCCGATCACCGAGGCGCCGGGCGCGATGAACACGTCATCGGCGATCTTCGGCCACTTGCCGTTGTAGGGCAGGATGTTTCCTTGGAAGTCGGTCATGTCTCGCTCCTTGCTGGCGCGCGCTATTCCAGGCCGGTCTCTTCGGCGAGGCCCAGCATGATGTTGAGGTTCTGCACCGCGCTTCCCGCCGCGCCCTTGCCGAGATTGTCCGACTGGGCGGCCAGCACCGCGTGGCCGTGGGCATCGTTGCCGAAGACGTAGAGCCTGAGATGGTTGGTGCCGTTCAGGGCCTCCGGATCCAGGAGCGCCGCGTGGCCCGCGGCGTCCCCCGGCCCGGCGACGGTGACGAACCGGCGGCCCGCATACCAGGCGCTCAGGCAGCCGTGCAGATCGGCGATCGACGGCGTCCCCGGCAGCGCCGCCAATTGCAGCGGCGCCTGGACGATCATCCCCTGCCGGTAGCGCCCCACCGAGGGGACGAACAGGGGCCGGGCCTCCAGCAGGCTGTGGGCCTGGATCTCGGGCACGTGCTTATGTTCCAGGCCGAGGCCGTAGTAGTAGAACTCGGACGAGATGGCCTCCTCGGCAGAGGCATCCTCCATCCGCTTGATCAGCGACTTGCCGCCGCCCGAATAGCCGGACACCGCATTGATGGTCACCGGAAAGTCCGCCGGCATCAGCCCGGACGCCACCAGGGGCCGTATGAGCGCGATGGACGACAGCGCGTAGCAGCCGGGGTTGGCGACAAGGCGCGCGCCGGCGATCTTGGCTTCGTGCCCCGCCTCGAGCTCGGGATAGCCGAACACCCAGCCCGCCGCCGTCCTGTGCGCCGTCGAGGCGTCGATGATCCGTGTGCTCTCGTCGGCGAGCGCCACGGCCTCCCGCGCCGCGTCATCGGGCAGGCAGAGGATGGCGACGTCGGCGTCCGCGAGCGCCGCCTTCCGGGCGCCCGCATCCTTCCGCTCGGCGTCATCCAGGCGGATGAGCGAGAGGTCGCCCCGGCGTCCGAGCCGCCCGGCGATCTGCAGGCCGGTCGTCCCCGCCTCGCCGTCGATGAAAATCCTTGCCGTCATATCACGCGTCCTGTGGGGCGCTGACATACGCCCTTGTTTCCGCCTTGGGAAGCCCAAATAAAAAGGGCTGCCCGGTTGCACGGACAGCCCTTTCCAAGAGAGAAGTATTCCGTCCTTAACGCTTCGAGAACTGGAAGCTGCGTCGGGCCTTGGCGCGGCCGTACTTCTTTCGCTCGACGACGCGGCTGTCGCGGGTCAGGAACCCGCCTTTCTTGAGGACCGGGCGCAGCGCCGGGTCGTGGAAGGTCAGCGCCTTGGAGATGCCGTGGCGCACCGCCCCGGCCTGGCCCGAAAGGCCGCCGCCGGAAACCGTGCACATGACGTCGTACTGATCGACGCGGCCCACTTCCTGGAACGGCTGGTTGAGCATCATCCGCAGCACGGGGCGCGCGAAGTAGGTCTCCACGTCCCGCTCGTTGACCACGATCTTGCCGCTGCCGGGCTTGAGCCAGACGCGGGCCACCGCATCCTTCCGCTTGCCGGTGGCATAGGCGCGGCCGTGCTCGTCGAGCACCGGCTCGGCGGGCGCCGCAGGCGCGGCCTCGACGGGCGCCTCGGCCTCCGCGGCCGCATCGCCGCCCTCGAGCGCTTCTTTCAGTTCGTCGAGGGCTTCCGCTGTCGGTTGATCAGCCATATCAGGCGCTCCTCTTGTTCTTCGGGTTCATGGCGGCGACGTCCAGCACCTGAGGCTTCTGCGCCTCGTGGGGGTGTTCGGCGCCGGCATAGACGTGCAGCTTGCGCATCTGCCGGCGGCCGAGCGGCGAGCGGGAGATCATCCGCTCGACGGCCTTGTGAACCACCCGTTCCGGGTGCTTGCCGTCGAGAATCTCGCCGGCGGTCGCGCTCCTGATGCCGCCCGGATAGCCGGTGTGGCGGTAATAGGTCTTGTCGGTGCGCTTGTTGCCGGTGAGCCGGACCTTGCCCGCGTTGACGACGATGATGTTGTCGCCGCAATCGATGTGCGGGGTGAAGGTGGGCTTGTGCTTGCCGCGCAGCCGGGAAGCGACGACGCTGGCGAGCCGGCCGAGGACCACGTCCTCGGCGTCGACCACGAACCAGTCCCGCTGTACGTCGCCGGGTTTGGCCGAATAGGTTTTCATTCTTCAATTCCTCTCGAAGAGCGCGAATATACGGTTTCGCGCGCGCAAGTCAACGGCGAAATTCGTGAAAAATTCAATGATTTCCGAGGGTTAGAAATGAGGTAATATAATACCTCATTTCAATCGTCAAGCGCATGAGGACACTGGTCAGATTATCCCTTGCGGCGCCGGGATCAAAGGCGGATTCTTAAGGCCAGCGACGCACCCCCAGGAGGCTCCCAAATGCCCGACGCCCCCCAGCCGGACCAGCTCGACGAAGCCATCCTGCTCCGCGACGACACGGACGCAGGCATCACCACCGTGACCCTCAACCGTCCCGCCAAGCGCAACGCGCTGTCGGACGCCATGCTGGCGGCGCTGAAGTCGACGCTCGACGCCATCGACGGGGACCCCGCGGCGCGGGTGGTCATTCTCGCGGCCAACGGTCCGGTCTTCAGCGCCGGGCACGACTTGAAGGAAATGCGGGCCGATCCCTCCTACGACAACATCCTCAGGCTGTTCACCGATTGCAGCGAGGTGATGCTGACCCTCACGCGGATGCGCCAGCCGGTCATCGCCCGGGTGCACGGGACCGCCGCCGCCGCCGGCTGCCAACTGGTCGCCGCCTGTGACCTCGCCGTCGCAAGCGAGGACGCCAGGTTCGCCACGCCGGGCATCGTCAACGGGCTGTTCTGCTCGACGCCCATGGTGCCGCTCAGCCGGACCGTCGGGCGCAAGGCGGCAATGGAAATGCTGCTCACGGGCAATCTGATCGACGCCGAGCGCGCGCTTCGGTTCGGCCTCGTCAACCGGGTGGTGCCCGCCGACCGGCTCGACGAGGCGGTGATGGAATTCGCCGAACGGATCGCCGGCCTGTCGACCAAGTCCATGTCCATGGGCAAGGAGGCGTTCTACAGGCAGATCGACATGGACCTGGACGAAGCCTACGCATTCACCTCGAAAGTCATGGCCGAGAATATGCAGGTGCACGACGCCCGGGAGGGCATCGACGCGTTTCTCGAGAAACGCCGCCCCGAATGGCAGGACCGGTAGGCGCCCGGCTTGAACCTCCATTACCCCGATACGTCGATCCGCGACATCCTCCGGCGGGTGAAGACCATCGCCATGGTCGGCGCCAGTCCGGATTGGGTCCGGCCCAGCCACTTCGCCATGAAGTATTTGCAGCGCAAGGGCTACCGGGTGATCCCGGTGAACCCGCGGGCCGCCGGCGACGAGATACTCGGCGAAGAGGTCTACGGTGCGCTGGCCGACGTCCCGCCCACCTTCGAAATGGTCGACGTGTTCCGCAACCCGGACGCCGCGGGACCGGTTACCGACGAGGCCATCGAGATCGCATCCGAGAAGGGGATCGAGGTCGTCTGGATGCAGTTGGGCGTGGTCAACCGCGAAGCGGCGGCCCGCGCCGAAGCGGCCGGGCTGTCGGTGGTCATGGACCGCTGCGCCAAAATCGAATACGGACGCCTGTTCGGCGAGCTGGGCTGGTCGGGCGTCAACTCCAGAATCATCACCGCCAAGCGCGCGCCCTTCGGACGGTAGGACCATGAGCGGCGAAAAGGAAAAACCAGGCCCCGTCGAGTACGGTTTCGAGACCCGGGCGGTTCACGCCGGCGCCCAGCCGGACCCGGTCACCGGCGCGCGGGCCACGCCCATCTACCAGACCACGTCCTACGTCTTCGACGACACCGAACATGCCGCCGACCTGTTCAACCTGTCCCGGTTCGGCTTCATCTATTCCCGGCTCGGCAACCCGACCGTCTCGGTGCTGGAGGAGCGTGTCGCCAGCCTGGAAGACGGGCGCGCGGGCCTCGCCGCGGCATCCGGCCATGCGGCCCAGTTTCTGACCTTCTTCACCCTGCTGGAGCCCGGCGACGAGTTCATCGCGTCGCGCAATCTGTATGGCGGGTCGGTCACCCAGTTCGGCCTGTCGTTCAAGCGGCTGGGGTGGACGTGCCGTTTCGTCGACCCGGCCCGCCCGGAGAACTTCCGCGAAGCATTGACGCCGAAGACCAAGGCGATCTTCCTCGAAGTGCTCGCCAATCCCGGCGGCATCGTCGTCGACCTGGAGCCGGTGGTGGAGATCGCCCACGAGGCCGGTATTCCGGTGATCGTCGACAACACCATGGCGTCTCCCTACCTCTGCCGGCCGATCGAATGGGGCGCCGACATCGTCATACACTCGACCACCAAGTACCTCTCCGGGCACGGCAATTCCATGGGCGGCGTGATCGTCGAGAGCGGCAAATTCGACTGGCGCCAGGGCGGCAAGTTCCCGGGCATGACCGAGCCGGACCCGGCCTATCACGGCCTCACCTTCTACGAGACCTTCGGCGATTTCGGCTTCACCACCAAGGCCCGCGCCGTCGCGCTGCGGGATTTCGGGCCGACCATGGCGCCGCTGAATGCGTTTCTGACCATCACCGGGATCGAGACCCTGGCGCTGCGCATGGACCGGCACGTGGCCAACGCCCAAAAGGCTGCCGAATTCCTGGAAGCGCATCCGGCCGTCGACTGGGTGTCCTACGCCGGTTTGGCGTCGAGCCCCTATCACGAACTCGCGGCGAAGTACCTCCCCAACGGGCCCGGCGCCACGTTCACCTTCGGCCTCGAGGGCGGCTTCGATGCCGGCGTCAGAACGGTCGAGGCCTGCGAGCTGTTTTCCCACCTCGCCAACGTCGGCGACACGCGGAGCCTAATCATTCACCCCGCCTCGACGACCCACCGGCAGCTTAACGAGGAGCAGCAGATCGCCGCCGGGGCCGGCCCCGACGTTATCCGGCTGTCCATCGGGATCGAGAACGCCGGCGACATCCTGCGTGATCTGGATCAAGCGCTGGGCGCCGCCTGAACGGCATAACCGCTCCGAGGCCGGCCCCCTGGATACCCCGGACTTGCGCCGGGGTATGACGAGTGGGTTACGAGACAAACCAAGTCGTCATCACCGGGCTTGACCCGGTGATCCACGCTTGGCGTTCAGCGGTACAAAAGGTCATTCCCCGCCGGGGATTGACCGAGTGGATGGCCGGGTCGGGGCCCGGCCATGACGATTTGGGGCGGGGTATGACGAGCGGAGTTGCGACATCCTGCGTGATTTGGATCAAGCCCTGGGCGCCGCCTGAATGGCATAACCGCTCCGAGGCCGGCCCCGGCCTCGCCTAGCACTCCGGCAGGTTGACCGCGAGGCCGCCGAGACTGGTTTCCTTGAACTTGGAGCTCATGTCGGCGCCGATCTGGCGCATGGCCTCGATGCAATTGTCCAGCGGCATGAAATGGCTCCCGTCCCCGTGCAAGGCCAGCGACGCGGCCGACACCGCCTTGATGGCGCCGATGCCGTTGCGCTCGATGCACGGGACCTGGACGAGGCCGCCCGCCGGGTCGCAGGTCATGCCGAGATGGTGCTCCAGGGCGATCTCGGCGGCGTTCTCGGCCTGTGCCGGCGAGCCGCCAAGCGCCGCCGCCAGCCCCGCCGCCGCCATCGCCGAGGCGGAGCCGACTTCGGCCTGGCAGCCGCATTCCGCGCCGGAGATGGAGGCGTTGGCCTTGATCAGGCCGCCGATGGCCGCGGCGGTCAGCAGGATGTCGGCGATCCCCGCCTCCGCCGCGCCGACGCAGTGATCCCGGTAGTAGCGGATCACCGACGGGATGACGCCCGCCGCCCCATTGGTCGGCGCGGTGACGACCCGGCCGCCGGCCGCGTTCTCCTCGTTGACCGCCATGGCGTAGACCGAGAGCCAATCCACCACTTGGTGAGGCTGCAGGCTGTTCGATCCCCGCTCGGCGATCAGGCGCCGATGGATGCCGCGGGCGCGGCGGGCGACGCCGAGGCCGCCGGGCAGGCCGCCGTCCGCCGACAGGCCGCGCTCCATGCAGCTTTCCATCACCGACCACACATGGGAAAGGCCGTCATCCAGCTCGGCCTCGGTCATGACGGTAAGCTCGTTCGCCCGCTTCATGCCGGCGATGGAGAGTCCCGAGGCCGATGACATCTCCAGCATCTCGGCGGCGCTCCCGAAGGGATATGGGACCGGACGGCCGTCCGCCTCCCCCGTACCGGCATGGGCCAGTTCCTCCGCCGACAGGACGAAGCCGCCACCGATGGAGTAGTAGGTTTCCGAGGCGAGCTCGCTGCCGTCCGCACCGGCGGCGGCGAATGTCAGCCCGTTTGGATGGCCCGGCAGCGGTGCGGCCAGATCAAGATGCAGATCCGTTTCCGGCGAAAACGCTATTTCAGGCAATCCGGGCGGCGCAACCCGATGGTCCCGCCGCACCCCCGCCTCGATCGTATCGGCCCGGTCGGGGTCCACCGACGATGGATCGCAGCCCATGAGGCCCAGAATGACGGCGCGGTCGGTGCCGTGACCCTTCCCGGTGTGCGCCAGGGAACCATACAGCGTGCAGGTCACCCGCTCCGGCGCGTGTCCGTCCCGGCGCAGCAAATCCAGAAAACGCGCCGCCGCCACCATCGGTCCCATGGTGTGGGAACTGGAGGGGCCGATGCCGATCTTGAACAGCTCGAAGACGCTGACGAACATGACACTCCTTCCCCCCGGAATTCCCATCGCCGAGCCGGCGGCCGGTTATTCCTCTTCCGATCTGGCTTCGACCAGCATGTCGCAGATTTCGCGCACCGCCCCCTCGCCGCCTTTTTTCTCGGTGACATAAACCGCCGCCGCCAGGGCCTCGCCGGTCGCGTCGGCGACGGTGATCGGACAGCCGACCGCCTCGAAGACCGCCAGGTCGTTCAGGTCGTCGCCCACATGGGCGACGTGCGCGAGGTCGATCTCGAGCTCCCCGCACAGCGCCGAAAGGGTGGCGAGTTTGTCTTCGCTGGCCACAAAGACGTGCTCGATGCCGAGCCGTTCGGCGCGATGGGCGATGGATCGGGACCGGCTCGCGGTAATGATCGCGACGGGGATGCCCATCGCCTGGACGCGCTGCATGCCGAGCCCGTCCTTGACGTTGAATTTCCGCATTTCCTCGCCTGAATCGGCGTAGTAGAGCCCGCCGTCGGTGAGGACGCCGTCCGTGTCCAGCGACAACAGCCGGATCCCGGCGAGGCGCGCCCGCAGGCCGCCGTTTTGCAGTTCGTTCATTGCCCGCCCTCCCCGGCGTTCATCAGCGCCTCCACCCGCGCCACGTCCTCGGGCGTATCCACTCCGATGGAGCCCGGCGCCACCGCCACGGCGGCGACCCGTTCGCCGCGCTCCACGAACCGGAGTATCTCCATGCTTTCGGCCCGTTCCACCGGCCCTTGCTCATAGCCGGCGTAGCGCGCCAGGGAGTCCGGCGTAAACGCGTAGAGACCGACATGGACGGCCGGCGTCATCGCCTCGCCCATGGCATAGGGGATGGGGTAGCGGGAAAACGATATGGCGCAGCCGTCCATGCTCGGCAGCAGGTGGACGACGGACGGGTCGGCCTGCTGTTCCGGGCTCGCGCCGTCGATATAGCCGGTGGCGACATCGATCCCGCGGGGGATCGCCTCCAGCAGACAGCGCGCCACCGCGTCGATGGAGTCGGGATGGATCAGCGGCTCGTCGCCCTGGACGTTGACATAGACGTCCGCCGGCCGGCTGCGGGCCACTTCGGCGAGCCTGTCGGTGCCCGTCGGATGGTCGCCGGAGGTCATTTCATAGGCCATCCGGTTTGCCTCGCACACCTCGGCGATCCGTTCGTCGTCGGTGGCGATCACCACCTCGTCGACGGCCGCCGCCGCCATCGCCCGATCCCAGACATGGGCGATCATCGGCCGCCCGGCGATGAGCGTTACCGGCTTGCCGGGAAACCGCGTCGAGGCCCAGCGGGCGGGGATAACGGCCAAGACAGTCATGGGGCGAGTATAATCAACAACTTAGCTTGGACTAGCCAAATCGGCCGCGGTGCGGGCCTCACGCTCCCGGCGCCAGCGCATGGTCTTCAACAGGGTCTCGATGGTGATCGAGCCGAACGTGGCGCGGGCGATATCGTCGATCTCGCCCAGCACCAGATCGAGGGCCCGGCCGATCTCCGTATCCGCCCCGTCGCCGCTCCCGGTGTCCGACGAGATGTCCTCGAACAGGCTGATCACGTCGAGCAGCGTCACCCGCCGGGCATTGCCCGAGAACCGGTAGCCGCCGCCGGCGCCGCGCGCCGATTCCACCAGGCCGGCCCGCCCGAGATCGCGCAGCACCTTGGCGAGATGGTTGCCGGAAATCCCGTAGGCGGCGGCGATGTCGGTGGCCGATAGCTGTTCGTCCGGATTGGCCGCCAATTCGAGAACCGCGTACAGCCCGTAACGGGTGGCTTTTTGAAGCTTCATCGGCGGCGCCCGCTAATCAATGGGCTTCTCCAGTTCGATGAACGAACCGGCCATCATGCCCTGGGAACGGAAGAACGACATGTTGAGCTGGTCGTGGCGCGCCAGCATGGTGCGCACGGTCTTGACCCCATCGGCGGCGAACCGCCCGCAGATGGCATCGAACAGGGCCGAGCCGACGCCCGCGACCCGGCGTTCATGCACCACGCCGATGGTCAGGATCCAGCCGCAGGGCCGGGAGCCGAATTCCCAGGCGCGCACCTCGCCGACGATGAACCCCAGAAACTCGTGACCGGGCGACGCGCTCTCGGCGATCAGGAAGTGCTGCCCGGGGTGGCGTTCGATTTCGTGAAACGTCTCGTCCCAATAGTCCGGCTTGTGGAGCCCCGTATTGTCGCCGTCCAGCTCGATCACCAGGGGCAGGTCATCGGCGGTGGCCCGGCGGACCAGGACATCCGCCTCGCCGTCGCCGGCGGCGTGGCGGGTGGCGTTGTCGTTGGCCAGAAGCGTGGTGTCGTCGGTCATTTGGTCTCGGCGGCCTCGGCGGTCCGGTTTGGTGCGGCGTGGTGCGATTCGCGTATTGACACAATGGGGCGGTTCGCGGCATAAGTAAATAGGTATTTAGGTACCGATTTACGCATAAAGACGAAAAACCGCACAATTCGGACGTTATTGGGAACCCGGCCGCCCCCACCAAGACATGGCGGGGCCGGGAATCGGGAGAAGGAAGGACTTGGACACCTCATGATCGACTTCAGGACCCAACCGGACCAGTACAAGCACTGGAAACTCGGCTTCGACGGCCCCGTCGCGACGCTCACCATGGATGTGGACGAGAACGGCGGCCTGGTGGACGGCTACGAACTCAAGCTCAATTCCTACGACCTCGGCGTCGATATCGAGCTCTATGACATCACCCAGCGGCTGCGCTTCGAACACCCCGAAGTCGGCTGCGTCATGATGACGTCCGGCAAGGACCGGGTGTTCTGCGCCGGCGCCAACATCAAGATGCTCGGCACCTCGTCCCACGCCTGGAAGGTCAACTTCTGCAAGTTCACCAACGAAACCCGGAACGGCATCGAAGACGCCTCCGAAATCTCCGATCAGAAGTATCTCTGCGTGATCAACGGCGTCGCCGCCGGCGGCGGATACGAGCTCGCGCTCGCCGCCGACCACATCATGCTGGTCGATGACGGCGCATCGTCGGTTTCCCTCCCCGAAGTGCCGCTGCTGGCGGTGCTGCCCGGCACCGGCGGGCTGACCCGCGTCGTCGACAAGCGCCACGTGCGCCGCGACCATGCGGACTACTTCTGCACCCTCAGCGAGGGCATCAGGGGCAAACGCGCCGTCGACTGGAAACTGGTCGACGAGGTGGTGCCGCGCTCCAAGCTCGAGGAAACCGCCGCGGCGCGCGCCCAGGAACTGGCCGCCGCCACCAACCGGCCCGAGGACGCCCGCGGCATCGAGCTGACCCCGCTGGAGATCGCCTTCTCCGAAGACGCCATCGAATACGGCACCCTCGACGTGGAGATCGACCGGGACAACTACGTCGCGACCGTCACGCTGAAGGCCCCCGAAGAAGCGCCGTCCGCCGACCTCGCCGCCATTCACGGCCAGGGCGCCGCGTACTGGCCGCTCGCCTTCGCCCGCGATCTCGACAATTTCATCATCCACATGCGGACCAACGAGCCCGAGATCTCCACCTGGGTGTTCAAGTCGGTCGGCGACGGCGCCAACGTGGCCGCCGCCGATAAGGCGCTGATGGACAATTCCGGGGACTGGCTGGTGCGCGAGATCATCCATTACCTGAAACGCACCCTGAAGCGCCTCGACGTCTCTTCGCGCAGCGTCATCACGCTGGTCGAGCCGGGCAGCGCGTTTTCCGGCACCTTTTTCGAATTCGTCCTCGCCGCCGACCGCTCCTACATGCTGGACGGCAACCTCGAGGGCTCGAACCTGCCGCCCGCCGCCATCCGGCTGACGGGCATGAATTTCGGCCATCTCCCCATGTGCAACGGCCTGTCGCGCATGGAGACCCGCTTCCTCGACGAGGGTTCCCGCGTCGAGGACGCCAAGGCCGAGATCGGCAACGACCTGGACGCCGAGGCCGCCGAAGAGCTGGGCCTCGTCACCTTCATCCCGGACGATATCGACTGGGACGACGAAGTGCGCATCGCCATCGAGGAGCGCGCCAGCTTCTCCACCGATGCGCTGACCGGCATGGAAGCCAGCCTTCGCTTTGCCGGTCCCGAAACCCTGGAGACCAAGATATTCGGCCGGCTCAGCGCGTGGCAGAACTGGATCTTCCAGCGGCCCAATGCGGTCGGCGACGAGGGGGCATTGAAGCTCTACGGCACCGGGCAGAAGGCTAATTTCAACAAGGAACGGGTATAGAACCATGGCAACCGTTGATCTGAACCAGAAGATTCCCAACAACGTCGGGCTTTCCGACGACCGCCGCCTGCAGCGGGCGCTGGAGAAGTGGCAGCCGGAGTTCCTCAACTGGTGGAACGAACTCGGCCCCGTGCAGAGCTCGGCCAACGACGTCTACCTGCGCACCGCCGTCGATGTTTCCGGCGCCGGCTGGGCCCAGTTCGACTATGTCAGGATGCCCGAGTACCGCTGGGGCATTTTCCTCGCCGACAAGGAAGAGGGCCGCCAGGTCAACTTCGGCAGCCACAAGGGCGAGGCCGCGTGGCAGGACGTGCCCGGCGAATACCGCGCCGAGCTGCGCCGCCTGATCGTCACCCAGGGCGACACCGAGCCGGCCTCGGTGGAGCAGCAGCGCCGCCTGGGCATGATCTGCCCGTCCCTCTATGACCTGCGCTCGCTCTATCAGGTGAACGTCGAGGAAGGCCGCCACCTGTGGGCGATGGTCTATCTGCTTCACGCCTACTTCGGCCGCGACGGCCGCGAGGAGGCCGAAGAGATGCTGCAGCGCCACGCCGGCGACGCGGACAAGCCCCGCATCCTGGAGGCGTTCAACGAGAACACCGACAACTGGCTGAGCTTCTTCATGTTCACCTACTTCCAGGACCGGGACGGCAAGTTCCAGCTCCACAGCCTGGCCGAAAGCGGCTTCGATCCCCTGGCCCGGACGTGCCAGTTCATGCTGACCGAGGAGGCCCACCACATGTTCGTCGGCGAGACCGGCGTCGGCCGGGTGGTCAAGCGCGCCGCCCAGATGTCGGCCGAGCACGACACCCTCGACATCCGCCCCCACGGCGGCATCGACCTGCCGACCATCCAGAAGTTCATGAACTTCCACTTCTCCATCTGCCTCGATCTGTTCGGGCAGGAGCACTCCACTAACGGGGCCAACTACTATTCCATGGGCCTCAAGGGGCGCTATCTGGAGACCAAGATCGACGACGATCATGTGCTGACGGACGCGGTCTACAACGTGCCGATCATCGAGAACGGCAAGGTCGCCATGGGCGAGGACACCGCCCTTCTGGCCATCAACGAGCGGCTCCGCGACGACTACATCGCCGACTGCCAGCGCGGCGTCGACCGGTGGAACAAGTCGATCAGGGATGCCGGCGTCGACTTCGAGCTCACGCTGCCCCACAAGGCGTTCCACCGGAACATCGGCACCTTCCGGAACGTGTACGCCTCGCCCGAGGGCGGGATCATGGAGAAGGACGCTTGGGAGGCGAAGGCGCACGAATGGCTGCCCACCGAGGACGACCGGAAGTACGTGCTGTCGCTGATGGCGCCGGTCCACGAGCCCGGCAAGATGGCCAACTGGATCGCGCCGCCTGATCGCGGCATCCACGGCCAGCCGATTGAATTTGAATATGTGCGGATTCACTAGGCGTGGATGCCCGCGGTCCTCATCATGGAATCACGGGCCGGGTAAACCCCGCCC
>JAPPFK010000139.1 GCA_028823885.1 Rhodospirillales bacterium | reverse complement strand
CAATGCCGCCCAAGGCGCCATGCCCCGGTAGTTGCCATCGAGTTCCTCCGCCCCCAGTGCGGCTTCGACGCCCTTGTCGAAGTGGACTGCCTTGCCGAGGTCGTTGGCGATCTCGCGCAGCATCGCGACCGGATTCCTGGTGGTGTACCCCTTCGGGGCGGTATGGATCCAATTCCAGCGCTGATGGCTCGCGGGTTCGGTGCGCTGAACGATTCGGCCTTCCCCGTCGGTCACCAAGAGTGCCGCGTAGCCCGTTCGCACGGGCTTCGTCCGTTGCGTCTCGACGGGCGTGGCGAGTTCGATCTGACCCTCCCGGGCGGCTGCCTCGAGACCGCCGCCGCGGGTCGCCACCAAGAACCGGGTGCCGATGTCAGTAACCCGGCCCTGGGGCGTTTCCACCGTGAAGGAAGCGCCGCCGTCCGTTGCCACGTACACCTGGCCGTAGCGCAACGCCACGGTCCCTTCCCCGCGCCACATGAACTCGGTGCCGGTGCTGACACGCACGTCCGCCCCGTTCGGGGCAACCCATCGGCCCGGCCCGAGGGCCTTGACCCTAGTGTCCTTGCCGAGGGCAACGGAAATGGGGTCATGGACGGCACGGTGGTCGGCGCCGTCCACCCGAATGTGGCCTTGGGCGAGTTCCAGCATAAGCGTGGACGTGGCGGGTTGCCGCAACAGGGTCAGGCCGAGGATGCCCACGAGAACGGTGGCCGCCAAGGCCATCGGCCCCCGCCAGCGATTCTTGCGACGCCGGGTCTGCAACGCCTCCCATTCCTCGGTGATCGCATCGAATGCACGCTCACGTGCTGCATCGCTCGGCTGTGGCCGCCGTTCGACGCCTGCGAACAGGGGCTCGAACGGATCGTCCGTCGGGGTGTTTTGGGGGTCGTCGGTCATTGCGCGCCTCCCTCCTCTGCGTGCGGGTCGAACGCCGTGTTGTGGAAGTGTTCCTTGAAGTCTCTTCGAGCCCGGGCCAGTTTGGACTGAATGGCCAGTGAGGTGGTTGACAGCTGCTCGGCGATCTCTTCGACCGAGAGGCCTTCGATGTACTTCCATTCCAGGATGTCGCCGTAGTTGCCGGGCAGGGCATCAAGCAGGTGATGCACGAACGCCTGGTGATCTGCGGACGCTTGAGCCTGTTCAGGCCTGTTGAGGTCCGCGGCCATTTCCTCCACTTCCCATCGCAGTTGTTCGTTCTGGTCCATCGACACCACCTTGGGCTGCCGGTTGGTTCGCTTGAAATGCCTACTCAACTGGCTCCTGGCCACCCGGTTGACCCAGGCGACAGCGCCGCCTCGCCCCGGTACGTCTCGATGCGCCGGATCGCGTGGCGAAGCGTTTCGGTTGCCACCTCTTCCGCATCCGCCTCCGGCACTCGTTGCAGGCAGTAGCGGTAAACGGGGCCGTAGTGGGTCTCGAAGAATGTGCGCAGGGCGCTGCGGTCGCCCTTCAGGACGTCCCGGGCCAGTCTTTTGTCTTCTCGATGCGCCCGCACGTTGTGCCTCGTGAGGAGAAGGGAAGGGAGCGGCAAGCCGCTCCCCTAAAGGATACTCCGCATCAGGGACAGGCCGATGATTCCGGATGCACGGCGTACGTGTCGGGCAGGTACGCCGGTGCCGTCATGACCACCTTGGCCGTTTCGCCCGGCGACAGGTCGGCCGGGATGGTCGGTCCGAGTTCCACGACCTCGGTGCCGCCGATGCCCATGTGAATCTCGGTCTTGGAGCCGCAGATCAACTGGCCGGTCGGATTGTGCACCGTGCCGCGGAACGATAGGTCGGTCATGTCGAACATGAAGCTGTACTCGGAGGTGCCAAAGGTGCCGGAGGCCACCTCGGCGATTGGAATGGTGGGGTCGTCCTCGCCGCCCTCGCCGCCTTCACCGGCGCCGCCATCGTGGCCGCCGCCTTCGCCGCCGCCTTCACCACCGCCTTCGCCGCCGCCTTCACCGCCGCCGCCGTGTTCGCCACCGCCTTCGCCGCCGCCCTCGCTGCCTTCACTCCCTTCACCGCCGCCGCCGGTGCCGGCCGGCGCGCTCGAACAGGTCGAGGTTTCGATCATCACGACCCATTCCGAGAAGGTCGTCCCTTGACTGAGCGGGAACTCGAAGTCGGCTCTGTCGTACGGACGCAGGCCATCGAGCGCGTGGACGTTGCCGGCCGGCGCCTGATTGACGATCTGGAACCCGTCGAGCTCCACGGAAGCCCGGACGTCACACACCGCCTCGGCGGCTTCGCTGCGCAGGCGCCCGACGAATCGCTCATTGCCGGGATCGTAGCTGATGGCGATCTCGGTGTCGTTCAGCAGGCCAGCGTAGGCTTCATCCGGCATGAGAATCAGCGACTCGAAGATCCCGCGGCTCTGGCCGCTGCTGACAAAGGGCACATTGCTGTTTGAGCCGCCCTCGCCGCCGC
>JAPPFK010000120.1 GCA_028823885.1 Rhodospirillales bacterium | reverse complement strand
GGCGTCTTCGCGCTGATGGCGATGGCCACCGTCGGCTCGGCGATGGCGAACTACGCCTGGCGTGAGGCGCAGTGGGAGGAAGTCCGCGCCGCGGTGCGCGCGGCCATCTCCGCGGCCGGGCCCCTGCTGAGCGGTGCAGGTGACCCCGCGACCAATCTCAAGATCGCCAATCGAGTGGCGGCGTTCGCCGAGGCGGGCCTGTCCGGATTCAACGTGGGGTCCGGCGACGTGACGGTTGCCCACGACAGCGGCACCGGTGTCACGACCATCGGCGTATCGGGCACCTATACGTTCTCGGACCTGTGGACGATGGGGAACGCCGGCGGTAACCGGCAGGCCGACAGCGAACGCGTGAGTGTGACGATCCGGTCGAAACTCGACTCGGAACGCTACGAGGTTGCCATTGCCCTGGACATATCCCAGTCGATGAGGGGCCGCTTCGCAAGCGGCAATGGCGGTCAATGGATCACGAGGCTCGACGGGCTGAAGACCGCCCTGGGCTCCGTCGCCGACGCCATGCAGTCCGCGACCGATACCACGCCCGGCAGCATCCTCGTTTCCCTGGTGCCCTACGCCACCGCCGTAAGGGTGGCGGACACCGCCGGCCGGGGCAGGACCCCGTCAAAGGAACGCTATGTGCGCCTGTTGGCCGGCGTCCCGGCCGCTGGCGGGACCATCGCCGACACGCTACGCGCGGCGCGCAGGGCGCGCCGCCAGGGGTGGGGCCACTGGGTGGACGGCTTCCACCATTACGGCGTGGGCGACGATCTCGGCCCCCTGCGCAAGCGGACGCTGCCGAGACGGCTGCTGAACGACCGGAGCTGGAATCTGCGCCGCACCGGCGTTTCGGTGGACGTTTCCGACCAGGCCCCCGGTTTCGGCACCTGGGTGGTGAACGACGAGGACTTCTGGAACGGGTGCGTGATGGCGCGCTGGGGCGCCTATTGGGATCCGCGCGCCCGGCCCGCCGGATGGACCCCCGCCCAGGCGTCCAACTGGCCCGCCACCCGCGCGGTGGCTGGCTGGTCCGCCAGATCGCCAAGCCTGCCGGGCACCACGCCGCTGCACCTCTCCGACGCGCCCCCGAGTGCCGGCGACCGCAACACGCTGTTCACCGCCTATTCGTGGCCGGACGCCCGCATCGGCGGCCATGCGGACCACCGTCTGCAGACGATCATGGCGACGCTCGTGGAGGCGCCTACGGAACCCACGGTCTTCTTCGGCCGCCACAAAACGCCGCTTAAAGACCGGCTGACCAAGGGCGACAACGACTGGTCCGCACCCGGCAGCGGAGGCGGCGCCACGCTCTGCCCGCCGAGCGCCATTACTCCGTTGACGGACGATCTGGCCAGCCTGCGTCAGGCCGTCAACGGCCTGCAGACGCATTGTGCCGTTGCGGGGTCCTGCGGCAACCTGGGCGGCGCTACCGGAACTTATGTCCACCTGGGCGTGGTGTGGGCCCTGCGCACCCTGTCACCCCTCTGGCAACGGCTCTGGCGGGTGCAGGATCTCCAGGGGGTCGCCCGCCCCAAGGCACCCTGCGCACCCAACGAGGCCGACGCCGCCTGCGATTCCCGCCTGAACAAGTCGATCCTCATCGTCTCGGACGGCGAAAATTCTCCGGGCCTTTTGAACCGCACGCGCCTCGGGGTAGCGGCGGATGCCCGAAGCCCCACCTGGCAAACGGACGTTGTCTGCCACCGGAACTTCCTCAGCAACTATCACGCCGCGGCGGCCGAGAGCACGTCGGCGGGCTTCAACAGCCGTTTCAGCGCGTATCTCGACCAGGGCCGATTCGGCGGTGCCGGTCTGGACGAGGTGCTCGATGCGTTCAACGATCTCGACGCGCTGCCGGACCTCCCGGCGCGGCGCGATTTGCGCAAGGCGCTTCTGACGACGCTGACGCCCTGGCAGCTTTTCCGTGGTCTGGATGCCGGCGTGACCGATGCGCTGATGGACGGCGCCAACGAGTTCGGGTTCGAGCACCGGCCCGTGCAAACGGAACACTTCTGCCGGCCCAATTCAATCTTCACCCCCTATGGACGCGTTGACGACTACACGTACGTCGGCCATTCCGCCACGCTGCCGTCCACGCCGCTGCCGCCCGTGACCGGCGTCTCGCCGTTCAATCTGGCGGGGATGCCGCAAACCTCACAAGAGAATATTCGCGTGGGCGGACCCGTGTTCAACCGAATGACCACCCGTCTCAATCAGTGGTTCCGGGAGTCCTGTCGTATCGCCGGCGAACGTAGGGTGCGGATCAACGCCATCTTCATCGGCAACAGCAACAGAACGCGTGCCATCAAACTGCTTGAGGAGTGTATCGACGCCGCCGGCGGCACCCCGGGCGTGGACGAGGTGTTCGTCACACCGGACGCGCAAACGCTGAAGACCGCGTTCGTCGACCTGTTCACCGTTCGCCGCAACCTGCGGTTTCTGAACT
>JAPPFK010000087.1 GCA_028823885.1 Rhodospirillales bacterium | reverse complement strand
GCTTAGCCGTAGCTGGGTGAGGGGGAATAGCGTGGATACCCGTGTCAAGCACGGGCATGACGATCTGGTTTGTGTCGTCTATTCACTCGTCATGGCCGGGCGCCACTGGACCGGCTTTGCCGGCCAGCCGGCAAAGTGACCCGGCCATCCACGAAATAAGGGTCGCACCACAGAGAGCACCGAGACGGCGCGCCGGTCGGCCGAATAAACCTTCTCCGTGATCTCCGTGCGCTCTGTGGTAAGTTCACACGTCGAACCGGACTCCAGGGTGTTTTTCTTCTAATGAGTGAAGCAGTTTATAGTATTTTCCGATTTAATTGAAATCATGGACAGCGAAACGACGGATACCATCTGCGCGCCGGCGTCGGGGAGCGGCAAGGCCGGCATCGCCGTGTTTCGCATTTCGGGCCCGAATGCCTTGGGCGTCCTGCGGCGGCTGACCGGCCGAAGCGCGTTCGAGCCCCGCCGGGTCTACCGCGCCGAATTTTCCGATCCCGCCTCGGGCGAGGTGGTCGACGACGGCCTCGCGCTCTATTTTCCGGCGCCCAACAGCTTTACCGGCGAGGACGTGGCGGAGATTCACGTTCACGGCGGCCGGGCGGTCGCCGCCGGCATGCTGTCCGCCATCACGGCGGTGGGCGGGGCCGCCGGCGGGGTGAGACTGGCCGAGCCGGGAGAGTTCACCCGCCGCGCGTTCATGAACGGCAAAATGGACCTCACCGCGGCGGAGGCGCTCGCCGACCTGGTGGACGCGGAAACCACGGCCCAGCGCCGCCAGGCCCGCCGCCAGCTGAGCGGCGCCCTCGGCGATCTGTGCCTCGACTGGCGCGCCCGCCTCGTCCAAGCCATCGCCTGGTTCGAGGCCGAGATCGATTTCTCCGACGAGGACCTGCCGGGCGGGCTGGCGGCCCGGACGGCGGACGAAATCGGCGCCATCCGGGGCGAAATCCAATCCCGGCTGGCCGACCGGCGGACGGGCGAGCGCATCCGCGACGGCCTGCGCGTCGCCATCGTCGGGCCGCCCAACGCCGGGAAGTCCACCCTGCTGAACGGCTTGGCGGGGCGCGACGCGGCCATCGTTTCCGCGACCGCGGGCACCACCCGGGACGTGATCGAGGTCCATCTCGACCTCGGGGGCTACGCGGTCATCCTCGCCGACACGGCCGGCATCCGGGCCCCCGGGGACGCCCCCTGGGACGCCCCCTGGGACCCAATCGAGGCCGAGGGGGTGCGCCGCGCCGCGCGGACCGCCGAGGAGGCGGACGTGCGCCTCGTGGTCCTCGACGGCGCGGCGTGGCCGGAGGTTCCAACCGGCGCCGCCGGCCGGGCGGGCCCGGACGATTTGGTGGTGCTCAACAAGTGCGACCTGATCGATTCCGGCCAGATCAAGGGCGACCCGGCCGGGGGGGAGCTGAACCCGCCGCCCCTGCCCGCCTCCGCGCTCCACGGCCATGGGATGGATCTGGTGGTCGCCGAACTCACCCGGCGGGTGTCCCGCCTGTCGGGGGGCGGCGAAGCGCCGGTCGTGACCCGGGCCCGGCACCGGGCCGCCCTCGAACAATGCGCCGAGGCCCTGACCCGGTTCGACCCTTACAACTCCAGCGAGCTTGCCGCAGAGGATCTTCGCCTGGCGGCCCGGTCATTGGGCCGGGTCATCGGCGAAATCGACGTGGAGGACATCCTGGATGTCATTTTCCGGGATTTCTGCATCGGCAAATGATCCGGACGGGCCCCGCCGCAAAATTGTTTCACGTGAAACATTCCAAATTCGGACCATATATGGCCAAAAATGGCCATAGATGAGCGTGCCGCCTGCTCGGGGTTTGACTCGATTCGGCCCCAGCCCTACAGTCCGGCGCCATGACGGACAGCCCCGCATATGACGTCCTGGTGGTGGGCGGCGGGCACGCCGGCTGCGAGGCGGCGGCCGCCGCGGCGCGCATGGGCGCGCGGACGGCGCTGCTCACCCATCGCCTCGACACGGTGGGCGAAATGTCCTGCAACCCGGCCATCGGCGGCCTCGCCAAGGGCCAGCTGGCGCGGGAGGTGGACGCCCTCGACGGGATCATGGGACGGGCCATCGACCAAGCGGGGATTCAGTTCCGGATGCTCAATCGCCGCAAGGGCCCGGCGGTCCGGGGCCCCCGCGCCCAGGCCGACCGGAAGCTCTACCGCCGGGCGGTCCGGGAACTGCTTTCCGAACAGGAAAATCTCGATCTCGTCGCCCAGCCGGTGGAGGACTTGATCCGCGGCGCATCCGGCGAGTTTGGCGGCGAGGTCGAAGGCGTGGTGACGGCGGACGGCCGGCGCTGGCGCGCCGGGGCCGTCATCATCACCACCGGCACCTTTCTGCGCGGACTGATCCACCGGGGAGAAGACCGGACCCCCGCCGGCCGGGTGGGCGAAAAGCCGTCGGTGGGCCTCGCCGCCGCCCTCGAGGGCCTGGACCTCGCCATGG
>JAPPFK010000059.1:14644-25812 GCA_028823885.1 Rhodospirillales bacterium | reverse complement strand
GCCCGGGGGCCGGGCCGGCCGGCTCGGCCGCGGCCGCGGGCGACGGCGGCAACGCGAGTATGGGCAGAAGAAGCGCGACAAACCTGATGGTCATCCGTTGCCTCCCTTGCTGGCGATCAATTGCTCGATGGCGATGCCGGCGGGGCGTTCCTCCAGCGGCACCCGCATGACCAGCACCTGGGCGAGCAGGTCCTGGCTGATGCGCCGCGACCCGGCCTCGAAGGTGACCAGAAGAGGAAACTCGATGGACCAGCCGATCCGCCCGGAGAAGCGCCTGGTCCCGGTGATCACCGGGGCCCCCCGGGCGACTGCCGAGGCAACCTGGAGATTGTCCCGCAGGCGATCGAGGAACAGGCTGTCCTCGAGGCCCGCCAAGAACGAGGCGTAGCCGCTATCGGTGAACTTGCCGCGAATGCCGGAAAGCCGCAGGCGCCAGTCGTGATGGCCCAGCGTGAAGGCCTCGGTGACCGACGCAACGGTCCAGTTGCGCAGCGCCGCGTCCGACATGATCGGCTCATCGAGCGGCGTCAGGGGCACCAACCGTCCGTCGGGCGTCGCGGCGACGGCGATGTAGACCGTGGAATGGAAGAACACATACCCCGCGAAAGCTGCCGCGGTGAGCGCATTGGTCACCAGCAGCCAGGACGCGGCCCGGCGCCAGCCGTGATGCTGGTCCCGCTGGAATACGAACTGCCGCGCCGCCTCCGCGACCGCCTGAACCCGGCTACTCATCGCCGAGCTCCCGCAGCCAGGCGCTTATGTCGGCGATATCCCCGACACGATGCACAATCCCGCCTTGCTTGGTGCGGTAGGCGATCAGCGGCACGGAGCGCTCGCCCCAAGCGTCGAAGACCGCATTGTTGCGGGCGATGCGGTCCCGGGCGTCCTTGCCGGCCGGACCTTCCCGGCGTTAAAACCAGGCTTGCGCCGTATTGTCACTGGCGGCTATCCCCGCCGCGGGGCGGGCGGAAGCCGCGCCCAGCAGCGCCACCGGGACGACATGAAGCCGAAGTCTGCCGGCCATTGCTTCCCGGCCGATCCGCGCCGCGGCGGAGCGCGACCACGGACAAAGCGCATCGCCGAAGAGGACGACCCACGGCCCTTGTTCGCCAAGCGTAAAGCCGAAAGAGGATAGAGCGCGCTTGAACAAAACCGCCCCGGAGGCGTTGCCGGCCGATTCGCCGGCACCGGCGCTCTCCGTTGTCGGCGCTCTGGAGGCGATCTCCCCCGTACCGTCAAGGTCCGGCGATCCACAAAAGCCGCGCCCCCGCGGAATCTCGGCCCTATTGACCGGCTTGACGGGCGCGGCGGCGCTCGACACGGCCGCCGAAGGGCCAGACGCCGCCGTCATCGGCGAACCGCGCATGGCGGCGAGTTGCCCGGCCGTAAAGCAGACCCGCGACGCCATGGCCGTCACCGGTCACATAAAGGCTGTAACCGGCGCCGCCTTCCGGAGTCACGAGGTAGCCCGCGAGCCCGCCGCGTTTGCCGAGCGCTACGATTTGCGCACCCTTGGCCCGAAGCGCGGTGACAAGCTCCGGTTCGTCCCCGGCCGCGGCTGCCGGAACCGTCATGGCGGCAGCCAGCATGGCCGCCATTATCGGCGGCAAATATCTTCTCCATTGCGGGATGGGCCGTGAATTCATGTTTAGTCTCCGGTTGGGGGTCCTTGCGGCGCCCGATGTGTTACGGCGAGCGACCGGCCCCCGGGCGCGAGTTCGCCCGTGGGCGGATGCGGAAGGTGAGAAAGCGCGAAAAACAGCGCACGCACGGCGTCGATGAACGCGCCATGAAACTCTTGGCCGCGGTGCAGACGGTACCGCCGGTCGGTGAGAAACAGCATCTCGATCCCGGCACGTCCGCCCCACCGCTCAAGCACCGTCCGCAGCGTGTCGCCGGCTTCGACGCGCCAGACGCTCTCGCTTCCTTCGGCGGCGTCGTCCAACACGACGAGGCTGGCCCGCGCCGCGGCCGGAGCGACGTAGCGAAACTCCGCGGACGCGGCGGACGGCATCAGCATCAACGCCGCCGCCATCAGCCGAAGTCCACAAAGCGCCGCAACCGCGCCGCGTGAAGCGCGTGACGCCTGCCGGCGCTCGCGGCACGAAGCGCCCGGAGCCCGGCCCGGAAACGAAAGCCGCGGACCTCGGCAACGCGGAACGCCGCGATCGCCGACAGCACCGCCGCCGTCGTCCACCAGTTCGGCACAAACAGCCATACCGTCAGCAACGCGAGCAAGCGGGCGTCGATCATGTAGAACCGAACCGGACGCATGGTGTCGCGCCAGGCAACCTCGGAAGGGCCCATAATCTCCTCTCCTCAACATGTTCCGGCTTCCCGGGATCGGGTTTGCCGGGCGTTGTTCGCGGGCTCGCCTGCCGGCGTCTTGCGGTAACGGCGGTGGACGTCCGCGCCGATCCGGCCCCGGGCGAAGGCGCGATCGGCCGCGGCGGCGAGGTTATTGCCGCTTTCCGCGCTCGCGGCTTCGATCCGTGCCGGCCAGCGGGTTTGCGGCAGGTCCAACAGCGCGGCCTTGAGGCGATCGTCGAAGACCAGCCATTCGCGCAGCGCCGTTCGCCCGCCCTGGTTCGATCCGTCCTGGTTCTGGGCGGAGGGGTTCGGCGCCAGCACCTGGGTGACCGCGAGGTTCATGACGTCGATCAGCGCCGCGCCGCGTTCATCGCGCTCGGCGGCAGGGAACTCCGCCAGGAGTCGGCGTATGGTGGCGGCGACGCCGATTGTATGGGCCGTCGAATAGACCGCGATGCCGTAATCGGCGGCGCGCACCACGGCCTCGACGGTTTCGCGGTCGCGCGCCTCGCCGACGATCACCGCCGCCGGGCGGCGGCGCAGGCTGGAGCGCAGGCCATCGGCGAAGCTCTGGAAATGGCGGGGGATTTCGGATGACGACATCAACGCGCCATCCCCTTCGATGCAATCGAACACGAACTCGATCGGCGCCTCGTAGGATTGGATGCGCCCGGCGCCGAGCTCCAGGAGGCGCCGCGTGCCCGCGGCGAGCAGGGTCGACTTGCCCGAGCCCGGCACCCCGGTCACCAGGGTCAGGCCGCGCCGCCGTTCCCAGGCCTCGACGATCTCGTCCTCAATGCCAAGTTCCTCGAAGCGCGGCGGCGCGCCGGGAAGGACGCGGAGCGTAATATTGACGGCGAATCCGCCCGCCGCCTGCACCGGCGCCAGGTTGCAGCGGAAGCGCCTGTAGACGCCGCGCGCCTCAGCCACGGAATAGGAACAATCGATGGCGCGCCCGGCGCGAAGAATGCCTTCGCCGGTCGCGTCGAACAGCCGTGCGCACAAACCGCCGAGCGCCACGCCGTCGAGCACCGCAAGCGTCGCCCGGGCGAGCGTGCCGTCCACCTCGATGAATGCGGGCGCGCCGGTCTGGAATGAGATATCCGAGGCGCCTCGTTGCGCGGCCCACAGCAGGAATGCGTCGAGCCTTCCATGGGGGAACACATGCTCCGCCTCGGGCCAGTACGCCGAATCGGACTTCGATGCCGGCCCGACCGGCCGTTGGTTCAAGGGCGCGGTCATCGCGGACCTCCCTCGGGACCTTTCCACGCGCGGGTGTCGAGATTGAAAGCCGCCCATTTGCCGAGCCGAACGCTGGTCTCTCCGATCCGCAACAGGCGTTCGTGGCCGGAAGCGGCGGCATGGACGGCGGTCAGTTCGGGGGCCGAAACCATCTCGGCCAGATGCAGGCGATGCCACCGCACGAGGCCCTCGAAGGTCCGGTTCAGCCGGTCGAGATCGGCGGCGAAGATGTCGTCGCCGAGCGCGGTTCCATGCCTCCAGCCCTCGGCCAGCCATTGCCGCCACAGCCCGGTCTCGGAACCCCCGCGCGGAAACAGCACCGCGGCCGGCGGCTCGGGCGCCCGCCAGGAGCGGACCAGATAATCGCGCCAATGGGGCGGGGCGCTGACGATCCGTTCGGGCTTCACGATCCTGAGCACGAGCCGGGCGCTGGCGGCCCGCGCCTGTCCGCGTCCGAGCCGGAAGGCCTGGCGGGTTTCGGCCAGCACGGGCGGCAACACCGTGAACCCGTGCTCATTCAGCATCAGGTCGCCGAACCGGTAGATGGCGGAAAGGGGCCCGGTCAAGCGCTCCAGCATTACGCCGATCTCCCAGCTTCGCCGCGCAAGGCCGGCCCGCGCTCCGAACCCGAGCGCCGCGAGGCGCATTGCCCCTTGGCGCTGTTCCTCGGCGAACGGGACTGTCGCGCTGCCGGGTTTCGGCGAGATTGCATAGAGCGCCGCCAAATCGGGCGGCGGCTCCGCCGCACGGGCGGGTGCAACCGTCATCAGGCAAAGTGCGGCAAGGACGGCCGTTCGCATCACGAGCCCCCCTTGCCGGTTTTCGCGGCGTTCCGGCCTTTCGGAGGGGTCCAGTCGAGGCGCACCGTCCGGCTCTCCGCGTCCACCGTCAGCAGGCCGGCCCGGCCGGCCTGGATTCCGGCATCGCGCAAAGCGGCGATCAACGGCTCATTGTTTGCCTTGACGGCGACGATCGCCGGGCGGGTCGGAAGGGGGCCGGCGGCGAGGAAGCGGTATCCAGCGCGCCGGGCGAGGTCTTCCGCGAGGGTCTCCACCGGGCCGGTCCAGTCGAGCGTGACCTTGGCCATAAGCGGGGCCGGGACGAGACGGGGCAGGGGCGTGTCGGCGAGCGGGTCCTCCGCCGAGCGCGCGCGGGCGAGCGCCACAAACGCGCGCTCGGCCCGCAGGGCTGCTTTTGTCAGGAGCGCCTCGGCCGGATCGGGTGCGATCCTCGTGCCGGCGCCGGCCTTGTCCGGACCGGTCAGGGCGCAGCCCGGCAACGCGGCCAGCAGCGCAATAACGATGAGGGCCGAGGCGGTTCTCATGGTCCGGCGGCTCCCGTGTCCTCGATCACAAGGTGGCGGTTTGCCTTATAGGCGAGCGCGGTCAGAACCCGGCGGGTCGTGTTGCCGGCCAGCAGCAGATCGACCGCCTCCAGGAAACCGCCCCGGAAGACCGCGCGATCGGCCCCGACCGGTACCGGTCCCACGGCGTAATCGCGGTTGGAATTCCAGACCAAGGTCCAGCCTGCCCGGCGCGCCCATCCGCCGATCACCCCGCGCAGGGTCTTGTGCGTGCCCGCTTCGACAATCCATGCATCGATCGCCGCCCTTTCATCGGCCGGGCCCGGCGAATCGGCCGGCGCGGCGGCGCGTTGTTCGATGTCCCAATAGCGGTAGAAGACGACCGTTCCGTCCTGCCAGTCCCAGTCGTAGCCGCTCACGGCGGAGAGGCGGTTGAGCAGGCCCGCGAATGCGCCATGCCAGACAAGGCGAATCGGCGCCGGACCGGTCAGAATGGCGGTCCCGCCGTAGATTCGCGCCGGGCGTTCCTCGATCGTCATGTTTACCCCCGAGAGGGAAGACAGGCGCCGGACCGTCGCCGGGAAGGAAACCGCGTCGCGTTGCTCGAACGCCAGTTCCCGGGTGGCAACGGCCTCCGGCAGCACGCCGCCGGCCGGCGTCAGTTCCGTCGCCGGAAGAGGGACCGCGTCCAGCGGAATTTTCGGCAGGGGAGAAACCGTTACCGGGATGGGGGTTCCCGCGGCGGTTGGCGCGTCATGCGCCGGCGCGGTCCCGTCCGCCGCCAACGCGGCGCCGAAATTGACGGACAGGAACACAACGGCCGCGCCGGCGGTCATGCCGGGGCCGAGGGGAACGAGGCCCTTGCGGATGGGACGGCCGCGCCTTCGCTGCAGAACGACGCGGTAAACAAGCGAAAAGCCCGTGCCGAGGAGTATCGACCAAGCCAGGCCGAGGGGGCCGAGCAGGAAGCCGAAAGCGCCCAGCATCATCGCGTCGCCCGGATAGAGCGGCCAGCGCCGGCGCCGCCAATCGGCTATGGCGATCGGGATCGCCACGGCGGCGATGCCGAACGCCATGCCGATCCACGGCGTCCAAGGGCCGCCGTCATTTGCGCCGGGACCGA
The DNA here is from genome assembly GCA_028823885.1 of Rhodospirillales bacterium. Lineage (GTDB taxonomy): Bacteria > Pseudomonadota > Alphaproteobacteria > Rhodospirillales > UBA2165 > JAJDXO01. The sequence continues at coordinate 19,834 of JAPPFK010000059.1, read as the reverse complement.
GATAGCGCCATCCGGCCGCCGCGGCCAGCAACGCCAGCACCAGGCGCGGATCGACGATCGCACGGCGCGCGTCCAATACTCCCAGCGCCGCCATAGGGGCCAGCACCAGGCCCGCGAACAGGCCGGCAACAATAATGTTCGTCATCGGGATTCATCCTTTGCTTGTCGATTGCCGGGTGCGCCGCGCCGCGCGCCGAAGGTGGCGGGCAGCAGGGAACACCAAGCGCCGATCTCCGCCTCCCGGCAAAGGAGTGCCGGGAGCGCTGCCGGGGCCGCGCCGGTCTTGAGCCGTTCGCGGTTCCACAGCAGCAGCTCCTTTTGGGCGGCGCCGAGACCGGTCAGCGTCACGATCTCGGCCCGCAGCCGCTCCATCTCGGCGAAGGCGCGCTCCCTGTCCCAGGCTGCGCCGGGCCCGGCGCTATCGCTGGTCCCCGCCGCGTCACCGCGTGCATGGGCCGCATCGCCGCGTGCACGGGCCGACAGCGCCTCGAACAATGGGCTCTGGGATTGGCCAATTATTCGGGACGCCGGTTCTTGCATGTCGGGGGGACGCGTCTCCTCATCCGCCGCGATTGCCGTTTGCAGGGCGCCCAGCGGGAACGGACCCATCGCGAGGAGAGTCCCTGTGAGAAGGATGGACACGAACCTCTTTTTCATGAGCTGCATCCCGTGCACCGGCCAACAATGAGAGTGCTGAACCCGGCCGTGTCCGCATCGAGCCGCCCGTTTGCGCGAATGCTCATGGCCCTGACCGAAGCGGCGGACAGGGTCCCGGCCGTCGCCGTGCGGGCCGTCACGGCGTTGGCGGTCAAACTCCCGAGATTGGCGCTGCCCGCAGTGAGGGTTCCGGTTGCGGCAATCGAACCGGCCGTGACCGCGCCGGGCGATGCAATACTTTCGGCCCTAAGCTCTCCGTTCACTCTCAACGAGCCGCTCGACGCCACACCCGCGAAGGATGCGGTATCGGCGGAGATCCCGCCGGCGGCATCGATCGTCCCGGCAACACGCACGGCGTTCCCGACCGTCAGATCGCCGATCACGCTGATATCCCCGCCCGCCTCCAGGTCGCCGCTCACCGCGAGGCTTTCGGCGGAGAGTTCACCGGCGCCGGTTATGGCGTTGCCGCCCATGTCGAGATCGGCCTCCATCCGGTTGGCCTCCGGAAAACCCGGCACGGCGACACGCTGGAGCCTGCCGCCATACACCGAGCCATGATCGAATCGGCGCAGCGCCGCCAGGGCGCCCACGGCCGGCGCGCCGGCGAAGGCCATCTGGAAGGCGCTCACGTCGTAATCGATGGCGGGTCCGGTCAGCCGGGTGGGCGCATCGGACGCGACCAGACCGAGCCGGGCCTCTCCGGCGGCCTCGAACAGCGCCGCCGCGGGCGGGACCGTATCGCCTGCACTGATCGTCTCGGTCACCAGCACGTCGATGGCGTCCCCGCCCGCGGCGAGTATCAGCACCCGGTAGCCGCGCCCGAGCGCGTCCACAATGGGAAAGTCCGGAGGCAGCGATCCGGCGTTCTTGAGTTGCAGAAGCGCGATCTCCGTGGGACCGTTGCGCGCGGCGGCCAGCAGTTCCGGAAACCGGCCATGTACATGGCTTGCGGCGGCATCGGCCAGCACCGTCAACTGCAGGGCGGCGATACGGGCGCGGCGTTCGCCGGTCAGCGTCTCGAGGAAGGCGGCGGCGGCAACGACCATCATGCCCATCAGCGCCAACGCGAGAAGCGCGCTGAACAGGCTCAGTCCGCGGCATAGCCTGCGGCGGCCCATGGGGTTCCGTTGTTCCACGATTTGCGTCAGCATCCGCCGCAACTCCCCACCGTCATCGCGCCATCGATATGGGCTTCGGGACCGTGCGCGGCCTGGACGGCGACCACGCCGGCCTGCAATGCGCCGGTAACGCCGGCCTGTTCGCCGTCGAGCGTTCCCGTGATCGCCGCCGCTCCAGCGACCTTCACCGCCGTGGCGCTGGACAGTGCCTGGGCGTTAAGCGCGCCCGCGGTGCGAAGCCCGCCCGCATCCAATCGTCCCCTGGCATTGACGGAAGCGGCCGTGGCCGCGCCGGTAACGGCATGGCCGACGGTCATCTCGGAGGTTACGGTCAGGCTTGCGCCGCCAGCCTCCCGAGCCGAGACGGCCGCGGCGGCGACCCGTTGGGCCGTGACGGCATCGTCGGCCGTTATGTTGCCGCCGACCTCCGCTGTCCCGGCGAGGGCTGCCGCGCGCGCGGTTACGGCCCCGGCCCCCGAGATGTTCCGGCCCGCCGGATCGGCCGGATCGCCCGAGCTCAGGTCGAGGCCGGTTTCCATCCGGTTGAGATAGGGCCGGCCGGGTTGGGCCCGGCGGTAGAGCGCGTTTTCCAGATAGCGGAGCCCGTGATCCGCCGTGACGTAAATGGCGTCCGGGCCGACCGGGCGGCCCAGAGCGGTGCCGATCGCCGGCAGGTGCGCCGCCATCAGGGCGCCGCCGCCGAACTGTTCCAGGGCGGCAAGGCCGGCGGCGAGCGCGCCCAGGCGCATCGCCGTACCGTGAGCCATACCGCCGTCGGCGGCGAGTTCCAGCACGCCGAAGGCCATGGGGACGCCACGCGGCGTGCCGTCGGCGATGATGCCCAGCGTAAATGTGGCGTTCCTGCCCGGTGTCTCCGGCAGTCCCGCGGGAGCCAACCCGAGCGCGCGCAACCGCGCCGGCGTCAGGATAATCGCATCGCCGGCCCCGAGCCTGACGGAGAATGCAGCCGCGTGCTCCAGGCTCGCCCGGTGCGCGGCATGGAACCAGGCCGCGAAGATGCGCCCGGCGGCGCGGTCGAGCTCCTGCCCGCGGGTGTGGGCGCGCGCCTCGTAATGAAACGTGAGCGCGGTCCCCGCGAGCGCCGCCAGCAGCAATACGCCGAGCAGTTCGGACGCGCCGCATATATGTCTGCGCCGGCGCGTCATCCGAAGATAAACCCGATATCGTTGGCGGCGTCTCCATCGTCGCAGGCGGCGGTGATCTGGGCCGCCGTGACCGGCGAGGCGAGCACGGCGCCGTTGATCGTGATGGAAATCACGCCGGCCCGCGCCCGGCTGCGCCCCGCATAGGCGTCACCCAGCGCCGCGCAGATCTCGTTGTCGACGTCCGCGAACTGGATACGGAAGCGGTTGGTGATGCCCCCCGGCCCGCCGGTAACGGTGACCAGCCCGCCGAAGGGATGACGGATCTGGACAGTTGCGCCGACGACTGTCCGCGCGCTGTCGGGAACCCCGCCCCGGCGGTCCAGCGCCGCGACCAGATCGGCGTTCGTGCCGTAGCTCGGCGCACCGGCGAACGCGGCCTCGATATTGGCGCGGATCCGGTTCAGCAGCACCAGGGCTTCGGCCCGGTTGGCCGATTCGCGGGCCGCGTTGTAGGTGCCGACGGCGCCGACGATGACCACCGACGCCAGGCCGAGGCCGAGCAGGACCCCGAAAAGGCTGAAGCCGCGCCGGAAGCGCCGCGCCCGGTAGCGTTTGGCGATCGCCGCCATCGCCGTCTTGTTGATTGCCGTCATCTCGCTTCCTTTCATCGATGTCTTTTTCGTTCTCTTCTCTTTTCCGTCGCCGCTCTTGCGGCCCCTTCCGCGGACGCCTGCCTGCTCACGGCCGCCGGGCCCGGCATGGGGTTGGGAAACCCCCGGCTTGCCGGCGGCCTTCCGTTTGCTTCCGGCCATGGCTCATGGCCGCCCGGCCTGCTGCAGCACCGAAAACATGGCGTCGATGCCGGCCGCCATGACGACGGTCACGGCGATCAGCAGAACGCCGTTCAGCGCCGTGGCCCGGGACTTGAGCAGGTCTTCGGAGCGCCCCACCCAGCGTTCGACGAAGCCGGAAAGCCGGTTCTCCCAGCCGGGAGCGCCGTCGAGCGCCGCGGCAACCGGGACCAGGGCCGGATCGGGAAACCCGTGGCCGGCCAATGCCATGGCGCGGCCAAACCCGGCGCCCCGTGTCATGCCATGCTGGATGGCGCGGATACGATCGCGGGCGTAGGGCGAGGCATGACGTTTGAGGTCCTCGAAAGCGCTGTCGTTGAGATCGACGCCAGCTTTGAGAAACTCCAACGCAACGAACAGGAAGGCCGAACCGGTAATCGTGCGGTAGAGCGAGAACGGCGCGATCCGGTCCAGCGCGGTGCGGCCGGGACCTGTCCAATAGACCATTACCGCGCTCAAGCCGGCCACGATCGCGGCCGAGATCGCCAAAAAGGTCAGGGGTTCGGCATGGAGCCAGGCCGCGGACGCCCGGAACAGACCGGCGGCAGGCCCCCAGCGTTCGGGCGGCACCACGCTTTCCAGCACCGGGACGAAATACCCGCCCGCCGCCCACAGCATGACGGCAAGCCCGCCGGCGAGCGTCAGCGGCATGGCCAGCGCCTTCTGGACCGCCGAGATCTGCCGGTCGCGCAAATCCGCGACCCGCGCCGCCGCCGCGAACAGCACGTCGGCGTCGATGCGCCCATAGGCCTGGAAGATCATCGCCTCGGCCGGCGGCGCGGTGGCCGCCATGGCGGCCGGGAAACGGTTCTCGACCAGCGCCCGCCGCCAGCCTTCCAGCAGCCGGGCGCGAAGAGACGGCCCCTGTCCGCGCATGGCCCGGATGTTTATGTCGAGCGCGCGTTCGAGTTCGAATTCCGATTCCAGCAGGTCCGCGATAGTGCGGAAACAGTCCACCCGCGCCCTTCGCCCGAGCACCAGCCCCGCCAAGGCCCGTTTCCACGGGATGCCCATTGGGAACGGCCCGGTCATCGGGCGTCCGCCGGGACCAGTTTGAGGCTTGCCGCGGCCTCACGTTCGGTGCCGGCACCCTTGAGCAAGGCATCGAATGGATCGACGGCGCCCTCGGCCACAAGGCTCCAGATTTTGCCGCCGATCGGCGCGCCGGCCATCTCCTGATGCCAATAGGTCCAGGCCCCCAGCGGATCTCGATCCCGCACATGGGCGAGATAGCCGGCGTCGGGGCGGATCGTCTCGGCGATCGCCGTCTGTTCGGTATAGCCGTTCCACGCCCGGGCCGCGACCTCGCCGCCGTCCTCGCGGCGGCATTGCGGGCAGCCTTCCGGGTTGCGGTAGCGCACGGCGCCGTTGCCGTGCAGCCATTCGGGTAGTCCTTCCGGCTGGGCGCGCCCGTCGGGGGCGCCGCCCCGCCCCCCCCCCCCGCCCCCCCCCCGCCAA
>JAPPFK010000059.1:3689-14634 GCA_028823885.1 Rhodospirillales bacterium | reverse complement strand
CGCTCGCGCGCGCACCCCGGGCACAGCAGCGGCAACAAGGTCTGCTTCATCAGCAGCGCGACGTTGCCGGGCTTGGTCACCTCGGCTACGCCGACGCCCATGTCGATCAGCCGGAACAGGATGGCGTTGGCCGAATGGACGTGGATTGTGGTCCACACCTGATGGCCGGTATCGATGAACTGCATGACCTGACGCGCCGCGTCGGCGTCGCGGATCTCGGAGACCATGCCGCTCGCCGGGTGGACCCGGCAGAAATGCATCAGCGCCTCCTTGAAATGTCCTGCCCGCTCATCGCCCAGGCCCGAGGTCGGCACGGCGATCTGGATCGCGCCGGGAATGCGGTATTCGACCGGGTCCTCGATGGTCACGAGATTGAGCTGACCGTCGAACTCGGCCATCTGCAGCGCCAGATTGACGGCGAGCGTGGTGGACTTGCCGTCACCCGCCGTACCGCCGATGAACACGCCGCCGTGGGGCGCCATGCGGATAGCGGCGAAGATGGCGGCTTCGGCGGCCGAGAAGCCGAGGCGCTCGAGGGTCGTCCCGGTGTCGAGACGGTCGGAATAGAAGATGCGCGCGAACAGGTGATCGCCGTCGGGCTCGTGCGGCCCGCGCTGGCAGCGCAGCGCCGAAACCCCCGCCGGCAACGGCACCGGACCGCCGGAGCGGATCGAGAAGCCTTGGAACGAGCCCCGCCGGTAGCTGGTCTGGGACGAACCCTCATCCTTGCTGTGAAACAGAAATCCGGCGGCCTCGCGGCCTTCCTCGGCCGTCATCGGACCCGCCAGGGGCAGCTTGCGGTCGTTGACGATGGCGAACACCCGGCAGGCATCGCCGCCGTTCTCGAACACCACGTCGCTCGCCCTGGCCGCGGCCGCGTCCTCGAACAGGCGTTTGAGCCGTCTTGCGGCACCTTCGCCCGCCGCCGGCGCGCTGTTTGCCTTCCGCCAGGCGGCGGCAATCTCCTCAAGAGCGGCGCTTTCCTCGGCCGCCGCCGCCGGAATGACGCCGCTTTGGCGCAACGCCAGCAATGCGGCCCGCAACCGCGGGTCGGCTTCGTAGCCTTGCGCGATCAAGCAGCGCCCGTCCGCAAACACCGCGCAGAGGCGCCGGAACCTCGCGTCCATCCCGGGCGCTCGGATCAATTGTCCCGATTCCGGGTCTTCCGGCGCTGCGACGCCGTTGTGTTTTCTGGACGTCGGGAACAACCTCGCCAAGGGTCCGGTGAGGGATTTTGCGTCAAAACCTGGAGGGTTGTCGGGCAGCCGCTTCGATGAAGATGGCCCAGGCGCGCTCAACCTGGTTTGAGGTTGCCGGTTCATTTGCCACCTCCGGGGCGCGTTCTGTAGGGCAGTTGCCCATCCCCGCCGCCCTTCAAGCGCACGCCGGGCGGGCGGGCGGCGATACGGCCGACCCGGACCGCGCCGGGCAGCGCATCGCCTTCGCGCACGAACCAGACCCGCTGCCCGTCGGTGACCCCGGCGCGGAGATCGCCCGACATGCCGACGATCGAAAACCAGCCGTAGCGGGGCCGTTTCGGCGGCGTTTTGGCGGGCTCCGGAACGGCCGTTGCAACCGGCGCCGAAGTGACCGCCGTGCTCAATTGCGGCCTGATGACCGAAACGGGGACAGGTGCCCGGCTGATGGCGGCTGGAGGAGGATCGGCGGGCGCCCGGAGTTCCCGCAACCGCGCCTCGGCCTCGAATATCCCGGTTACGATCCGCTGCCGCTCATGGCACAGCTTCAGAGTCTCGTGTTCGATCGCGAGCGCCGATAGCGCGTCTTCCTTGGATGCGGCGTTCGCGAGCAGCCGGGTCAGCATTCCGCGGGGACAACCGTCGATGACGGATGCGGGGATAACCGGCGGAGCGGCGCCGGGCGCCCGATAGGATGGCAGAGGCGTGGATGCCGCCTTGTTCGATGACGAAATTGTCTGGGTTTGCTCCGGCGGCACGGCCCCGCCGCCTTCCAGCGCACGGAGCAGACGGCTGACCGCGCCGAGGTTTGCCGGACCCGCGAAGCCCGCCATTGGCGCGGCGGAAACGTCCGGCATTGATTTTCCGGCAGCGGATTCAGCCGCCGCCGCCTTGGTGGATCCCGAAACCGATTCCTCCGCGTATGCGCCGAACGACGCCACGGCAGCCGCCAGCCAGGCGCCGAGAAGCACCGGGCGAACCGGGAGGCGGGCAGGGGCGGGGGTCATTCGGGCCTCCACCCGACATGGCCCGCGAGCGCGCGCCAGGGGTAGCTGTTGGCCGCCCGGCCGTCGAGGGTCACGATCAGTTCGCCGCGCGACCAACGCCATGCGCCGGCCGAAGCGCCGTCCTCCAATTCCGCCGTCAAAGCGCCATCCGCCATGAAGCGGAACGCAACAGCCGCGCGGTCCATGAAGGGCAGGGTGACGGGCTCGGTCCGCGCGATCAGCCAATCGGTCAACCGCATCGCGGCGAAGCGTTTTCCGGTGGGCAGAAACGGCAGTGGATTCCCGATGCGATAGCGGGGCCGCAGCGGCAGGCGTTCGTAGTGAAGCGCGATCTCGGCGCCGCCCGCCGCCGGAACGAGATGGCCGGTATCGGCGATGGCGCCTTCGGGATCGAGCAGCCACAACTCGTCGCGGTCCCGGCCGAGTACGAGGACATGCCGCGCCCCGGTATTGTCGACCAGCACCCGGCCGTCGTTATCGGCGAGGAAACCCTTGAGGGCCACCGCCGGCAGGGCCGGACGGCCGTTCAATGCCGCAATGCCGGCGGCCCCGGGCCCGCGCAGTTGGGCGCCCGGAAGGCCGCGTACCGGCGCGTTCGCGTCCTGCGCCATCAGCTCGTGGAACAAGATGGAGGTCTGCTTCTCGTTGACCGGGAGACCCTGGGGAAGTTCGAGGTCCGGGCAGGCATCCTTCATCGCCCGCGGCCAACTCTCCTGAACCCAGCCGCGCGAGGCCACTTTCCAGGTGCCGGACGCCGGTTCCAGCGCCTCGTTGTGCAGCCCGCCGGTGTCGGGATCGTAAAAGATCGGGGTGTGGCCGCGCCGTTGCGACGGGTCCGGTTCCATGTCCGGCCCGACGTAATTGTAAAGCGCGCGGAACCGGCGAGAGGGCACGATGCGCCAGCGCGCGGATGCGGACGCATGGGCGCCGCCGAGATGGGCGCAGGCCAGAAGTGCGCCGTCCGGGCCGTGGTAATGGGCCCAGACCATGTTGCGGTCGCCGGCGCGGCGCGTGTTGGGCCGCTCCAGGATCCAGACGCGCCCCTTGAGCAGGCCGGTGAAGAAAGCGGCTGCGTGGGAACTGTAATTCGGGCCGGCAGGGGCGGTTTGAGCCATGGCGCCATCGGCCGCCAGAGAGGCCGTCGCCATTGCGGCGGCGGCCAGCATGAGGATCCGGTTCATCGTCATGCCCCCAGGCCGGCGGTGGAATCGGTATTGGCTGTGCCGGGACACTGGCCGGCCGGCGCAAGCCAGCGGGTGCCAAGCCGGCGCACCATGCCGACATAGATCGCGAACGCCGCGTCTTCGTCGCCGGCCCCTATCGCCGCGATGGCGCCATCGACGCGGGCGCCGATCCAGTCCCAGTCCGAATGTCCTTCGGGGATCACGGCGGCGATGCGGGGCGCGATCCCGTAATATTCGGCGACCAGCGCCCGGCGCTTGGCCGTTTGCATCATGTAGCCGTCGCGAAAGGCGCGCAGCGCGGTCAGGGTCGGCCCGTCATCGGCCTCGACGCCCCTCCGCTCCACGATTGCCGTGGTCAGGAAGCAGCCGCCACCGTCGCCGCCGCCATCGCCGCCATCGCCGCCACAAGAGTCCTCGTCGGGGCCGGCGTCCCAGTCCATGTCCCAGTCCATGTCCGGGTCCGCGGTGCAGGAATCTCCGCCCGGGTCGCCCGTGCCTTCGTCCTCTCCGCCGTCAACGCCGCCGCCGTCGTCCCAGTCGGGCGGGATCACCGCCGTGCAGTTGTCCGTCTCCAGGATCCACGGGCCATGGGAGATCCGGACGACCGGCTCGGCGTCCCACGGGAACTGCGTCGCCCGTCGGGTCTCCGTGCGCCGGTAACTCCGGCTTCCGGTATAATCGGGCGGGCAGCTCTCGGTCTTCGTTTCGTCTCGCGCGGATTCGGTCACCACCGCCGTTGGCGGTGTCGGCGTCATGCCGGTCCAGCAGCTCGTCGAGACGAACTCGGGCGGTCCCAACGTTTCGCCCGCCGCCGTCACGCTCTTCGGACGGCGCCATATCTCACGGCCTTCCATGCGCCTGTTGTGGGGCGGCCCGGCGTTCCAATGACATGTGAGGGTATAGTGCTCCCAGGCCGTGTAATCGGCCCGGCATTCATCGATCAGGACCTGCCAGGGGCCGTAGGCGGGATCGCCGATGGGATTGCCGCGGTCGTCATGGACCTGGGTCACTTCCCGCACCTCGGTCCGGCCATTGCCGTGCTCGCCGGCGCCGCAGGCCTCGACCCGGCGTTCGCGCGTCACCCGTTCGTTCGTGTGCGCATAGGGATCGGGAACCCTGCCGGCGAGCGCGGCCCGGCCCGAGGGAAGGGGCCCGCCGAGAACGGCATCCGACAGGCAGGCGGGGAGGGTCACCGAGGGGCGGCCCGAAGCCCCGACCGCCCGGCCGTTCTCCAGCCAGTGCAGCACCGGCGTCCGTCCCTCGGCCCCGCCCGCGGCGTAGGCATGAGGCGCGGACTGGACCGCGCGATGATCGCGTCCGACGCCCTTGAGGCGTTCGGGCGCGAGATAGACCAGCAGCGTATCTTCGCAATATCGCGCCCGTACGCCGCGCAGCGTCCAGGTTGCAAGCCAGCCGCTGTCCGCCGGGGGAATTGCGCCGCTCCAGCCCGAGACGCTTGCGCCATCGGCGTCCGGCGTTCCGGCGGACCCGGCAAGAATATGGCTCTCGAGGCGGCGCCAGGCGGTGGTTACCGCCCGTGCGTGGGCCAGCGCCTCCTGGCGGTAAACGCCCTCACCCGCGGCAGGTTGCGCATCCGCCGCGCCGGCGGCGAGAAGGGCGGAGAGGCCGGCTCCGGCCATCAGGGTGGAACGGAAAGTCGCATTCATTGTGAAACTCCTTGTTCGGAATTGGGCGCCGGTGCCCGCGGCGGGATACTCTCGGGAACGGGCACCGGAGCGGCGGCCGCCTGGAATGCCGCCCGGGTCATCGCCTCGGGCGCCATGGGCCGGCCTCGAAGGCGCCACGCCCCATCCGAGGCGCGGTCGAGCCGGGTGATTTCAAGCCCGGCGGCATTCGCGATCCCGCGGATCCGTCCCGCGAGTCCGGACAGAGACCCGGAATGGCCGATCCGGACCGTCCAGCCGCCTTGCGGCCCGCGGACATAATCGATCCGGGCGCCGGCGAGACCACGGTCGACGGCTCTGCGCAGAGCCAGAAACGGCGGCGGCGCGCGCTTCTCGATGCGCAATACGGGCGCCAGAGGCCTCACCGCCCAGGCGCGCGCCTCGACCACGGACGCGGCGTACCAGCGGGACAGATGCTGTTCGGCAAGTTGCCGGTACAGCGGTTCGGTATGACCGGCCGCAAGCCGCCAACGCACCAGCATCACTGCGCGGCCGGCCAATTCGGGGCGAAGCGCGGCAAGCTCGGGATCGGCGAAGCGGGCGGCGCAGGACAGGGCTTCGATCCGCCAGGCCGGCAGCCAGGGCGGGTAATCGATCAGCGCCCGCCGACAAGCCTCGATCAGGGCGGCGCTATCGACCGAGATCGGCAGCTCCGGCTCCGCCGCCGCCGGCGCAATAACGGCCGCCGGTTCCGGACCAACGATCCAGGACACGAGCGTGTCCCGGTCAAACCAGGCAAACGCCCCGCCGGAAAGGACAGCGGGCAGCAGCAGGGCCAACGCCATATGCCTCCGCCGGACACCGGTAAAGGGCGCCCGGCGGAGCGCGATCCCGGGCCCCGCGGGCAAGCCGGAAACATCAAGCTCCCTGACATTGTGGTTCGCGCCGGCGTCAAGCAGGCCGGGGGTGGCGTATAGCTCCCAGCCCAGCGCCCGTGCGCGCCCGAAGGCTTCGATGGCCGTATCGCGCTTGGTAAAGACTTCATCGCCGTCGGCGAGTACGGCGCCGTCCTTGACCTTGATCAGCGCGTAACGTTCTCTCTCGCCGACGGGCTTACCGCCCGGCGCCACTTCGCCCGCGATCAGGGCCATCCAAAATTCGCCATCGATCGATTCGAGCAACGCCGGCGCCAGAGCCGGCAGTCCCTCGGGCGCATCGTCATCGACGCTCCCGGCATAGCCGGTCTGACCCGCATGGTGGACGCACCAGGGCCGCGCGAACCGGCGCGCGGCACGCGCCGTGGCGGCGGGACCGGTCCGGTCGAGCCAGTAGAGCCCGGCCGCGTAGGAGCGCCCGTCGACGACGATTGTGCTCAAAATGCCTTCCCCCGGACTTCCGCGATGCCGAGCGGCGCGCCGATGTCGGCGGTCACCAGAAGCACTTGCTCGATGCGCGCGGCGGCGGCGTTTCGGCCTCCGTCCGGCAGCGGCACGTCGGTGTCGAACGTCCCCGAGCGCCCCGCGCCGGCGCTGCGGTCGGAAAACCCGGTCACCATCAGGGTCTCGCCGCGCCCGATCTTCTGCGTCACCTGAATGGCCCGGCTGGCATAGGCCGGAAGCTGAATGGTCTGACTGTTGGAAGTGAAGGCGGCAAATGACGGACGGTCGCGGAGACTCGCGAACAGCCGCACCAGGACCTCGCCCGGGCCGGTGATACGGGGCAGGTAGCTAACCGCGAAGCCCGAGGAGACCGTGCCCGGCACCAGCTCGGTCTGGGCGACGCCGTCGGCAACCGTGGTGCGCTGCTCGCGGAGGTAGGCTTCCTTGAAGAGCTCGAAGAACTGCGCCGGTTTGCCGTTCAGCGACGGGATGTCGGCCGACAGCACCCGCGAGACCGCGCCCGCCCGGTTCAGCGCCCGCACCGTCGCCGACAGGGTGTCGCCGCCGCCCGTGTCGTTCCCGCCGGGCTTGATCAGCGCGACGCTGTTGGCGGCCACCGAGACCCTGAGGGCCGTCCCGAGCAGCCGGGCGATCGAGAGGCTGAGGCCCATATCGTAATCCGCCTCGCGCTCGAAGCGCACCGAATAGACATGTACCGACAAAGTGACCGGACGCAGCACCTCGCGGTTGAGATAACCGAGAAAAGCCCGCGTCCGCGCGATGTCGCGGGGCACGCCGCTCACCGTCACCGAGGCGCTCGACGGCGCAATCGAGAGCCGTGTTCCCGGCTCCAGCAGTTCCTTCAACTGGCCCTCGATCTCGGGCCACGGGTCGTATTCCGTCTCGGCGGAGATCGACTGGCTGGTGAGGTTGGCGCCGCCGCCGGCCCCCTCTTCCCCGGCGGCGTTGTCCCGGGTCGACGCCGATACCGTGTAGTGCTGTTTGCCGGCCAGCGCATGTATATGGAACACCGCTGACTGCCGCCGCACGATCTCGATGCTTTGGCGGGCCTTGTCGAAGCGCCAGTCGTAGCCGGACGGTTCGGTCCAGGAACTGAGCAGCGCATCGAGCGGACCGGTCCAGATCCCGCCGTCCGGCGACAAGCTGTCGCGGCCGGCCGCGCCGGGAATCCCGGCGGGCCTGGCGCCGCCTCTTATGTTTCTGGTGTCGCTAATGTCCGCTTGGCGCGGGGGGCCGATAAACCGCACCGTGAGGCCGGTCGCCGCCTCGATGCGTCCCGCCAGCTCCGCCACATCGCCGATATCGGCCAGCGGCAGCGTGACGGCGTCCCTACGGCGAAATCGCGCCGGCAGACCGGCGCGCGCATCGGTCTCGATGCGCGTCAATTCGACATAGGGCCGGTGTTCTATAAGGCGTACGGTGGAAAGATGCCGGCCCGCTTGCGGCGCTCCCGGGCCTGAACCTCTGAGGGCCGTGACCTGCCGCGCGACTTCCTCGGTCTCAACCTGAACCCGCTCGACCTCGGCCAAGCCGCAACCCGAGAGTGCCGCGAGCAACATCGCCAGATGGCAGGAGCGGGAAAGACAGCTGAGCCTGTTCATGGCCGGGTGCGTTTACAGGCTTGCCGTGCCGGACAAACCGGCGTCTTTCGGGACGCCCATGTCCGAGGTCGACCGGCAGCGCCGCTCCGCCGCCCACGCCTCGACATCGGCGCGCAGATAGCGCACGCGATTGCCGAATTTGTGAAATTCCGGACCGGCGCCGCTCACCCGGTAGCGGTCGAGCGTGCGCGGGGAGAGGCCCAGGAAGGCCGCCACGTCGCGCGTCGTCATATATTTGTATGTATCGTTGGCCATATTATGCTCTCCCTCGAAGCTGTCTTGCGTGGTCGGACCGTCCCCAAACGTCATCGCCCGGATCGCGCGGGTTTCCTCGGCGCTCGCGGTGCGTTTCATCCAGGCCCGCGCCTTGTCCACGGTGGAGAGAAGGGGCGAGCCGCCCTGGCGCAGCCAGGTCATGAAAGCCGGATTGCCGTTCACCTCCCGGCCGAACTCCGAGGCCTTGAACCCGGTGACCGCCAGGAACGCCTCGACCTCGCGCCGGAAAACGGGACCAATGGGCTCAAGGCCCATGTAGGACATCAGGCGGTCGGCGGTATCGAGGCGCGGCGAGCGCCCTCGGGCGAACGCGAAGACGAAGCAGCGATCGTCGAGAGCCGCCCTGCCGAACCCGGTGCGGGTCATGCCGTGGCGTTGAATGAAGGCGTCGATATAGCGCTGGAGGGTTATTCGGGAATTGGTCATTTGTGAGAACATAAAAGGAACAAACGGGGCGTTACAATATGTTTTACTATTGGAAACAATACTTATAACGACATACGTGCCCGCGGTTGCGACGGGACGCGCCCCGGTACGGCAAAAGAATCAAGGGATCAGGTCCGGCGCCGCGGCCTCGGCATGCGCAAAGCCTCCACGGCTATCGGCCGAAACCAGCTGAATGCGCCTCGGCCGGGTATCAGCCGTGGCCGGTCCCGCCGGGAATGGAGAGCTCACCCGGGGTTGTTTCACCGAACCGGTTGCGGGTCATGCCGCGGCTTTGGATGAAGGCGTCAACGGCGCGTCGCGGGGTCAATTGGGGAGGTTGGATATATTCAGGACATATATAGAACAAATGAGCTTGAGAATAGCGGTTCATATTTAGTACACTACTTAATACAATACATTTGCGAGGGGCTGCGATGGAACACGACCCGATACGGAAAAAGCTCAAGGAAATGCTCTGGCTCCGCGGCCTCAACATGCGCCAAGCGTCCATGGCCATCGGCCGCAGCCCGAGCTATATGCATCAGTTTCTGGAGCGCGGCGTGCCGGCGGTGCTGAATTACAGCGACAGCGAGAAGCTCGCCGGGATCATTGGTTGCGACGCGGAGGAGCTGCGCCATGCCGAGGCGCCCAAGCGCAAGCCGCAGAAACGCCGGAAGCGCATCGCACCCGCGTCTGTCCCCGGCGCGCCGCTTGCGGCGATCCCCGAGATGGCGGTCGAGGCCGCCGCCGGGGCCGGGGTGGCCGCCGATGAGTTCGCCGCCGAAACCGCGCGCTGGTACCTGCCGGAGGGCATGATCCGGCATGAGGGCGGCGCCGATCCCGGCAACCTGCGAGTTCTGCGCGCGCGGGGCGATTCCATGGAGCCTTTAATCTCCGACGGCGACCGCCTGCTGGTCGATGTCGGCCACCGCGCCCCCGGCTCCGGCGAGATGGCCGTGCTATGGGACGGCGCCGGCCTCGTCGTCAAACGGGTCGAGGTTCTGCCCCGTTCTGAGCCGCCGCGGCTCAGGTTGATTTCCGCCAACCCCGCGTACGAACCCTACATCTGCGATGCGGAAGAGGCTCACATCGTTGGAAAGGTTCTCTGGACACTGCGGCGCATGTGACCGTGAAGATCCGGCGGTTCGTGCTCCAAGAAAGCGGGCCGACAAAATCACGCCGGCTCGGTTCTTGAATGAACCGAGCAACGGGGTTACAGGACCGAACTGAAGACTGACGACCACGATTTCGAGCTGCCAAGCGGAAGCTTCGATCTACGGCAGGATCGTGCAAATTACAATATTGATTTTATATAGTGACAAATAATGCTACTTTGTAGTTGTCATGTATGAAATCACCGCACCGCGCGCGCGCAACGTCATCGCCGATCTGGCCGCCTTCGGCCGGCATCACTTTACCTCGTCCGAACTCCGCTCGGCCCTCGGGGTCTCCAAGGCGGCTGTGCGTCAAACGCTGAGCCGCCTTGCGGCCAAGGGGGAGATCGCTAGCCCCGCGCGGGGGTTCTACGTCATCGTGCCGCCCGAGTACAGGCGGCTCGGCTGCCTGCCCGCGGATCAGTTCATACCATTATTGATGGAGCATTGGGACATTCCCTACTACGTGGGCCTCCTCTCGGCGGCGCAACTTCACGGCGCGGCCCATCATCGACCTCAGGAATTCCAGGTGGTCGTGGAGCGGAACCGGCCGGCGATCGTCTGTGGCGATGTCCGCGTCGCCTTCGTCGCGCGCCGGAACCTCGATGCGGTGCCGGTCGAGAGGTTCAACAATCCGCGCGGAACCGTTCTTGTCTCGACCGTGGAAGCGACGGCGGTCGACCTTGTCGGATACTTGCGTCGAGCCGGAGGCGTGGACCGGGTGGCGGGTGTAATTTACGAGCTCAGCGAGGACATGGGCCCGGAGCGTCTCGTCGAGGCTTCGAAGTCCGCGTCGATCCTCTGGGCGCAGCGTCTGGGCTACCTGCTGGAGCGTGTTGGAGCCGGAGATAGGGCGATATTGCTCAAGGAGCATGTGCGTCGGCGTGCGCGGAACTACACGAAGCTACTGCCCGGCGCGGACGCCACGGATGCGCCGAGGTCGAAGGACTGGCGGCTGTTCGTGAATGCAAGCATCGAGGCGGATGCGTGATCCCGCGGGATTACATCACTCAATGGCGGGAGCAGGCGCCCTGGAACGAGGACTTCCAGGTCGAGCAGGACCTGGTCATCAGCCG
>JAPPFK010000059.1:0-3679 GCA_028823885.1 Rhodospirillales bacterium | reverse complement strand
GCTCGCCTTCCGCGGCGGCACGGCGCTCTACAAGCTCTACCTGACGCCGCCCGCTCGCTACTCCGAGGATATCGATCTGGTCCAAGTAGAGCCCGGTCCGGCCGGCCCGATGATGGACGCCTTGCGAAACGTGCTCGACCCCTGGCTTGGCGAAGCGCGGTGGAGGCAGTCGCAAGGCCGGGTGACGTTCGGCTACCGGTTCCTTTCCGAGGACGTACCGGCGATCCGGCTGCGCCTCAAGGTCGAGATCAATACCCGCGAGCATTTTGCCGTACTGGGTTTCACCGAACGCCCGTTCTCGGTCCAATCGCGGTGGTATATGGGGCAGGCCGATATCACATCGTTCGAGCTGGACGAACTCCTGGCGACCAAGATGCGGGCGCTCTACCAGCGGCGCAAGGGCCGGGATCTGTTTGATCTGGCGATGGGGCTAGGGGACACGCGGAGCAATCCGGAACGGATTGCTGCCGCGTTCCGGGCGTACATGGATCGCGAGGGTACTTCGGTAACCCGCGCAATGTTCGAACGGAACCTTGCGGGGAAGATCGGCGATGCGCAGTTCAATGCCGACATGAGCGCCTTGCTCAGGCCGGGGTTCGAGTGGCGGCCGGCAGAGACTGCGCGGACAGTCTCCGAGCAGCTGATTTCGCTACTCCCGGGTGAGCCGTGGAAGCGGGAGACGGAGGCATGAGCGTACGGCGGGCCTGAGGATCGTCGTCCCCGTCGCGCGGCAGCCACCTGTCGCGGCAGGCATGGAGCCGCGTCGTCGTGGGTGCTCTCGTCCGCAGGCGTCTGCCACAACACTGGGCCGCGCGTTACAACGCCACCCTCGTGTTCACCAATTAGAGCAAATCCGTCATTGAGTGAATCTTAGGGATTCCCTTTGTTTTGTGGATGTGATTCAAGTTGGCTACTGGAGAAGGAGGCCAGCTTGCATGACGCGACCCTATTCCAATGATCTTCGCGAGCGTGTTGTCCGGGCCCATCTGGCGGGCGAGCCGATCCGGTCGGTTGCAGCGCGTTTC
The DNA here is from genome assembly GCA_028823885.1 of Rhodospirillales bacterium. GTDB lineage: Bacteria > Pseudomonadota > Alphaproteobacteria > Rhodospirillales > UBA2165 > JAJDXO01. The sequence continues at coordinate 2,654 of JAPPFK010000059.1, read as the reverse complement.
GGAGTTGGTATTTCCTGTGTGCCGCGCTGGACGGCGCGTTATCGCCAGACCGGGAGCGTGGCGCCGGGCAAGGTCGGCGGCCATCGTCCGTGGTTGCTGGCGTCGCACCGGACGCTGGTTCTCGAGTTGGTCCGCAAGACGCCGCATCTGACCATCGACCGGCTTCGGGACCTTCTGGCGGCCGAAGGCGTTACGGTGTGCCGGGACACGATCTGGCGGTATCTGAAGCGCGGGCCATTGAGCGCAAACTCCAATGGGTGCTGTCGGGCTGCATCTCTTCCAGGGTACGGCCGATGATCTCCGCGATCCGCTCATCGCCGATCTTGCGTGGAGTCCCGGAACGCGGCTCGTCGTAGAGCCCCGTCCAGCCGGCGCTCGGCAAAGCGCCGGCACCACTTGCCCACCGTGTTGGCGTCGGCACCCATGGACCAGACACATCATGTGTTGTCGACACGCTTCATCGCACGAATTGATCAAATGAAACGGACCCGCCGACCTATCGAGATACTCGTTCCAAGGCATCGCGGGCAGTCACGACGGGAATGCCCTCGACTTCTCTGAGTGCGAGCATGTGTTTCTTGTCACCGGAAACAATCAAGTCGGCTTTCGCGGCAATCGCCGCAGCCAAAATCGGGTTGTCCTTTGGATCGGGGGAAAGGTTTACCGCCGGCGGGGCATCAAGGATAAGAGCGCGGGTACCCATGTTCTCGGCAATGGCCTTCGCTTCATCAGCGTCGAGAAACCTCTGCAAGCGGGGCCGCACGAGAACATCCGCCATTTCGGCGATTTGCGCGGTGGACGTTACGAGTTCGATCTCGCCACGCAACCATGCCTGATACAGCCTGTCCGGCGGCGTGCCCTTGGTTATAAGGGCGCCGATCAGGATGTTGGTGTCAAGAACGATCCGCACGCGCGGCGTCCACCTCCTCGTCGATCAGGTCGAGGATTTCCCGCTGGTCAAATCCGGCATTACGGTTCTTGACTTGGCGAACGGTGAGATCCAACACGCGGCGCCGCACGGCTTCATCGACGAAGCGGGACAGGTCGCCTTTCTTGCCGCCGGTGCGCGCGAGAAAGGTGCGGACCGCCTGGTCCGTCTCTTCAGGGATGGAGAGGTTCCATCGGGTCATGGACAAATTCTCCGAGCATATGCATATAAACGTCTATACTCCCAAGTTACCGCCTATCGATCCGTGCCGTCAATTCCTTGAGGGCGCGGGTTCACCAGTATCATCTTCCCGCTCGCTCAAGAGATTGCTGCCTATGCTTTCCGTAATGCGCGCGGCGGCGGTTTGAATGGAGTCCCGGGCGAGGTGGGCGTACCGTGCGGTCGTCTGGACCTGGGTATGGCCGAGCAGCTTGCCGATCATGGTCAGGCTCTCGCCGAGCGCCAGGGCCCGGGAGGCGAAAGAGTGTCGGAGGTCGTGAATGCGCACGTCGTCCAGCCCGGCGCGCGCACGGATGCGCCGCCAGGGCCGCTGCAGGTCGGTGAGATGGCTGCCCGGCAGCTTGCCGGCGATGACCCAGGGGTTGTCTCCGGTGCGGGGCAGGGCAGCCAGCACGGCTCGGGCCTCAGGGCCAAGCGGCACGACGCGGCCGCCGGTTTTGGAGTCGCGGAGTTCGATGCAGTCCTCCTTCACATGCTCCCATTTCAGGTCCCTGATCTCCGACATCCGACAGCCCGTCAGCAACAGCAACCGGAACGCCGCGACCGCCGAAGGCATCTCTTCCTCGGCATCACGCAGCACTTCGCCCAAACGCGCCGTTTCCTCTTCCGACAGGAACCTCTCGCGCGGGCTTTCCTTATAGCGTTTGACATGCCGGCAGGGATTTGTGCCGTCCGGCCGCCAGCCCCAGACCTCCGCGAGCGAAAACATTTTGGAGAGCACGCCGAGGGTACGGTTGGCCTGGTAGGGGGTCTTGCGCAGGCCGTGATGCAATTCGGCAATGTCCTTGCGCTGCACCTCCGACACCCGTAGCGTCCCGATCACCGGGTTGATGAAGAGTTCGACCGATCGACGGTACTCCCCCAGCGTGCTGGGCTTGCAGTGGTCCGGGACATAGTCTTCGAGGAACCGCTTCCCGAGATCGCTCATCATGGGCGCGGGCGTCGTAGGCTTCTCGCGGAGATCGATTCCCTTCCTGGCCAAGGCCAAAATCTCCAGGGCTTTCGTCCGGGCCTCGTCGACGGTGAGCGGGCCATGCGGGCCGATGGTGAACCAGCGCAGTCTGCCGTCAACACGGGTCTGGAGGACGTAGATCTTCCGGCCCGACTTGCGCACACGCACCCCAAAGCCGGTGAGGTAGCCATCCCAGTAGACGGCATCGCTGCCATTCGCCTTGAGGGCGTCAACGGTGCGCTTGGTGAGCCGGTTTGTCATGCTATTCGTTCCTAACCTCCGAAGATCACCGTATCGGACTGGCAAACAATTGGCAAACAATTGGCAAACAAATTGAATCAAATCGGCGCATAGTACTGCGCATGTCTGGCGTAGGGAAAAGTCAATAAATGTATCTTTTACAGTGGTTTATGCACTGCCTGGCGAGTTGTGTCAGCGGATGTCGTCGATGTATTACAAAAACTCATAACCTGAAGGTCGCAGGTTCAAATCCTGCCCCCGCAACCACCGAGACCGACATCTCCGGCATGGGGA
>JAPPFK010000195.1 GCA_028823885.1 Rhodospirillales bacterium | reverse complement strand
GTGCTATCGCAGCGGGCAAGAACACCTGTGAGCGCGGCGGCCTCGCGGCGGTCGACGGTGAGGCCGTATTTGCGTTTGACCTCGACGACGCGGGCGGCGAACCAGCAGCGGTTCATCGGCGGCAGCCAGCCGGCCGCGTCGTGCCCGCATTTGGCCCCCCGCGCGCAACGGTTCACCGCCGGAGCGGCGAGCGTGAGGTTAAGCAGATCGGTCGTGAAGCGCCGGCGCGTAGCGGGATCGGCGGCGCAGAGCCCGCTGTCATGGGCCTCGGACAAGGAGACGATATGTTCGATGTCGGTGTGGCGCGTGGACGGGAAGGTCCGCCCGGTATAGGGCCCGTAAACATGGCCGCCTTGGGCGGCCACGATCCGCGCCTCTATAGTTTGCGGATAGGGATAGTCGCCGCGCCTGTACGGCGTACAACGATATTCGGGAGCGACAGAGAGCCCAGCCAGCGGGTCGGCCGCCGCCGGCTGGTTTGACGACACCTTCATGGCGATCGCCGCCGAGGCGGCGGCAAGGGCCATGATCGTAATTGCCGCCGCGCGGCCGCGGATTGGATGCATGGGTTTCATGTCGGGCTCCATTGTGTCGACAGGTGTGGCGACCGGCAAACACCGGACGTGGTCGCGCGCGAGGGCCGCAAGCGCGGAGGGCTTCCACGGAACCGCCGAAACCGTGGTGCTCCGACAGGCTCGCGGCTATCTTGGCGGCAATGACAGGTCCACACCTGGTGGAGACTATAATGTTCGGCAATCCCTCTCTGCACACGCGCATTGCCATAGGCAAGGGGCTCGGCGCGCTCGTCGGCCTCATCGGCTTCATATATCTGACCGTGATGCCGGTCGAGGACTACAGTCTGTTACGGTGGGGAATCCTGCTGTGGTACACAACGTTCGGGGCCATCATCGGAATCTATGGGGTCTATGTGCGCCACCCCATGTTGCCGCTATCGATGCCATGGTGGTTCATGGCCCCCTGTGTCGGGGCATGGCTGAATTTCGTGCTGGTGTTTTTCGCCTACGATTCCCTTGCGGCAGTGATGACCGCGATGTTCGGCGCCGGCGGGGTGCTTGAATCGCCGTTTTGGTTTGCCGCTGAAGGCGCCATTGTGGGATTGGTTATCGGATACTTCGCCACCCGATTCGGCGGTGAAGGCCCCGAGACGGTCAACCCGGAAGCCTTTCCAACCGGCGAGCTATGACAGGCGCCGGTTCCGATTTTCCACGGGAATTGAACCTGCGCGACAGGTATCGGTGACCGAAAATACCGGAGCGGCGTGGATGCGCCCGACCTCGCTGCCGCCGGAAACGGCCCGGCAGGCAGAGTTCTGTTTTACTGCGGTGCGGCCGTCCCGTCGGCGCCGCGGTCTCATTCATAACCGCCGCAGGCGGCAGATCCCGCATGGTGTGAATCAGGACCCCGGAATTGCCGGCGCCCCGGATCAATGCAGGGCGGCGTTATCGCCGCCTTCGTCCGGGGAAGCGGCCATGGAACGCCCGACGAGGGCGGACCAGGCATCCCGGTCGAGACCGAGGCGGGCGTTGAGGCGATCGCACAACAGCTCCGCATCATGGAGCGAGAGAGCGACGAGCGCCGTCGGCACATAACCCTTCATGCCGGCGAAGACGATGCGAATCTGCTGCACGCCGGTCTCGACGTCGTAGGCCGGGCAGAAGGCGAACTCGGGATCTTCGGGAAGCGTGTGGGATTGGCTGGTCATGGCTCTGTCTCCTTGTCCTGTTGCGGTCCGCGGCGGTGACGGAAACCCATGGGCCGCGGCGGCCGTATGAATAAAGCGCCGCCCATCAAGCGGGCTCGGGCGGGGCGAGGGGCCAGCGCTCGAGGATGCGCCCCATCGCACCGGCATTGGGGACAAATATCCGGGCGCGGAACGAGACGATCTCCACCGTGCATCCCATGCGCTTCAGCGCGTCCATGTCGGTGTCGGCGGGCCCCTCGACCTCGATCCGGTCGGCGCCCATGAGGCGGCGGCGCGCGAGCCGCCAGCCGTTGGCGAGCACGAGCGCGTGGCCGCGCCCCATGAACGCCTCGAAGGCCTCCGCGCCGGTCATGGCGGGGCCGCCGTCGAGGCCGAAGCCGGCGCGGACGGCCCGCACCTGTTCGGCGTCGAGCACGCGCCCGATGAGGGCGATGCCGTCATCGGACGTCAGCCGCCGGACCCGCATGTTCTCGGCCGGCAGGCGGTCCCAGACCGGCAGCAGGAGGCCGGTGGCGAGCCAGAATCGCGAGTCCCGGTGCGACGGCAGCCCGGCGATCTCGGCGTCCCAGGCTTGGTGCCAAGCGGCCTCGCCGGCGGGGCGCCAGTTGGAGGCGTCGAGCTCGGCCCGCGCCATGGTCTCGCGGGCGGCGGGACGCAACAGCCGCACCCGCTCCGTCACCCCGCCATCGTCGAGCATGCGCGATGGCGCGGGCAGGATGACGGCGGCGCGCTTCGAGCGGGCGTTGACCGCGAGGCGGGGCTTC
>JAPPFK010000192.1:13631-26465 GCA_028823885.1 Rhodospirillales bacterium | reverse complement strand
GCCGGAGACCGTCTCCGATGCCCTGCCCCACCCCACCAGCCTGGACGAGGTGATCGCCCTCGCCGAGACGAAGGGCCAGCCCGTGTTGAAGGCCCAGTTGATCAACAATGTCCGTCCGGTTCATTTCGAGCCCGGCCGGATCGAGTTCAGCCTCGAAGACGGCGCGCCGCAGGAAATCGTCGGCAATCTCGCCAAGTTCCTGCACGCGGAAACCGGCGAACGATGGATGGTGTCCCTGTCCAGTCAACCGGGCGAACAGACCGCCGCCCAAAAAGCGAATGCGGAGACGGCGGAGGAGAAGGCCGCCATCGCCGAAACCCCGTTGGTGAAATCCATCCTGGAAACCTTCCCCGGCGCGACGATCGAGACGGTGCGCCGCCTCGGGCCGGAGACCGCGGAACAGCCGGGCGGCGATGGCCCAGCCGGCGGCAATGAGGGAGAAAACCCGGAATGAAGAATCTCGGCCAGATCATGAAGCAGGCCCAGGAAATGCAGGACAAGATGGCCCGGATGCAGGAAAGCCTCTCGGCGGAAGAGGTGACCGGTCAGGCGGGCGGCGGCATGGTCCGGGTGACCCTCAACGGCAAATACGAAATGCGGAAGATCAGGATCGACCCGTCCTTGGCGGGGCCGGACGAGGTGGAGGTGCTTGAAGACCTGATCGTCGCGGCGCAGAACGACGCCAAGAACAAGGTCGAGGCGATGGTTCAGGAGAAGATGAGCGAACTCACCGGCGGTCTTCAGCTTCCGCCCGGCATGCAGCTGCCGTTCTAGAACTTTCCGCCCAATGCGTTCAGCCTTCCCAGCAGCGGCGCGGTTCCCTGATAGGTGAGAACGTCCCGGATGCGGTCGTTGGTCTTGGGGCCGAGAACGCCGTCCACCTTGAGGGGCCCGGCGAACCCGTCCCCGGCGATGCCGTTGAGCGCGGTCTGAAGCGCCTTGACCGGCTGTGTAAGGTCGACCCGCGCGGCGGTTTCCCGTATCCCCTGACCGATGACGCCCGCCACCTGGGCGAGCCCCTGCGACAAGGCGCGGCCGTCGGCCATGCGGGCGGGCGATGATGCCCGGGGCACCCACGGGGCTGCCCCCGGCGGATGATCGTAGGCCCGGGCGAACCAGCCCTGGGCGAAGTCCGGCATGGACTGGGGCGCGGGCCGGAGCCTTTGCCGGACCGAGTTCCAGTAGTCGGGATGGCCGATAAGGGCGGTGATCTCCGGTTTGGTGATGCCGGAGAGGGGCTTGGACATGATCTCCGCGGGAGACGCGCCCAGCGCGTTCATGCGTTCCAGGGCCGCCTTCGCGGCCGGCGATGGCTGGGGCTCGGGGGCCGGCCGCGCGGACGGCCGGGGCGTTCTCATGGAGTGATCCTCCGGATCCGGTTTGGCGGACGGCTGCTTCCGGGCGGGCAGCCGCAGCACGTCGCCCGCGCGAATCCTGTCGGGATCGGTGATCTGCGGATTGGCGGTCAGGATTTCGGCGACGGTATGGCCGGTGCGCTGGGCGATCCCGGACAGGGTGTCGCCGCGGGCGATCATCGCCCCGCCCTTGAGTTCGGGGTCCCGGAATATGGCGGCCGCGCCCCGGTAGCGGGCCGGGTCGCCCAGCGCATCGCCCATCTTCGCCAGGCGGCCTGCGGCGGCATGGAAGTCGCCTGACTTGATGTGCCGGGCGAGATCGGGGGCCGCGTCCCGAAGGGCGCGGGGCGATTGGTAGGCCGCCAGCGCCAGTTCGGCCCGGCGCCTGGGGTCGAGGGCGCCGAAGACATCGGCGCCGAGGCGCTCGCGGGCGTGGGATTCCGCGCGCCGGTAGGCGACGGCGAACAGCTTCTCCTGCTGCTCCGCGGTCAGGGTGATGGATTTCAGCGCCTCCCGCGCCCGGGAGAGCTTGGCGGGATCTGCCCCATCCTGATTGGAGCGCTCGGATGCTATGATTTTCAACGCCTTGTCTTGAGCCGGCGTGAGGCTGATCCCTGCCTGGGCGAGGTCGGCCTCAAGGTTGTCTCGGGTTTGCCATCTTCCTCGGCCAGTTTGGACGATGGGCGTATAGCCCAATCCGATGGTATCGGTGCCGCCCCGGTCCACATAGAACCGGGCTCGGGCGCCCTCCAACTGCCGGGCGCGGGCGGCGGCGTATTTGAGGGATCGTGAATCGTTGGTATCCATTTGATTGTTCTCCTTGGTGATGAAGCGTCAGGCGGTTTTAGTTGATGGCGCCGGTGCCGGGCTGGCTGAAGGTGAACCACTGGCACGCCGCGGCCCTCGGGCTTTCGTCAAACCAAATTGCTATCTCTGCTCTTTCTTTGCACATGAGGACATCCACCTCACACCGTTCGCCGGCCGGGTTTCCGACCGTGCCCGGATAGAAGGGAAACACGAAATTCTTGTCCGGTTGGGTAAACTCCTGGATTTTTAGAGTGCGGTCGAGTTCCAGGTAGGGATGTCCGCCCGGAGTCGTGCGCCGGGTGAAGCCGAACCGTCCCTGGCGGCCGAAGATCAGCGCATCGGGGGTGATGGTCAGCGAGCCGAAGAGTTCGTGGATTCCGTCGATTAAACTGAACCATTCGCCGAGCATGTTGGGCCGGCAGTGTGGCTGGGGCGCCTTGACGTTGGGCAGCGGCGGCCCGGCGGGTTCCTGGGCGGCGGCGGTTTCCGAAACCAGGATGGCCGCGAGGCACGCGGCGGCGAGCATGGCAGCCAGGGGTGCGCGGAGGGTCACTGCCGGGCGCGGGCGGCGGCGTATTTGAGGGATCGTGAATCGTTGGTATCCATTTGATTGTTCTCCTTGGTGATTTGAAGCGTCAGGCGGGTTTAGTTGATGGCGCCGGTGCCGGGCTGGCTGAAGTCGAACCATATACACGCCGAGGCCATCGGGACTTCGTCAAGCCAGATGGCGACCTCTGCCCTGTCTCTGCACATGACGACGTCCACTTCGCACCGTTCGCCGACCGTGCCCGGATAGACGAGAAACACGAAATTCTTGTTTGGCGCGACCCAGTTCGGAATTACGAGGGTACGGTCGAGCTCCAGGTAGGGGTGTCCGCCGGGGGTCGTCCGCCGGGTGAACCTAAACCGTCCCTGGCGGCCGAAGATCAGCGCATCGGGGGTGATGGTCAGCGAGCCGAAGAGTTCGTGGATTCCGTCGATTAAACTGAACCATTCGCCGAGCATGTTGGGCCGGCAGTGTGGCTGGGGCGCCTTGACGTTGGGCAGCGGCGGCCCGGCGGGTTCCCGGGCGGTGGCGGTTTCCGAAAACAGGATGGCCGCGAGGCACGCGGCGGCGAGCATGGCAGCCAGGGGTGCGCGGATGTTCACTGCCGGGCGCAAGCCAAATAACAATCGCAACGTGCTTGGCCACCACGCCCGGCTGTAATCCAAGTGCCGCCTGCATCCCAGATTGCCACGGCCCGGTTTCATATGATCAAGACCACACATCATTGCCTTGGAGCCCCGCGCCCTAAATCGGATCGCGGCGCGCCTCTCGCCAATTTTTGGCCCTTTGGATTGGCCGATTCGGTGCGCCAGATCGGCCGGCGCCGAATATCGGCACCGGACACCTTACCCGAAAAGCCGCAAATGTCAATTAAATTCTAAATTTATATCTAGTGAGACCCGTATATAGATCAATTTTTCCCCCGGCCGGCGCGTAATTTCCGGGTGTTTGAGCGGGCTGCCGGACCGTCTAAGGTGGGTGCATGTCCACCAGCGATATTGACCGGCTGATCCAGCTTCTGGCCAAGCTGCCGGGATTGGGACCGCGCTCCGCGCGCCGCGCATCGCTGCACCTGATCAAGCACCGGGACAGCCTGATGACGCCCCTGGCCCGGGCGCTCGAGGCGGCGGCGGAAAACATCGTTCCCTGCGGCGCCTGCGGCAATCTCGATACCACGGACCCGTGTGCCGTCTGCGCCGATCCCCGCCGCGACGACTCGGTCATCTGCGTGGTCGAAGAGGTGGCCGATCTCTGGGCGCTGGAGCGCACGGCCTCCTTCAAGGGCCGCTATCACGTCCTGGGCGGCGTGCTGTCCCCCCTCGACGGGGTCGGGCCGGAGGACCTGAACATCGACGGCCTGGTGGGCCGTGCGGGCTCGGAAGACGTGAAGGAAATCATTCTGGCCACCGGCGCCACCGTCGACGGCCAGACCACCGCCCACTACGTCACCGACCGGCTCGCCGATTGCGGCGTTTCCATCTCGGCTCTCGCCCACGGCATCCCCGTCGGCGGCGAGTTGGATTACCTCGACGACGGCACCCTGTCGGCGGCGCTGAAGGCCCGGCGGCAGGTCTAATGTCGCTTCGGACGACCGGCCGCGGCGACCTCGAGAGTATTTTCTCCGTACACCAACAGGCCTTCGGCGGCGCCGAGGAAGCCCGGCTGGCCATGGAACTGCTGGCCGATCCGAGCGCCCGGCCGGTTGTTTCCATACTTGCGGAGGAAGGGGACCGGTCCGTCGGCCATGTCCTTTTCACCCGGGTTCGGATTCAGCCCGCCGACGCGGTTTCCGCCGCGATCCTGGCGCCCTTGGCGGTCGTTCCCGACCGTCAAGGCCGGGGAATTGGCGGTGAACTCGTCGAGGCCGGACTGAATGAGTTGGCCGAAAGGGGTGTGGCGCTGGCCTTCGTGCTCGGGCATCCCGGCTATTATCCGCGGTTCGGATTTGAGCCCGCGGGCGCCCGCGGATTGCAGCCGCCATATCCGATCCCGGAGGAGCACGCGGGCGCGTGGATGGTCCGGGCCTTCCGGGAAGACATTTTGGGCGCGGTTCGCGGCCGGGTGGCGTGTGCTGATACCCTCGACCGGGAAAAATACTGGGTCGAATAGGCGCTAGGTTCCGCCGGCTTCGTCGATCGCCTTCCACACCCTGGGCGCCGTCGCCGGCATGTCCAGGTGGCGGATGCCGAGGGGCGACAGGGCATCGGCGACGGCGTTGGAGACCGAAGCCAGCGCGCCCACCGTGCCGCATTCTCCGGCGCCCTTGACGCCGAGGGGATTGCCGGCGGTCGGCACCGGATGTCCCTTGATCTCGTAGGCGGGGAAATCTCCGGCGCGCGGCATGGTGTAGTCGAGAAACGAGCCGGAGAGCATCTGCCCGCCCTCGTCATAAACCATGTCCTCCATCAGCGCCTGGCCCGCGCCCTGCGCGATGCCGCCCATCACCTGGCCGTTGACCAGCAATGGGTTGAGTTCGAAGCCCACATCGTGGACCACGGTGTATTTGACGATCTCGATCTCGCCGGTGTCCGGGTCGATCTCCACCTCGGACAAATGGCAGCCATTGGGAAAGTTGGCCTTCTCCGGATCATAGGTGGCGATCTCGTACAGGCCGCTTTCCATGCCGTCCGGCAGGTTGGCCTTCTGGAACGCGGCCTTGGCCACATCGATGAACGGCAGGGACTTGTCGGTCCCGGCGACGGCGAAGGCGGCGTTTTCGTACGTGACGTCGGCGTCGGCCGCTTCCAGCATGTGGGCGGCGATCCTGTGGCACTTGCCGATCACCTTGTCGACCGCGGCGAGCACCGCCGACGTGCCGATGGTCGCCGAGCGGGACCCGCCGGTGCCGGTGCCGAAGCTCACCTTGTCCGTGTCGCCCTCGATCACCCGGATGTCGCCGGGCTCGATCCCCAGCCTGTCGCAGACAAGCTGCTTGTAGATGGTTTCGTGGCCCTGGCCGTGGGGCGTGGTGCCGCACAGCACGGTAACGGTGCCCGACGGGTCGAATCGGAGTTCGGCGGTCTCCGATTGGGGGGCGGCGGCCTGTTCGATGGTGCATGAGATGCCTAGCCCCCGAAGCTTGCCCTCCGCCTTGGATGCCTCGCGCCGCGCCTCGAACCCGGCCCGGTCGCCGAGTTCCAGCGCTTCGTCCATCACCGCTTCGAATTCACCGCAATCGAAGGTGAAGGTGAGAGGTGTCTTGTAGGGAAAGGCATCCACGGGAATGAAGTTGCGCCGGCGAAGTTCGATCGGATCGATGCCGGTCTCCGCCGCCGCAAGGTCGATCATCCGCTCGATGATGTAGGCGGCCTCCGGGCGGCCCGCGCCCCGGTACGGAGATAGCGGGGAGGTGTTGGTGAAGACGCCGGCCACCTGCACGTGGATGGCGGGCGTGGTGTAGACCCCGGCGAGGCCGCCGATGTTGCCGGTGGGCGGCCCCATGCCGAGAAACGACACGTAGGCGCCGAGATTGGCGTTGGTCCGGACCCTGAGGGCGAGGAATTTGCCGTCCTTGTCGAGGGCCAGTTCGGCTTCCGAGACATTGTCCCGGGCGTGGTCGTCGGCCATGAAGCCTTCGGACCGCTCGGCGGTCCACTTCACCGGCCGCCCGACCCGCTTGGAGGCCCAGGCGCAAAGGGGAATTTCCGGGTAGATGGAGCCCCGCATGCCGAACGATCCCCCGAGATCGCCGGTAACGAACGAGAGTTGGTTCTCCTGAACGCGGAAGTAGTTCTTGGAGAGATTGGTCCGCCAGGCGAAGGGGCGCTGGCAGCCCGCATACATGGTGTAGCGGTCTTCGAACGGCGTGTAGACGCCGACCGCGCCCCGGGGCTCCATGGTGTTGGCGGTGACCCGATTGATGACGAATTTTTGTTTGATCACATGGGCGGCGCCCTCGATCGCGGACGCCGCCGCGTCGCCGTCGCCCATCTCGAAGAAAAAGCTCTCATTGTCGGGCGCCCCGTCCCAGATGGCCGGCATGCCGTCCCGATTGGCTTCCAATGTGCCGAGCACGGCCGGCAGCGGATGGTAATCGACCGCCACGGTTTCCGCCGCGTCCCTGGCCCGGGCGGGGGAATCGGCGATCACCATGGCCACCGCCTGGCCGATGTGCCGTACCCGGTCGCTGGTGAGCGCCGGCCGCGGCGGGCGGAACATGACGGAGCCGTCCCGGCGCTTTCGGGGCGTCGGACCGGTGATTTCACCCATCCCGTCCGCCTCGTGCTCGGCGCCGGTCAGCACATCGACGATGCCGGGCATGGCCTTGGCGGTGCTTGCATCGATGGACTTGATTTCGGCGTGGGCATGGGGCGAGCGGACGAACACCGCATAGGCCTGGTGCGGCAGGTTCACGTCATCGGTATATCTGCCGTTGCCGGTCAGCAGCCTCGGATCTTCGGACCGGGGTACCGGTTGGCCGACCGCGTAGCGCATGGGCGTGTCCTCTTCAGGGCGTTGGCGGAGGCGATCTTAGTGGCCGGTGCCGGTCATACAAGCGGGTGACTCGCCCCTGTCCGATCCCTACAATGATGGCGTTCATTTTTTTGAAGAGATTTCTGGAATGGGAGCGAATTCATGAGCAAGGGAACGTTTCTTGGGCCGGACGACGGCAAGATTTATCTCCGCAACAACCGGATGCGGGTGATCGTGCCGTCCGCGGCGACCGAGGGCCACTACGAGATTTGCGAAGAGATCTGCCCGGCGGGGTTCGAGTCCCGCCGCCACATGCACGGCAACGATTTCGAGACCTTCTACATGGTCGACGGCAGCGCCACCTGGGAAGTGGGCGGCGAGACCATCGAGGCGACCAAGGGAACCACCATCCATATTCCGCCGAACGTGCCGCACAAGGTGCAGGTCAAGGAAGCGGCGACCATGCTGGTGGTGTTCTCGCCCGGCGAGCAGAGCGCCATGTTCCAGGAAATGGCCGACCTCTCGGACGAGCAGCGGTCCGACCCCGAGGTCACCAAGCCGATCCTCGACAAGTATCATCTGATCCCGATGGAATAGGCCGACCCTCGCTGGTCGTTGCCCGGACATAGCTTGTCCTCCGGCCAGCGAAGCCGGTCCGGTGGGCCGGGGCATGACATTTCGGGGCCTATTCGCCGCCGTCGCGGCGGCGGGGAAGCTCGTGAATCTCGGCGATTTGCGGGGAATCGGCCTCGTCGCCGTCCATGCCGAGCTCGATCTCCTCGATCTTCTCGGAGTGCCGGGAAATCTTGCCGGCCGAGGTGCGGATCTCGCCGATGGTCTTGGTCACCGTGGCGAACTGGCTTTGCAGCTTCGCGGTGCGGTCGTCCAGCCGGCCGATATCTTCATGCAGCAGCCGGACCTGGTCTTGGATCAGCGCCGCGGCCTCCTGCATGCGGGCATCCTTGAGGATGGCGCGGATGGTGTTGAGGGTCGCCCACAACGTGGTTGGAGAAACGACGAAGACCCGGGCCTTGAAGCTCTCCTCGACGACCGCCGCGAAGTTGCCGTGAAGCTCCGCATAGACCGCCTCCGAGGGCAGGAACATCAGCGCCTGATCGGCGGTCTCGCCGGGGATGATATAGCGCTCGGCGATGTCCTTGATGTGCTTGCGGACGTCGGCGGAAAACGCCCGGGATGCGGCGGCCCTTGCCGCCTCGTCGGGCGCGTCATGGAGCGCCCGGTAGCTCTCCAGCGGGAACTTGCTGTCGATGACGATCCGGCCCGGCGGGTTCGGCAATTCGAGGACGCAATCGGCGCGCTTGCCGTTGCCGAGTTGGACCTGAAAGCCGTAGGCCTGCGGCGGCAGTACCTGGCTGACCAGATCATTCAACTGAATTTCACCGAACGCGCCGCGGGCCTGTTTGTTGGAGAGGATGTCCTGGAGGCCCACCACCTCCCGCGACAGGCCGGTAATCTCCTTTTGAGCGGCGTCGATCACCGCCAGCCGTTCGTGCAGTTCCTTCAGGGTCTTGCCGGTTGTTTCCGCCTGTTGGGTCAGGCCGTCACCGAGGCGTTTGCCGATACCGTCCAGGCGCTCATCCACACGGGCGCCCAAGGCGGTTTGCGCGTGACTGAGCTTGTCCGCCATGCCGGCGAAGACGGCCAGCCTGGCGTCGGTCTCCGCGCGGGCGCGTTCGCCCCGCAGCACCAGAAGCGCGATGGCGATGACGCCGAGGGCAATGACCACCGCCAAGATCGTGATGAGGTCCATGCGCTAATCTGACGTAAGCCCCGGCGAGATGCAATCAAGCGCCTGGATCGCCCCGGAAATCTTGACCCGGCGGGCCCGCTGACCTACTTGATGGGTCCCGGATAACCGCCAGGTCCGCGAATCAATGGCCCTATTGGACATCATCAAGGCCCCCGACCCCCGGCTGAAGAAAATCAGCCGGCCGGTCGAAAAGGTCGATGCCGAAATCGCCCAGTTGATGGACGACATGCTGGAGACCATGTATCTGGCCCCGGGCGTCGGCCTGTCGGCGCCCCAGGTGGGAATCTTGAAGCGGGTGATCGTCGTCGACGTCTCCAAGGACGAGGACAACCGGCTGCCCGTAAGGATGGCCAATCCGGAGATCGTCTGGGCGTCGGACGAGATGTTCGAGTACGAAGAAGGCTGTCTCAGCCTGCCCGAGCACTACGCCGAGGTCTCCCGGCCCGAAAAGGTCCGCATCCGCTATCTCGACCGGCAGAACGAGATTCGCGAGATGGAGACCGAGGGCCTGCTCGCGGTCTGTCTCCAGCACGAGATGGATCACCTGGACGGCATCCTGTTCGTCGACCACCTCTCCAAGCTCAAGCGGGACACCATTCTGCGCAAGCTCGCCAAGCTCAAGAAACAGGAGGAGAAGGAGAGGCGCAAATCCGGCAGCCGCCAAAAGGTGGCGGCGGGCGCTTGAATTCCGGCCGCCGGCCGCAGAGCCCCATGACCACCCCGTTACGCATCGCTTTCATGGGATCGCCGGATTTCTCGGTACCGGTCCTGCATGCCCTCCGGGACGCGGGGTATGGCATCGCCGCTGTCTATTGCCGGCCGCCGCGGCCGGCGGGCCGGGGGCAAAAGGAGCGGAAATGCGCCGTCCACGCAGCGGCGGACGAGGCGGGTCTCGAGGTCCGGACGCCCGAATCCCTCGAGGACGAAGCGGCCCGGGCCGGTTTCGCGGCCCTCGATCTCGATGCCGCCGTGGTGGCCGCCTACGGCTTGATACTGCCGAAGGCCGTTCTGGATGCCCCGAAACACGGTTGTCTCAACGTCCATGCCTCGTTGCTGCCCCGCTGGCGGGGAGCGGCGCCCATCCAGCGGGCCATCGAGGCGGGCGATACTGAGACCGGCGTCACCATCATGCGGATGGACGAGGGGCTGGATACGGGCGGCATGCTGCTCGCCGAACCCGTCGCCATCACGCCGGCGGCCACCGGCGGCTCGTTGCACGATGATTTATCCGCAATGGGCGCGCGGCTGATCGTCGAAGCATTGGGCAGGCTCGCCGAGGGCGCCCTCGAAGCAACCCCGCAGCCCGAGGACGGCGTGACCTACGCCAGGAAGCTGGACCGGGCCGAAGCGCGGATCGACTTTTCGCAACCCGCCGAGGTCATAGAGCGCCGCCTCCGGGCATTCGACCCTTGGCCCGGCGGCTACACGGAACTGGCGGGCGCGCGGCTGAAGATCCTGTCGGCGGTGGTCTCGGACGGTTCGGGCGAGCCCGGGGTGACACTGGATGAGGCGCTGACCATCGGCTGCGGGCGGGGATCCATTGCGCCCACCCGCGTCCAGTTGGCCGGCAAGTCGCCCATGTCCACCGGTGATTTTCTTCGCGGCACCCCGGTGCCCGCCGGAATCCGGTTGGGCCGCGGGGATTGAACGGGCGATGCCGCGCTACAAACTCACCCTGGAGTATGACGGCGGCGGCTTTGTCGGCTGGCAGCGCCAGGCCGACGGCATTGCCGTCCAGCAGGTGCTGGAGGAGGCGGTCGAGGCCTTCGCCGGGGAGCGGCGGCTGGTGGAGGGCGCCGGGCGCACCGACACCGGGGTCCACGCCCTGGGTCAGGTGGCGCACGTCGACCTCGAAAACGACTGGGAGCCGGACCGGGTCCGGGACGCGCTCAATTTCCACGTCAAGCCCCACCCGGTCGTGGTGCTGGCGGCCAAGGCGGTGGATGACGATTTCCACGCCCGCTTCTCGGCCACCCGGCGGGGCTATCTCTACCGCATCCTCGCCCGCCGCCCGCCGCCTGCGGTCCGTGCCGGCAAGGTCTGGTGGATCCCCCGGCCGCTGGATGCGGCGGCGATGAACGCGGCGGCCCGGCATCTGACCGGCAAGCACGATTTCTCCACCTTCCGCGCCGCCAACTGCCAGGCCGACAGTCCGGTGAAGACCCTGGACGAGATCGGCGTGCGGTCGGACGGGGACGAAATTCTGATCACCGTCCGGGCGCGGTCGTTCCTTTACCGTCAGGTGCGGAATATCGCCGGCACCCTGAAATTGGTGGGGGAAGGGAAGTGGACGCCCGACCATGTACGGGACGCGCTGGCGGCGCGCGACCGGAGGCGGGGCGGCCCCACCGCGCCGCCCGAGGGGCTCTACCTCACCGACGTGGTGTACTAAGCGAGCGCCGCCGCCCGGATGGCATCCCGGTTGAACGGCATGCGGCGCAAGCGGATACCGATGGCGTCATGGATGGCGTTGGCGATGGCGCCTCCCGCCGGCCCGGCGACCGTCTCACCGGCGCCCAGGAAGGGCATGCCGGGCTGCTCCATCAGCCTGCATTCCACTTCGGGCACGTTGTCGAAGCGGAGGATGGGGTAGCTGTCCCAGTCCCGGCTGGTGATCCCGTCCTTGTCCCAGGTCACCTGCTCGTAGAGGGTCCAGCTCGCCGCTTGGATGTAACCGCCCTCCAGCTGGGCGATCAGCCCGTGGGGGTCGACCACTTCGCCGGCGTCACAGGCGATCCAGGCTCGGGTCAGCTTGACCTCGGCCTCGTCGGTGACCTCCACCTCGGCGCCCGTGGCGCAATAGGCGGCGGAATTCTTGTAGCGGGCGAAGGCGATGCCCTGGCCGAGCCCGTCGCCGTCCCCCGCCTTGCCGGCGGCCATCATGCCGGCGAGCGCGGTGATGCACTCCTTGGCCCGGTCGTCATCCAGGTGATTGAGGCGGAAGGTGACCGGATCGATCCCTGCGGCCTCCGCGAGTTCGTTCATGAACGTCTCGATGGCGACCGTATTGCCGAAGGCGCCGAGCGTGCGGAGCGCCGACACCCGGAGCGGCATGCCGCGAACCAGGTTCTTGACCAGCCGGGGGCCGGGAAAATTGTAGAGCGGCTCCAGGTTCCGGTGGATGCCCACATGCGGCCCCATGGTGGGCGGCGGGACCGGCCAATCGATGGGGTCTTCCATGAAATGGGTGGAAACCAGTTTCTCGGCGGGTGTTCCGGCGCGGCCCGGGGCCGGGCGGCCCATGAAGGTGTCGCCGTAGCTTTCGTGGGACCAGTCGATGATCTTGCCGTCACCGTCAATGCTTGCCCGCAGCTCCATCACCATGGCGCTGCCGTAGGGCTCCCACGCGTGTTCATCGTCCCGGGTCCATGTCAAGAGGATCGGTGCGCCCGGCACGGCGACGGCGCAGAGCGCCGCATCGAAGGCCGCGTCGTCGGCGCCGTTATGGCCGTAACAGCCGGCGCCCGGCACGAATTGGACGTGCACGTCGCCGGGTTCCATCCTGAGGGCTTCGGCGATGGCCGCGCGCAGCGGATAGACGCCCTGATTGTGGGTCCAGACGGTGAGCTTGCCGTCCTCGAACAGGGCGCACCCCGCCGACGGACCGATGGATCCGTGCATGTGATAGGGCTTCTCGTAGCGGGCCGAGAGGGTTGCGGCGGCCCCGGCCGGCGGATCGGCAAGCGCCGGCACCGGCGCCTCGATCGGGGCGCCGCCTTCGACGACCGGCAGGCTGATGCGTTCGTTGGCGGTCAGCGCCTCGTAGAGCTCCTGGGTCGGCAGCCCGTCGCCCATATCCCACTCGGCGGCATTGGCGAGCCGACCGGCGGCTTTCACCGCCTCGTATTCGCCGTCGGCCGCCACGGCGAGGAAACTGCCGTTTCGGATCACCGAGACGCCGGACGCCTTCAGGCGTTCGGCCACGCCCGCATCCAACGATT
>JAPPFK010000192.1:0-13621 GCA_028823885.1 Rhodospirillales bacterium | reverse complement strand
CGGCCCCCCGGCGCTTTTAACCTGCTTTTTGCAACCCCCCCCCCCCCGGCGCCTTCCTGGGGGCCGCCCACGCCCGCATCCAACGATTTGAGAGACGCCCGGTAGTGGGGCGGCCTGACCAATCGGCCGAACTTCATCCCCGGCAGACGCAGGTCATGGAGATAGTCCATTTTGCCCGACACGATCTCGGTCATCCCCTTGGCCAAAACGGTTCGGCCGACCACCGAATGGCCGGCGGGGGCCTTCACCGGGATGTCGATATCCACGTCGGCCTCGAAGGGCTTGCCGCCGGCTAGTTCCCAGAAACTCACCGACCGGTTGGTGCCGGGCGCCTGGATCAGGCCATCATCGATCTCGAGGCTGTCCCGCTCGGCCCCCAGTTCGTCGGCGGCCATATCCAGCAGCCGCGCCCGCGCGGTGGCGGCGGCGTGACGCACCGCGTTGCCCGAATGCATCATCGACATGGAACCGGCGGTGAAGCCTTCATTGGGGTCGATGCCGGTCTCGGTCCGCTTGATGTCGATGCGGTCGTAATCCACATCGAGCTCTTCCGCCGCGATCATGGAAAGCGCCGTCGAAATCCGCTGGCCGATATCGACCTTGCCCGTGTGGACGAGGATGCGCTCGTCTTCGGTAATCTCGATCCATTGATCGAGACCGGGGTGGGTCTCGAGGGATGCGCTGCCGGCCATGTCACACCCCTCCGGCAATCAGATCGTCGATGGCTGCGAGCACCCGGCGGTGGGATCCGCAACGGCACAGGTGCTGGTGCAGGGCTTCGATGATCTCGTCCTCGCCGGGCCTTGGGTTGGAATTCAGCAGCGCCGTGGCGGCGATGACGATGCCGGGCGTACAGTACCCGCACTGGGCGGCGCCCACTTCGGCAAAGGCTTGCTGAATGGGGCTCAATTCGCCGCCGCTGGAGAGACCTTCGACGGTGGTGATCTCGTTGCCCTCGAACTCGGAAGCCGCGCGGACACAGCTCAAGGTACGCTCACCGTCGACGATGACCGCGCAAGCCCCGCACTGCTCTTGGGCGCAGCCCAGCTTCGGCCCGGTAAGACCCAACTGATCGCGGAGAACGAATATCAGCGGCGCGGCGGGGTCGGCCTCGACCTCCCTCCGCTCACCGTTCACGGACAACGATAATTTCGCCATATGCGGCGTCCCTCCTTGGCGGACGTCGGCCATAGACTATTGATCAGACCCGGTGGTGCAAGCGTCCGCGGACGGTCGAGGAATAGCGGTTGCGTTCAGGGAAACGGGTTCGCACCATAGGGGCCGATCGGCGGAGGACACTATGGACGATACACCTGAACTGCTTCCCTATATCCGGCCGACGCTGCGGAATATGGGGAGATGGAATCCGACCCGGCTGCTGCCCGGGGAGCGGAACGGCAACGTGCACCGGATGGATCTCAATGAATGTCCGCTGCCGCCGTCACCGAAAGTTATCGAGGCGATCCGCGACCACGCGCACATGGTGAACCGCTATGCCGACGGCGGCTGTCCCGATCTCACCGAAAAAATTTCGGCCGCGACCGGGGTGCCCGTCGATCTCATCTGCTGGGGGACCGGCAGCGCGGAGTTGCTGGCCAATATCGTCCGCCTGGCCATCGCGCCGGGCGACGGCGTGGTGGCGCCGACCCCGGTCTGGCGCCGGTTCCACGGGGTCTTCAGTTCACTCGAGGCGGACGTGGCGCACGTGGACATTCGGGACGACGGGTCCGTCGATCCGGACGGGATGATCGCGGCCTGCAACGGCAAGACCAAGATCATGGTCTGTGTCACGCCGAACAACCCGTCCGGCGCGATGCTGTCGGAGGCCGAAGTCCGGAAAGTGGCCGAGGAAACCCCGGACGACGTGCTGCTGTATCTGGATGAGGCCTACTACGAATTCGCCCGGTTCGCCGGCGGACCCGACGGGTTGGCGATCCTGCAGGAACACCGCAAGGGTCCATGGATCGTTACCCGGACCTTCTCCAAGGCCTATGCGATGGCGGGGCTGCGCATGGGCTACGCCATGGCGAGCAATGTGAGCATCATCAACGCGCTGCGTTCATTGACCGGAACGTTCAACGTGTCCGCCATGTCCGAAGCCGCGGCATTGGCGGCCTGGGAGGACCAGGACCATGCCTTGCGCATCCAGGAGATCACCGCGACGGAACGCCGGCGGATCGTCGACGGCCTCGGGGAGATGGGGATCGAGGCGCTGCCCTCGGTGACAAACTTCGTGTCGGCGCCCCTCGACCGGCCTGCCGGACCCGTCATTCAGGCAATGAAGGAACGAAACATCCGGATCGCCGGCTGGGCCGAGGAAGGGTACGGCCACATGATCCGCGTCAGCATCGGCCTGCCGGAGGATACGGACGCCTTCCTGGCCGCACTGAGGGAAATCCTGGACGACGGCTAGATCGGCCCGATGACTATGCCGCCCGGGGGCCGAAAATAATGATCCCGGCGCCTACTAGGCAAACGAGACTGCCGGCCGCGTCCCACCGGTCGGGACGCATGCCCTCGATCAACCACAGCCAGACCAGGGACGACGCGATATAGACGCCGCCATAGGCGGCGTAGGCGCGCCCGGCGAACGCCGCATCGATCCGGGTGAGGATGACCGCGAAGGCGATCAGCAGCACGATGCCGGGTGCAATCCAGAGGATGCTCTTGCCCAGCCGCAGCCAGGACCAGAATGCGAAGCTGCCGCCGATTTCCGCCGCGGCGGCGGCCACGTAGAGACCGGCGGTGAGAACAAAGGACATGGACGCCTCCTTGGAAGGTGGGGCAGGGGATTCTAGACGCCGCCGGTATCGGGCCGGGCGCGTGGCGCGGATCTCAAGGCGGCCTCCCGGCGGGCGACATAGGTCGTCGAAGCGATGATCAGCAGCCCGCCGATCAGCGTCCAGATGCTGGGCGTCTCGGCGAAGAAGAAGAAACCCAGAACGGCGGCAAACAACAGCCGGGTGAAGTTGACCGGCTCCAGGGCGCTGACGTCCGCCAACGTGATGGAATGCATGAAGGTGAAATGAGCGCCCGTCAGCAGCGCGCCAACGGCGATGATACCGGCCAGCGCGCCCAGACTGGGGGTGGTCCACACCGACATCGCCGGCAACAGTGTAACCGGCACCATCAGTCCCATCAGGTAGAGCACGCTTGTCGTGCTGGATTCGGTGCGGGTCAGGGACTTGGCGATGACCCGCTGGCTGGCGGCGCAGACCACCGTGCCAAGCACCAGCCAGACCCCGAGACCGACTTCCTGAAAACCCGGACGGACGACAATCAGCGCCCCGCATATTCCGACCGCCAAGGCCGCCCAGCGTCTCGGGCCGACCTTTTCGCCCAGGAAAATCATCGCGAAGATGGCCACCACCACCGGCATCAGCAGATTGAGCGCCGCCGCATCCGCCAGCTGCATCAGCGTAAGCGCCCAGAACCAGGCCAAAATGCCGACGCCGTTGAAGGCCGCGCGAATAAAATGGGTGACGAATCTCCGCGTCTTGAAGACGGTCACACCCCGTTTCAAGCCGACCGGCAGGAACATCAGAAAGCCGAACAGGGTCGCCATGAAGGTGATCTGAAAGGTGTCGAGCTCGTCCGAGACGCTCCGGACAATGACCCAGAGGCAGGCAAGCATGAACGCGGAGGACGCCGCCCAGAAGACCGCCATGGCGCCCGACGTCGATACCAAGCCCGCCGCGACGGCCTCCCCCAGAGTAGGCTTTCGGTCCATGGCGCCAGCCTAAGCCCGGGCGGCGGCTTGGCAAGCACTCCCGTGGGTCCTGCGCCAATGACGATGGCCGGGACCTCTGCCGGAAGGAGGGTTTGCGCCATGGCGGTGCGGGGTCTCGTTAAATCGGCGTGCGGCCTGTACGATATCCGCCGGACGGGAAAAGCGGAGCCGAAAAATGCGAATTGCGTCCTTCACGGCGGATGGCCGGGAGAGCTACGGGATCGTTTCCGGTGGCGGGATCATCGATGCCAAGCGTCATTTGGGCGAAGAATACCCCTCCGTGGCCGCGCTTTTGGAAGCGGTGGCCCTGGACCGGCTGTTCGAGATCGAAGCCGCTGCCCCGGATTACACGCTGGACGATGTGCAGCTCCTGCCGCCTGTCACGGGCCGCAATCCGGTCCTCTGCGTCGGCCGCAACTACCCGGAAGTCAGTGGGCAGGCGGGCTACGAGGCCGCGCCTTATCCGTCCATCTTTCAGCGCCGGAACGCCGCCCAGGTCGGACATGGCGCGCCGATCATCAAGCCCAGGGAGTCCGATCGGTTCGACTGCGAAGCCGAGCTCGCGGTGGTCATCGGACGGGGCGGGCGGCGGATTCCGGAGGACCGGGCCCTCGAATTCATCGCCGGCTACACGATCCTCAACGAGGCTTCGGTCGTTGACTGGATGAACCACACCAGCCGCAACGTCACGCCGGGTAAGAATTTCGACGGCTCCGGCGCCCTGGGCCCCTGGATGGTCACCGCGGACGAAATCGCCGATCCGCAGGACCTGACGATCACCCAAAGGCTCAACGGCGAGGAAATCCAGCACGGGTCGACCGGCGAGATGATCTACCCCGTGGCCAGGGTCATTGCCTATCTCTCGACCTTCACCCAGCTGATCCCGGGCGACGTCGTCGCCACCGGCACCCCGGGCGGTATCCACGCGCGCCGGCAGTCCCGGACTTTTCTCGAGGCCGGTGACGTGGTGGAGATGGAAATCAGCGGTATCGGCCGGCTGCGCAACGAAGTGGCCGAGGGGTAGGGACTAGGCGCGAGCCTCGGATTTCCGGAACACCGTTCCGTAATGATAGGGCGGCAATTCGATCACGGTCTCCCGGGTGAAACCGGCGGGCGCGACCAATGCGTCCAACGCGGCCGGGCTCAGCCGCAGGCCGGTCGCCGGTCCGCGGGGTTCCCCAAGTACCGGCGTTTCCTCGCGGGGCCGGGCATGCCAGTTGACGACAATGAACCGGCCATCGGGCGTCAGCGCGCGGGCGACAGCCCCGCTGAGTTCGGTGGGCTCCGGCACGCCATGGAAGGTGTTGGCCATCAGCACCGCGTCTACCGGGTCCGGCATCAGGACGTCGATTTCCCGGGCGTCTCCCAGCAGCCAGGTTACGCGCCCGCTGGATCCGCGCGATTGGGCGGCGGCCAGTTGATCCGGATCCAGGTCGACCGCGAAGGTTTCGGCGCCGGTGAGTTCTGCGAGGGCTTGGGTGAAATAGCCGTCTCCGCAGCATAAATCCGCGACGACATCCCCTTCCTGGATACCCAGTTTTCGCAGCGCGTCCCGTGGGTTCGGCCACAATGCCTGCCACCAATCCGGGTCGGGCATCCCGGTCGCGGGAAAAAACTGGTCACGGCTTGGCAAGGGGGTTCAGCCTCCATAGAGTGGCGGCGCCGATCCGGCACAGCCCAATTCGCGAGCATTTCGGTTTCGTGTCCCAGACATTCACCATATCCCGGGCCGTATTCGCCGCCACCGCGGCGGCCGCAATCATCGTGGCCTTTCTGCCCGCACCCGCGGGCGCTCAAGACGGCATCATGCCGGCCGCCGCCATTATCATACTGGCTATTGGATTATGGTCGACCTCGGTCGTTCCTCCCTATGTGGGGGCGCTGGTGTTTCTGTTCGCCGCCATGGTCGCCGGGATCGCACCCGCCAATATCGTGTTTTCGGGATTTCATGCCGGCGCCATGTGGCTGGTCTTCGGCGGCCTCGTCATCGGACTGGCGGTGCGTCAAGTCGGTGTCGACAAGCGCCTGGTCAATGCCATCCTGACCCGCTTTCCGCCTCATTATCTGGCGCTGCTCTACGGCGTGGCGCTCGGGGCCGGGTCACTGGCCTTCGTCATTCCCTCCGCATCAGGCCGGGTCGCCCTGCTGACGCCGATCATGATGGCGCTTGCCGAGCGATTAGGATTTCCGGCGGACAGCAAGGGCCGGACCGGCCTTGTGTTGATGGGCACCATGGGGACCATGACCCCGGCGTTCGGGGTTCTGCCCGCCAACGTGCCCAACATGACCTTCTACGGCGCGATCGAGAGTATCTATCAGATTCAGATTCCCTACGGCGAGTACCTGGTCACCAACTTTCCGGTGCTCGGCATCGGCGGGATCATCCTCTATCCCCTGGTGATCTTTGCCCTGTTTCGCGAACAGCCCAAGCCGGCGGAAATCGAGGGGACCGGCGGGGCATGGTCCGCGCCGGAGCGCCGCTTGACGGTCATTCTTCTGCTCGCGCTCGCCTTGTGGATCACCGATACGGTCCACGGCGTCGCGCCGGCGTGGGTGGCATTGGGTGCCGCCTTGGTCTGTCTGTTGCCGGGGGTCGGCATGATCCCCGGGAAGGCGCTCGGCGAAATCAACTACACGCCCCTGTTCTTTCTCGCCGGCGTCATTGGGCTGGGCGCGGTCGCGACCCATGCCGGCATCGGCGACGCGGCGGCCAGACAAATCCTGCCGGTGCTCGATCTCTCTCCGGAGACCCCGGTCCGCAGCTATGCGTCCATGGTGGGCTTGGGCTGGGTGGTGGCCATATTCACCACCATGCCGGCGGCGCCCTCGGTTCTGGTGCCCATGGCGGATGCGCTCGCCGAGGCGTCCGGCTGGTCGCGGAACGGCGTGCTGATGACCCAGGTGGCCACCTGGATGATCTTTCCGTTTCCCTATCAGGCGCCGCCGGTGGTGGTCGCCATGGTGCTCGGCGATCTCCGGGCTGCACCGATCATCAAGATGCTGGTCACCTACATGATCGTCGGTGTGATCGTGCTGCTGCCGCTTCACTACCTTTGGGGCCGCTGGCTCGGGGTGTTTTCGTAGGCCGCAGGCCGGATGCTTCGGCCACCGTATGGCCCGCAAACAGGCGTGTGGAACCGGGTGACAGGCGGCGCGAATCGGGGTAGTCTCCGCGCCCATTATAGCGGGGGCACAGTCTCCGGCTGCCGGTGAACCGGCGGTACCCGCCCGCGTCACGAAGAGTGCCCGGCCCGTTCCGCGCGGTGGTCGCGGGCCGCGGGAGGGTGCCGAACATGCTGGATGGCTTGCGGAACGAAAAGCGGCCTCCGTACGCCCGCGAGACCTTTTGGGCGGACCTGAAAGCCGGCGTCATCCTCGTGGCATCCTACGTGCCGATCGCCATGGCACTCGGCGTCATCGCCGGCGTGGGACCCCTTGCCGGGCTGTGGTGCGGCGTCATCGTGGGGATCATCGCCGCCGTGTGCGGCGGCACACGGGGGATGGTGAGCGGACCCGCCGCGGTGCTTGCGGTGGCCACTGCGACGCTGCTCATGGACGATGCGATGACGCTGCCGGAACTGGCAGTCGTCGTCGTCATGGCCGGCGCCATCCAGGTGGCGCTCGGACTCGCGGGAGTCGGCCGCTACATCTCCTACATGCCGCACATCGTACTCACCGGGTTCATGTCCGGGGTCGGCGTGCTGCTCCTCTGGAAGCAGACCGAGACGCTGTTTCAATTCGGCGCGAGCGACCTTGCGCTTGCCGCCTTTTGCCTGGTCCTGATCCTCCTGTGGCCGGCCCGTATCGGCAAATTCATCCCCGGGCCGCTTGCCGCGGTCGGGATCGGGTGGATGGCTGCGCTCTTCATACCCGGCATCCATGCGCTGGGCCCCGTGCCGGTCGGACTGCCGGTCCCGATACTTGAGTTCCCGTCGGTCGACTTGCTGCAGAAAGCCGTCGGACCGGCGGTGCTGATCGCCCTGATCAGCTCGGTCTACACCCTGATGTGGTCGCTGATCGCCGATACCTTCACCGGCTCCCGGCACAATCCGAACCGGGAGCTGTTCGGCGTCGGCCTGGGAAATATTGCGGCGGGGATCGCCGGAGTCATGCCCGGGAGCGCCCAAATCGGGACCATGACGGTGCGCCAATTCGGCGGCAAGACAGTCGTCGCCGGCATCGTCTGCCTTGTCATCGTCGCCGCGCTCATTCTGGGCCTCGGTCCCTATGTGGCCACGCTGCCGCTGGCGCCGCTGTTCGCGATCGTCATGCTCGTCGGCTGGCAGATGATCGAGTTCTCGTTCCTGCGGAAGATTCCCCGGATGGACCCGAGATATTCCACGGTCATGCTGCTGGTCATGGCCGTAACGGTCTTCGTGAATCCGGTATTCGCGATCATGTTCGGGGTTATCGCCGCCAACGTCGTGAGCGCCGCGCAGCTGGAGTCGCTGGAACTCGACAGCGTGATCTCGACGCCGCTTCTAGACAGAACCTTCAGCGCGGAGGCGCCTGACGAATTCGCCGCCAGAATAGGGCTGGTGGCGTTTCGCGGCTCTTTCACGGTGTCGTCCTCGCGCAAACTGATCGCGTTGATTGCCGCCGACATCCGCGACCATGACGTCGTGATCTTCGACCTTTCCCGCGCCACCCACGTCGACGACAGCGCCGCTCACCTGTTGGCCCAGGTCATCGACCGCGCCAAGCAGACCCGCACGGAGATCGTCGTCTGCGGCCTCAACGACCGCATCCGCGAACCTCTCTTCGCGTTCGACGTCCTCGACCGGATCCCGGAAGACCGGATCGCCGAGACCGAGAAGGATGCCAGGGACCTTGCCTGGTCGCTCCTGACGGCGGCGCGATGAATACCCGGTTGGCGCCGTCCTCGCCCCACGACATTGTGAACACCGGAATTCGCGCCGACAGCCGGCATTGATATAAGCATTGGCAACATGGGCACGCCATGCAGCATTATCGGCCGACGGAAGGGTGCCGCAATGACAAGGAGACATCCATGACCAAGACGTTGACCATCGCCGTCTTCGCGAGCCTATTGGTACTGTTCATCGGCGGGGCGGCCGCCCAGCCCGAGACCGGCGGCAAGGTGTTGGCGACCGGCGAGTTCATCCAGGTCGACTCCACGGACAAGCTCCATCGGGCCAAGGGCGGACTCACGGCTTATGCCGATCGAATCGAGATCGATGAAGCTTTCGAAGTGCCGCTGGGCCCCAAGTACCATGTCTATTTGATGCGGGACGCCGAAATCCGCAGCAACGACGATATCAGCATCGGCCGCCTGATCGATCTAGGGCGGCTCCGGCATTTCAAGGGCGCTCAGACCTACGATATTCCCCGGGGAATCGATCTCGCGAACTGGGGGAGCATCATCATTTACTGCGAGGGGTTCGAGATGTTGATCTCGCCGGCCAGCCTGAGGTTCAACCAGGGGGCCGCCCGATGACCAAATATGTGCTTTGCCATGGCGCCTGGGGCGGCGGCTGGGGCTGGACCCGGGTGGCCGCCATTCTTCGCGGCAGCGGCCACGAGGTGTTCACGCCGACCTATACCGGCCTCGGCGAGCGGGTGCACCTCGCGACGCCCGAGGTCGGTCTCCAGACCCATATAGACGACGTGCGCAATGTCATCCGGTATGAGCGCCTGGACGAGTTTGTGCTGGTCGGCCATAGCTACGGCGGCATGGTCGTTACCGGCGTCGCCGACCGGGAGTGGGAAAAGATCAGCCGGCTGGTCTACCTGGATGCGTTTCTGCCGGCGGATGGCCAATCGCTGAACGACCTTACCGGCCCCGAGCGCACCGAGATGACGTTGCGGGCGGCCCGGGAACACGGCGACGGCTGGCTCGTACCCCGCCCCGACGGCAGCCTGCACCCAAGCCTGAGCGACGAGGACCGGGAGTGGCTTTTGACCAATACGTGCATGCAGCCGCTCAGGACCTTCGCCGATGCGCTGCCGCTGGCGGGCAACCATCTGAATGTTGCCGACAAGGTCTATGTGCTGTCGACGGGATATTCGCCCTCCGTATTCCCGCAACTCGCCGAATGGACTCGAACGCAGAGCGATTGGCGGACCCTGGAATTGCCGACCCACCACCACCTGCATCTGTCGATGCCGGAAGAGACGGCGGAATTAATCCAGGGTGTTGATCCGTCCTGACCGGCGCGCCAAGATACGGCCCAAATTCGGGGCGATATAGCTCACAATCAATTGCGGAGTAGGGAATATGGCCGTTGTTAAGCAGAAAGAGGTCGTTGGCCGTCAGGTGCGGACCGTGCAGTCGAATAGTCCGGAAGGGGTTCGGTGCGAGGTTTCGACGCCCAGCCCTCATATGATCATTACCGATGAGCCGGCGGAGCGGGGCGGTACGGACACCGCGGCATCGCCGCTGATGCACTTCACCACCTCGTTGGCGACTTGCCAGACGGTTCAGATCCACAAGATCGCCAAGGCCATGCGTCTCAAGACCGGCGCCATCAACGTCGAGGCCTCCACGGTGACCGATCGCGTGGCGGCGGTTGACGGCGATGCCAAGGTCATGCGGTTCATCGGCGCCGAAATGAACATCGACATCGAGGTCGAAGGGCCGGAAGCCAAGATCGCGCAGCTGAAGAAGCTCTCGGAGGATGCCTGCCCGGTCGGCAACATCTTTGTCGATGCCGGCCTCGAATGCACCCTCAACTGGAACGTTCTGCCGGTTCCCGAGCAGGCCGCGCCATAGGTTCAGCCGACGCGGATCAGGGATTCCGAAAAACCGTTGATGAACACGCTGATCACCAGATCGATCGCCACGAGAAGAGTGGCGGCGCCGGCGCCGACCTGCAGGGCGGTTCGGGTCACGACGAAGGTGTAGGCGAGCACGACAATCATCAACGCGACCAGCAGCCCGTTACGCAACCCGCCGCCGAAAAGCTCGAGTTCGACCATGATGGCGAAAGGCAAAAACAAGACGTTCTGCCACACCGACGCCCAGTTATAGGCGACGATGTAGGGGATGTAGTTGGCGGTCCGGTCCATCGCCCGGGTAACGCCCAGCATGATCACCGGAAAGGCGACCCACAGAACGATGTAGGAGATGAGCTCGATGGAGGCGAAGCGCCAAAGCGGCGCCTCGATCCCGCCGCCGGCAAATCTCAGGCCGAGAAGGACGGCCAGTGGCGGCGCGATGAGGACGGCGGCAAAAAAGGAACGCCAGAATCCCTCGACGGTCCGATTGAAATACTGCATGCCCGATGCGTCCAGCCACGCGAGCCGCCAGGCGCCGTAGAGGCCATTGGCGACTTCGAGGACCGGGATCATCGGCGCGCTGCCGTCATGGCCGGGCGAAGAAACCGTCCAGGGTCGCGGCGTAGATCCGGGTCAGGCATTCCACGTCGCTCACCGGCATCCGTTCGTCCACCTTGTGCATGGTCTTGCCCACGAGGCCGAACTCGGCGACGGGACAGTAGTCCTTGATGAAGCGGGCATCGGACGTTCCGCCTGAGGTCGACAGCTCGGGCGCCCGGCCGGTCACCTCCTCGACCGCCCGGCACAGCACGTCGGACAGCTTGCCGGGCGGCGTGAGGAATGCTTCGCCGGAAACATGAACATCGAGATGGTAGTGCTCGCCATCGACGGCGCCCGCCTCCCGGAACCGCTCGTGCAGCCAGTCGATGACCGAAGCGCCCGTGTGGAGATCGTTGAAGCGAACATTGAACAGCGCGTTGACCCTGGCCGGAATGACATTGGCGGCGGTGTTTCCCGTATCGACCGAGGCCACCTCAAGGGTCGAGGCCTGGAAACGGTCCGTGCCCTCGTCGAGGGGTGTCCCGGTGATGGCGTCCAGCATGCCGACCAGGCGATGGATCGGGTTGTCGGCCAGATGGGGATAGGCCGTATGACCCTGGACGCCGGTCACCTCGAGGCGGGCGGTCAGGCTGCCGCGCCGGCCGATCTTGACCATATCGCCCATGGCTTCCGGGTTGGTGGGCTCGCCGACCAGGCAGACATCCAGGGTCTCGCCCTCTTCGGCAATCCATTCCAGGAGCTTCTTGGTGCCGTTGATCGCCGGCCCTTCCTCGTCGCCGGTGATCAGCAGGCTGATGGACCCCGGTACGTCACCGCCGGTTTTCTCCAGATATCGGGATGCGGCCGCGACAAATGCCGCGATCGCGGCTTTCATGTCCGAGGCCCCGCGGCCGTAAAGCACGCCGTCCCTGATCTCGCCGCCGAATGGATCCACGGACCAGGCGTTCTCGTCACCGGCCGGGACGACATCCGTGTGCCCGGCAAAGCAGAAATTTGGCTGGGTGCCGCCGATACGGGCGTACAGGTTGTCCACATCCGGCGTGCCGTCGGCGGAAAAGACTTTCCGGCGGACGTCAAATCCCAGCCCGCTCAACGCTTCGCCGAGAACGTCCAACGCCCCGCCGTCGGCGGGGGTGACGCTGTTGCACCGAATCAGCGCCTGCGACAGTGCGAGCGCGTCGACGGTCATATCAATCCCTGAGAAGGTCGTTGACGGACGTCTTCGCGCGCGTGCTTTCGTCGACCTGCTTGACGATGACCGCGCAGTAAAGGCTCGGACCCGCCGACCCGTCCGGCAGCGGCCTGCCCGGCAGGCTTCCGGGTACCACCACCGAGTAGGCGGGAACCCGGCCGGTGACGACCTCGCCGGTATCCCGGTTCACGATCTTGGTAGAGGCGCCGATATAGACGCCCATGGAGAGCACGGCGCCTTCCTCGACAATGACACCCTCCGCCACCTCGGAGCGGGCGCCGATGAAGCAATTGTCCTCGATGATCACCGGTTCCGCCTGCAGCGGCTCCAGCACGCCGCCAATGCCGGCGCCGCCGGAAATATGGCAGTTCCTGCCGATCTGAGCGCAGGAGCCGACCGTCGCCCAGGTATCGACCATGGTGCCTTCGCCGACGTACGCACCCAGGTTGACGAAGCTCGGCATCAGAACCACGCCGGGCGCGATAAACGCGGACCGGCGGACGACGCAGGACGGAACCGCCCGGAAGCCGGCCTCGCGAAACCGGTTCTCGCCCCAGCCCTCGAACTTGGAGGGCAGCTTGTCCCACCAGTTGGTATCGGCGCCGGGCCCGCCCCCGATGGGCTCCATGTCGTTCAGACGGAAGCTCAGGAGGACGGCCTTCTTCAGCCACTGATTGACCCGCCAGGAACCGTCGACCTTTTCGGCGACCCGGGCCCGGCCGCCGTCCAGCAATTCCAGAGCGGCATCGACGGCGTCACGAACTTCGCCGGTGGTCGCGGGGGTGATCTGGTCCGCCTGATCCCAGGCGGCATCGATGGCGGCTTCCAGTTGATCGGCAGGGATGCTATCGGGCACGGGGCTGTTCCTCGAAAGAATTTGAGCGCCGGAAAATGGGCCAGGGGACCGGCGGTGTCAACATTGGGCCGGCTGAATTCGGCTAGATCGGCTCTAGGCGCCGGATACCTCGACCAGCCAGCCCGAAAGATCCGTCACGGTGTGGTCCGGTTCGACATCCTCGGCTTCCGCGTTTGCCCAGGGCCGGTCGGTGACCACCCAGACCGTCGCCATACCCATTTCGGCGGCCGGCTTGAGGTTCCGCGCGACATCCTCGACCATAACCGCATTGGCGGGGTCGAACGCGTACGTCTCGGTCAGCAGCCGGTAGACGCTCGGCTCCGGCTTCGGGACATAGTTGGCGGCGGCGATGTCGAACACGCCGTCCATGTGGTGATCGACCCCCAACCGGCCGAGCACCCGCTCGGCGTGCCGGGCGGATGCGTTGGTAAATACCACCTTTCGGCCGGGCAGAGCATGAAGGGCGCGGTCCAGGTCCGGGTCGGGCTGAACCATGTCGACGCTGACCTCGTGGACGTAGTCGAGATAGGGAGCCGGGTCCATG
>JAPPFK010000198.1 GCA_028823885.1 Rhodospirillales bacterium | reverse complement strand
TGGTCAATGCGAACGTCATCGCCTATCTCGGCGACTGCCCCGAAACCGGGGATGCCCAGCGATGGCTGGAAGCCCTGGTTGCCGAAGGCGGGCTCGACGGATCTTCCAAATGGTATCCCGACACGATCGCGATCTACTATGCGATCGCCCGCGCCGCGGTACGCGCGGCTGCGCTCGATGGGCTGCGGCCGATCCTCGCCGACCGCATCCTGGACCTCCGCGACGAAAAGGAAGGTTTCGGCAATGTCCTCGGGACCGCCCAGGCGGTGTCGGCGCTCCACGACGCCGGGGGGCTCGAAAAGACCGGCGCGATGGACCTGTTGGAAAGGATACTGGGCTGGCAACGCGAGGACGGCAGTTGGCCGGAGCTTCTCGCGTTCGGCGATCAGGAGTTGAAATGGGGCGCGTTCGGGCAGATCGGGCACGGCTCCGAAGCCGTGACCGGCGCGTTTTGCATCGAGGCCCTGGAACGCCTCATCGACGTGCTGGAGGCCTGAAACGCTGGCCGTAAGGAAACGATATGGAAATTGACGAGACAATCGCGCTTACCCAGGACCGTCTCGCCCAAGAGGGCGACAGTATGGGCGAATTGCTTGGACACTTCAGAAACAGGATTTCTCCGGCCCTTATCGGAGAGCGGGAATGGGAGCGTGTACTGGAATGCGCGAACAAGCTTCCCATAACCATGGGCGCTCAGCCATTCGGCTTTGAACTCCCCTTGCACGACAGCCGGCCGGTGGCGGACTTCGGTGTCTCGCTTGCGAGCGGAAACCGCTCGGGCGCTGTTTTCGAAGAGCGGGCGCGGCGCGACGAGACGGACGAAACCGCGCAAGCGGTCAGCCGGCTGTTCAGAGAACTGGAAGCCCAAGACTCGCCGCTGCGGGCGATTGTCGGGCGCAAGCTGATGCTTGAATACGACATAGGCTCGGCGTCCGGGGGCACGGATTCACGGCCGGGGATATTTTTACGGCCCAACGAACGCACGCTTGCCGCCGGCGCCGGCCATCAAGACGATGTCGGCCTTGTGGTCGATGCGCTGGTTTCCTGCCTCGGCAGGGAACCGGTTGCCGAAGAACGAAAAAACGCCGAACGGGTCTACCTCGCGCAGCCGGGCGATACGCGCCTGGATTCGTTCGGCGTGTTCCCGTCCCGCGGACGCGCAATTCGCCTGGCGGTCATGGGTTTCAAGACGCAGCGGGAAATCTGCTCCTTTCTTGAAACCGTGGGTTGGCCGGGACAGGTCTCGGCCGTCGACGCCGTTATTTCGCGCTTCAGGAAGCGTGCGAATATTGTGAGAACCGGGGTGAATATCGACGTGCGGGCCGACGGTATCGGTCCGTCGCTCGGCCTTACGCCCGTCGTCAAGCAGCGATACACGAATGATTCCCGGTACTGGGTTGACGGCCTGACCGATTGGGATCCGTTTTTGCAAGCCCTGGGTCATGAGGAGTTCGTCGTTCCGGAGAAACTTGCGGCGCTGGCGGATTGGACTTCGAAACCGACAATTCTGTTCGCCAAGACCGGGCGTTTTGTCATGTTGCGCGGTATTCACCACGTCAAGCTGGTCATATCGGAAAATCAATTTAAAGAGGTCAAGGCCTACGTCTACATGGTGCTTTCCGGGGCACTTTCCCCTGACGGTCCGGCTCAACACGCCTGAGCGGTTCTTCCTGCAATCGGACGCGCGGATCGTCGGATGGCGGCTATCAACCTGGTTTTCGGTTGGGCCCTTGGGGAACGCCAAAAACAATCCCCCGCTCGGAGCGAGCGGGGGATTTTCGACTCTATAGGCTATGCGGATACGAGAATCCGCACTCCAACTGGTGTTTCCAGGCTACCAGCAGCAGCAGAGGCCGGCGGAGATCGCTTCGAGCTGCTCCTCGGAAATGTTCGGGTCCGGCGGCAGCGCGAGATGCACGGTCTGCATGTCGCTCTCATGAACCTGGATGTTCATGGATTCGGGCATCGTAATACCCAATTCGTCACAGATCGTGGGCTTCGGGTTGGACAGAAGCTGCTGCCTGAAATCCGAATCCGAGGCGGCCTTCTCGACAATCTGCTGCATCATTTCATCGCCACTTCTCATGGAAAATCTCCTCTATCCTTAAAATTGGCGAGCGAACCTACTTGGGAAATATCCGTAACACCGATTTGCCGCGGGATCAAGTCCCCGGGACCCTGCCGCCGAGGACAGTTTTTTGGCCGCGGCCGGGGTCCCGGTGTTGATTCGAGCCTTTACCGCCGCCGAGGTTGGAACGTCCAAGACGGGCGTCTTCTTCAGTGGCTGAGAATCTGGCTCAGGAAGAGTTTCGTGCGATCCGACCGCGGGTTGTTGAAGAACTCGTCCGGCGCGTTCTGTTCGACGATCTGGCCTTCGTCCATGAAAATTATCCGGTCGGCAACCTCCTGGGCGAAGCCCATCTCGTGGGTCACGACGAGCATGGTCATGCCGCTTTCGGCCAGGCTGACCATTACGTCCAGCACTTCCTTGATCATCTCGGGATCGAGCGCCGAGGTGGGCTCGTCGAACAGCATGACGCGCGGTTCCATCGCCAGC
>JAPPFK010000032.1 GCA_028823885.1 Rhodospirillales bacterium | reverse complement strand
CTTCGGGACCTTGGGCAATTCCAGGGCGCCGGTGGACGAGACGATTTGCTTTTCGTCGATTTCCACGCCCGGAAGCGGCGTCACGTCGGACCCGGTGGCGATGATGATATTCCCGGCCCGGATTGTCTCGGCCTTGCCGTCCGCGCCGGTCACCGTCACCTGGCCGGCGGCCGGAATGGAGCCGGCGCCGAGAAGCCGGGTGATCTTGTTCTTTTTCATCAGGTAATCGACACCCTTGATGGTGTCGCCGACCACCGAGTCCTTGTAGGCCATCATCGCCTTCAGATCGAGGTTCACCTCGGGCGCCTTGATGCCCATGGCGGCGAACTCGTCATGGGCGGCATGATACATGTGCGAGGTGTGAAGCAGCGCCTTGGACGGGATGCAGCCGACGTTCAGGCAGGTGCCGCCGAGAGTCTCCCGCTTCTCCACGATGGCGGCGCTCAGGCCCAGCTGGGCCGCGCGGATGGCGGCCACGTAGCCGCCCGGGCCCGCGCCGATAACGACGACGTCGAAATTGCTGTCAGCCATTCTATTCCTCGCTCTTCCGGACCCCGGCTACATGTCCAGCATGATGCGCTGCGGATCCTCGATACATTGCTTGACGCGGACCAGGAAGGAAACCGCCTCGCGGCCGTCGACGATCCGGTGATCGTAGCTGAGCGCCAGATACATCATCGGCCGGACGACGATTTCGTCATCGACCGCCACCGGACGCTTGGTGATGTTGTGCATCCCCAGGATGCCCGACTGGGGCGTGTTGAGGATCGGCGTCGACAGCATGGAGCCGTAAATGCCGCCGTTGGAGATGGTGAAGGTCCCGCCGGTCATTTCGTCGAGCGCCAGCTTGCCGTCCCGCGCCCGGGCGCCGAAGTCGACGATGGCCTTCTCGATATCGGCGAACCCCATGGCGTCGGCATCGCGGATCACCGGCACCACGAGACCCTGCGGCGTGCCGACGGCGACGCCGATGTCGTAATGGTTCTTGTAGACCAGCTCGTCACCGTCGATCTCGGCATTCACCGCCGGAAACTCGCGCAAGGCGACAATCGCCGACTTGACGAAGAAACTCATGAAACCGAGCCGAACGCCGTGGCGCTTTTCGAAAATGTCCCGGTAGGCAGCGCGCGCCTCCATCACCGCGCTCATGTCCACCTCGTTGAAAGTCGTCAGCATGGCCGCCGTGTTCTGGGCTTCCTTCAGCCGGGAGGCGATGACCTTGCGGAGCTTGGACATGCGGACCCGCTCCTCGCGCGGACCCGCCGGCCTCGCCGGGATTTGAACACTGGGAGCCTCGGCGCCCGCCGGGGCCGGTGCGGGCGCCGGGGCCGCGGCAGGCGCCGCCGCGCCGCCGGACTTCATGTAATTCAGTACGTCGCCCTTGGTCAGCCGGCCATCCTTGCCGGTCGCCGGAATGAGCGCCGGATCGAGCCCTTCATCCTCAACGAGTTTTCGTACGGCGGGCGATAGGGTTGTCCCGCCCGGCGCCGGTGACGGGGCGGGCGCCGCGGGAGAGGCCTCGGCGGCGGGGGCGGCAGCCGCCGTACCATCGCCAGCGACGATGACACCCAAAACGGCGCCCACCTCGACCTCGGACCCGGCTTCCGCCGCAATGGCCGTCAGCGTACCCGCGGCGGGCGCGTTCACCTCGACGGACACCTTATCGGTTTCCAACTCCACCAGCGGCTCGTCCGCGGCGACCGCGTCGCCGACCGACTTAAACCAGTTGCCGACGGTCGCCTCGGCGATGGATTCGCCCAGCGCCGGCACGACGATCCGGACATCGTCCCCGCCGTCCGTCGTGGAAGGCGCAGGGGCTTCGGCGGGCGCCGCCTCGGCCGCCGGTACGGCTTCCGCGGGCGCCGCCGCGGCTCGGCCTTCCCCATCGATCCTTCCCAGCACCGCACCGACTTCCACGTCGGCGCCGACATCGGCGAGGATCTCCGTAAGGGTGCCGGCGGCGGGCGCGTTGACTTCGACGGTCACCTTGTCCGTCTCCAGTTCCAGCAATGGCTCATCGGCACTCACCGTATCGCCCACCGATTTGAGCCAAGCGGCGACGGTCGCTTCAGAGAGGGACTCGCCGAGAGTGGGTACCTTGATTTCCGTCGCCATAAGAGCCTCGATCAGCCGATGGTAACCGGATTGGGATCCGCGCTTTCAATGCGCTGGAACGGCTGCCGTAAATCGTCCGCCTTCCAGGTCAGGGCCTGTTCCACGAGCAGCGCCTGTTCCGCATTGTGAACCTTGAGAGAGCCGGCGGCCGGAGAGGCCGATGCCCGCCGGCCGACGAAAATGGGCCGTTTTTCGGCCATCTTTCCGCCGACGCCCTTCATCACGTACTCCATTCGGAAGTTGAGGAACGACCAGGCGCCCATGTTGGCGGGCTCTTCCTGGCACCAGACCACATCGGCATTGGGATAGCGCCCGACCCGGCTAATCAGGGCGTCCCGCGGCCAGGGATAGAGCTGCTCGATCCGCAAAATCGCGATGTCGCCGATCTCCTGCTCACGGCGCGCTTCCAACAGATCGTAATAGACCTTGCCCGCGCAAAGGATGACCCGTTTGACCTTCTCGTCCGGCACCAGTTCGTCCACCTCCCCAAGGGTGCGCCAGAACTGGGAATCAGGGCCGAATTCCTCGAGCTTCGAGGTATTGAGCTTGTGCCGCAGCAGTGACTTGGGCGACATCACGACCAAGGGTTTCCGGAAGTTCCGATGCATTTGACGGCGCAGGGCATGGAAGATATTGGCCGGCGTGGTGATGTTCATCACCTGCATATTATCTTCGGCGCAGAGCTGCAGGAATCGCTCCAAGCGGGCGGATGAGTGCTCCGGCCCCTGCCCCTCCATCCCGTGAGGCAGCAGGATGACCAGCCCGCAAAGCCGCAGCCACTTGGATTCGCCGGACGACAGGAACTGATCGAAGATCACCTGCGCCGTGTTGGCGAAATCGCCGAACTGCGCCTCCCAGATGGTCAGCGTGTTGGGATCAGCCAGCGCATAGCCGTACTCGAAACCGGCAACCGCGAACTCGGACAACGGGCTGTCCATGATTTCGAATGCCGCCTGATCGGGGCTGAGCTCGCTCAACGGGTAGTACCGCTTTTCGTTCACCTGATCGACGATCGCCGCATGCCGGTGGGAGAAGGTTCCGCGGGCGGAATCCTGCCCCGACAATCGAACCCGGCAGCCCTCCATCAATAGCGAGCCGTAGGCCAGCGCTTCGCCCATTGCCCAATCCAGACCCTCGCCGGTTTCCATCATCGTCGCCTTGGCCTCGAGTTGACGCAGCAGTTTGGAATTGACGTTGATGTCCTCGGGCACCCGGGCCAGCGACCGCCCAATCTCCTTGAGCCGGTCGAGATCGACCCCGGTCGGCCCCTCCTTCATGTCTTCTTCGTCCTGATGAAGGTGGACCAGCCCATCCCAAACCCCCTCCAGCCAATCGGCCTTATTTGTCTTGTACGACGATGCGGCCTCGAATTCGGCATCGAGATGCGCCTTAAAGTCGCTCTCGATCTTGTCGGCCTCTTCGGCCGTCATCACGCCGTCCTCGATCAGCGCCTCGCGGAAAATCTCCCGGGTCGGCGGATGGCCGGCGATGGTCTGGTACATGATCGGCTGGGTGAACATGGGCTCGTCACCCTCGTTGTGCCCATGGCGCCGATAACAGAACATGTCGATGACCACGTCCCGCTTGAACTTCTGACGGAACTGCACCGCCAGATCGGCGACCCGGCACACGGCGATGGGGTCATCGCCGTTGACGTGGAAGATGGGCGCCTGGAGCCCCTTGGCGACATCCGTCGGATAAGGGGTCGAACGCGACGCGGTTGGGTTGGTGGTGAAGCCGATCTGATTGTTGACGATGATGTGGATGGTGCCGCCGGTGCGGTAACCGCGGAGCTGCGACATATCGAGGGTTTCGGGGACAATCCCCTGGCCGGCGAATGATGCGTCGCCGTGCAGCAGCAGACCCATTACCTGCTCGCGCGCCTCGTCGTCGCGGATCGTCTGCTTGGCGCGCACCTTGCCGACAACCACCGGATTGACGCACTCCAGATGCGATGGATTGGCGGTCAATGACAGGTGAACCGTGCCTTCGGCGAACTCCCGGTCGGCGGACGCGCCCAAGTGGTATTTCACGTCACCGGAGCCCTGGACATCTTCGGGATGCGCCGAGTTGCCCTGAAACTCCGAGAAGATTGCTACATGGGGTTTGCCGAGGGTCCGCGCCAGCACGTTGAGACGGCCCCGGTGGGGCATCCCGATGACCACTTCCTTGATTCCCGCACGGGCGGCGGTCCGCAGCATGCGTTCGATGCACGGGATCATGCTTTCCCCGCCATCGAGACCGAAGCGCTTGGTTCCGGTGTGTTTTACCTGGAGGTAGTTCTCGAAGCCCTCCGCCTCGACAATGTCCCTGTAGACGTTCTTTTTTACGTCATCGGGGTAATTTTTTCGGTAGTCGACGCCTTCGACGTTCTCCTGGATCCAGGCTCGCTGCTCGATTTCCTGCATGTGCATGTACTCGACGCCGATGGACGAGCAGTAGCTCTGCCGCAGGATCTCCAATACTTCGCTGAGCGTGGCGCGCTCCTTGCCGCAGAGCGGCGTCGTCGTGTCGAGATAAATCGTCCGGTCCAGATCTTCGTCGGTGAACCCGTAGTGCTTGTAGTCCAGCTCCTTCAGGTAGCCGGCACCTTGAAGACCCAAGGGGTCGAATGACGCGGCCAGGTGACCCCGCACCCTGAATGAGCGGATGAGGATGCGAATGCGGACCGAATCCCGGGCGGCGTCCTCGGCATCGCCCGGAACGGCGGCCGCGGGCGCCTTGTCTTCCTTTTTCGCGGCGGCGCCGTTCCCGTCGGCCCCTTCGAGTTCCGGAAGCGGCGGGGCCCAGCTGGCGCCCGCGACCTCTCCCCGGACAGCCGCCGGATCATCGGCCATCTCGGCGAACAGGGCCTGCCAGCCCGCATCCACGGACGACGGGTCATCCAGGTAGTTCTCGTACAACCGGGCAATGAACGCCCCGTTGGCGCCGGTGAAAATGGAATCCGTCTGGTTCGCCATGGTCCCGCCTATTTCCGCGCGCCGGACCGCGTCGGGGCGCGTTATCCGTTCATGGCCCTTGCCATGGTTTCGCCGAGAGCCGCCGGAGAATCCGATACCTCGATCCCCGCGCTCTTCATGGCCTCGATCTTGTCACCCGCGCCGCCCTTGCCGCCCGAGATGATCGCCCCCGCGTGGCCCATTCGCCGGCCGGGCGGCGCCGTGACACCGGCGATGAAGCCGACCAAGGGCTTCTTGGATTTTGACCGTTTGTAGAACTCGGCCGCATCTTCCTCGGCCGAACCGCCGATCTCGCCGATCATCACGATGCCCTCGGTCTCGTCGTCGGCGAGGAACATTTCCAGACATTCGATAAAGTTGGTGCCGTTCACCGGGTCGCCGCCGATGCCGATGCACGTGGTCTGGCCCAGACCGGCCGCGCTGGTCTGTGCAACCGCTTCGTAGGTCAGGGTGCCGGAGCGCGACACGATGCCGATATTGCCTCTCTGATGAATGTGGCCCGGCATGATACCGATCTTGCATTCACCCGGCGTGATCACGCCCGGACAGTTGGGTCCGACCAGCCTGGTCTTGGAACCATTGAGGACCCGTTTGACCTTGACCATGTCGAGCACGGGAATGCCTTCGGTGATGCACACCACCAACTCGATCTCGGCGTTGATCGCCTCGAGGATGGCCTCGGCGGCGAACGGCGGCGGGACATAGATCACCGATGCGTTGGCCCCGGTGGCTTCCACCGCATCCCGCACCGTATCGAAGACCGGCAGGTCGAGATGGGTCGAGCCGCCCTTGCCGGGCGTTACGCCGCCCACCATCCGGGTGCCGTAGGCGATGGCCTGTTCCGAGTGGAAGGTTCCCTGCGAACCGGTAAAGCCCTGACAGATAACCTTGGTGTCCTTGCCGACCAGAACAGCCATTAGTCCGCCTCCCGCACGGCTTCGACAATCTTCTCCGCCGCATCCGCGAGGTCGTCCGCCGAGATGATAGGCAGCCCGGATTGGGCCATGATCTGTTTGCCCAGGTCGACGTTGGTGCCCTCCAGACGAACCACCAGGGGAACACCCAGGGACACCTCGCGGGCCGCGGCGACCACGCCCTCGGCGATGACATCGCAACGCATGATGCCGCCGAAGATGTTGACCAGAATGCCTTCCACATTGCTGTCCGACAGGATCAGCTTGAAGGCGGTGGTCACGCGCTCCTTGGTCGCGCCGCCGCCGACGTCGAGGAAGTTGGCCGGCTCGCCGCCGTGGAGCTTGATGATGTCCATCGTCGCCATGGCGAGACCCGCACCGTTGACCATGCACCCGATGGATCCGTCGAGCTTGATGTAATTGAGGTCGTGGCGCTCGGCCTCCAGCTCCGCCGGGTCCTGCTCGTCCTCGTCCCGCATCTCCTCGACATCCTTGTGCCGGTAAAGCGCGTTGTCGTCGAAATTCATCTTGGCGTCCAAGGCGACGACCTCGCCGCCCTTGGTGACCACGAGCGGGTTGACCTCGACCATGCTGGCATCGAGATCGACGAACGCCTTGTACATGGACATCAGGAAGGTTACCGCGGCTTTTACCTGGTCGCCGCCGAGGCCGAGCCCGAACGCCACCTGGCGGGCGTTGTAGCTCTGCATGCCGACGGCGGGATCGATGGACACGGTCCGGATCTTCTCCGGTGCCGAGGCGGCAACCTCTTCGATATCCATGCCGCCCTCCGTCGAGGCAATGACGGTTACGCGGGAGGTTTCCCGGTCGACCAGCAGGGAGAGGTAAAGCTCGCGGTCGATATCGCAGCCGTCCTCGATATAGACCCGCTTCACTTCCTTGCCGGCGGGGCCGGTCTGGTGGGTGACCAGGGTCGCGCCGAGCATCTGGTTGGCGTTGTCCTTCACGTCCTCGACGGATCTGACCACCCGAACGCCGCCGCCGTCGCCCGCGGACGATTCGCCGAACCTGCCCTTGCCCCGGCCGCCGGCGTGAATTTGCGATTTCACGACCCAGACGGGGCCGCCCAGGTCCTTTGCGACCGCCTCGGCTTCGGCGGGCGTATAGGCGACACCGCCCCTCAGCACCGCCACCCCGTACTGGGAGAGCAGTTGCTTGGCTTGATACTCGTGAATGTTCATTGAGAGTTCCGATCCGGGACCCGACGAGGCGGGTCCTTGTTCTCCGCTAGGTTCCCTACTTGCCTTTCCGCCGCGCCGTCTTCCTTCCCGGCGCTTTCCCGGCGGCCGGCTTCCTGGCCGCGGCCGCGGCCGCGGCCTTGCGTTCGTCCGCCTTGATCTTGGCGAGAATCTCGTCGGTGTCGGCAACCGTCTTCTTCACCGCCCGCACCGACGCGTTGAAGGCCTTCTTTTCCGCCGGATCCAGCTTGATTTCGACGACGCGCTCGACGCCCTTGGCGCCGATAACGACGGGAACGCCGACATAGAGGCCGCGAATGCCGTACTCGCCCCGAAGGTAGGCCGCGCAAGGCAGGACGCGCTTCTTGTCCTTGAGGTAGCTCTCGGCCATGGCGATCGCCGAGGAGGCCGGGGCATAAAACGCCGAACCGGTCTTCAGCAAATTGACGATTTCGCCGCCGCCGTTGCGGGTCCTCTCGACGATCTCGTCCAGGCGTTTTTGGGAAAGCCACTTCATTTTGACCAGGTCGGTCAACGGAATGCCCGCGACCGTGGAATAGCGTGTCAGCGGCACCATGCTGTCGCCGTGGCCGCCGAGGACGAACGCCGTCACGTCCTCGACCGAGACGTTCATTTCGTCGGCAAGAAAATAACGGAACCGCGCGGAGTCGAGCACGCCCGCCATGCCGACGACCTTGTTGGCCGGCAGGCCGCAGGCATCGCGCAATACGCCGACCATGACATCCAGCGGATTGGTGATGCAGATCACGAAGGCATCGGGGCAGTACTTCTTGATGCCGGCGCCGACCTGGCGCATGACATTGGTGTTGATGCCGATGAGATCATCGCGGCTCATGCCGGGCTTGCGGGGCACGCCGGCGGTAACGATCACCACATCGGCGCCGCGGATGCCGGCATAGGAATTGGTGCCGGCCAATTTGGCGTCGAAACCCTCCACCGGAGAGCTTTCGGCGAGATCGAGCGCCTTGCCTTGCGGGATGCCTTTGACGATGTCGAAAAGAACGACATCGCCCAACTCCTTGAGGCCCGCCAAATGCGCCAGCGTGCCGCCAATATTGCCCGCGCCGACCAGCGCGATCCTGTCTCTCGCCATCAAATTTCCTCTTAACCCCGGTTTGGATCGGGCGGCCCCTGTCCCTGTCTTCCGAAGGCCGCCTAATGCTAGGAATTCCGCCGGTGGTAGCGCAATTTAGGGACCCGTGCAAGTCCGCACCCGGCGGACCGCCGCCGGTCCATCCGCGCGCCTCGCGGGAGCCCCGTTGGCCTTCTGTCGAGGGGGTTTCTCCCTTCTCTCGTTTCAATTCGAAATCGCCGGCTGCATCAGTCTGGTTCTGCGCTTAGTCTCCGTCGCCTGGCGATGAGGGTTGGGATTATCACGGGATTCAGCTAATTTTTGTTTCAGATGTTTGAAGACCTCATCAGCAGAAATTTCGATATCGACTACTTGTCGCATTCGAAGGCTATTCTTTCTTCGGATTTTCCGGAGGCAGTAGAAGAATTGGAGAGTGCTCTTTCATCCCTGAAAATTCCTGTTGAAGAGCTGGTGGCTTCCGGAGGGGGCGAGGCCAAATCTACCCAGCGACTGCGCCGTGGGCTTGCGGAGAAGGGCTGGGAAAAGTCTGTCTTTGAAATCAAGAAAATCATCAATGGCGTAGAGCGGGAATCACAGTCTCATGAGATTGACCATGTGAGAAGATCGAGAGATGGCTCTGTCATCGCTCTCGAGATTGAGTGGAACAACAAAGATCCGTTTTTTGATCGTGACCTTGAGAATTTCAAGCGACTACATAGCGAGGGAGCAATAAGTGTCGGTGTCGTAATTACCAGAGGCGCTTCGCTGCAGGCCTCAATAGAAGAAATGGTTCGAATTTATGCCCGCAAGAAGAAAATATCGAATATCGAAAACCTGACAAAGACCCTGCTTCGCATTGGCGGGAAAGAACCAACCGCCCGCCAAAAGGCGATCTACACTCAGATTGCCGAAACCCGCGGCGTTAGTTTTGCGGAAGCCTGGGCAACAGCGTTTGTCCAAGACAAATTCGCGACCGCCACCACTCACTGGGCAAAGTTACAGGACAGAGTAAGCCGAGGCGTTGGTAATCCTTGCCCACTTCTTCTAATCGGCCTACCTGCAGATATCGTCACGGACTAACCGCTCGTGAGATAACTCCGACTCGCAGACGAGGAATTATATGAGTAGGTTTCCCATGTCGGCTTGTATTCGCGTTTTGCCTCATTGCCCCAGCAGGCCCATCCATCTCTCTCGCCGCGCGCGAATAGCTCCAGGAATGGACCCCAGCTGCATTCTTCAATTAGCTTGTACTGCTCATCGGGCTTGCGCGAATGCTCCCGTTTGCGGGATGCAATAAAATTCACCTGTCTCCGACCGGGCGCCAGCGTCCGTGCATTTTTTCCACGCACGCCGAACAGGATCATCTCGGTTACGTTGCGAAAGTAAAATCCAACCCCTCGACCATCCGATCCACCATCTTTTCTGACCTTGTGCCAAACCAGATTCGTTTTGTACTCGAAACCCCAAGCTGCCAGCACCTCCAACCCGCTTGGCATCAAGGCATTTGGCACCCAGAGATAAAGGTGTGCGGTGTCAGCGAGTACTTGGTGAACGGGAAGCTGGCAAATTTCGTCTACTGAAAGGGTCTCATATCGCGACAGCCTTCTGTGCTCTGGGGCCACCTTTCCTGTGCGATTTGTGAACCTCCAAGGCGGATCAGCCAAAACGGTACCGAATCGTCGTCCATCGGCAAAATCGAGAAGTTCAGTACTGAGGGATTCCACGAGTTCCGACATCATAAACTACTCAACATCAATATAGAACAAACATAGAACATAATATCACCATCGTAATATCATTCAATCCCCAGAGCTTGGGGTCAACGATTTGTTTTCCACAATATATTGTGGATATTTTGTTGACTACTCAGTCCGGCTGATGGGGCAGGCTCATATACTCTTCCGATTGCATTTCGATGAGCCGGGAGACAAGGCGTTCGAACTCGAATTTCCCCTCGCCCTCGGGGTAAAGCCCGGCCGGCGGCGCGGCGGCGGAACACACGAGGTTGACCTTGGCCTCGTAGAACGCGTCGATCAGGATGACGAACCGCCGTGCCGCATCGCGCATCGCCGGCGTCAGCAGGGGAATGTCGTCGACGACAAACGTGTGATAACGCGCCGCGATGGCCAGATAGTCCGCGGGGCCCAGGGGCTTGTCGCAAAGGTCTCCGAAATCCGCCCGGCCGACGCCGTCGACCGCCATTGAAATCTCGATCGTCCGGCCCTTCACCTCAATGCGCTCCCGTTCCGGCGGGCGGCCGTCGGTGAGCTGACCGAAGTAGTCGTCGAGGGT
The DNA here is from genome assembly GCA_028823885.1 of Rhodospirillales bacterium. Classification (GTDB taxonomy): domain Bacteria; phylum Pseudomonadota; class Alphaproteobacteria; order Rhodospirillales; family UBA2165; genus JAJDXO01. Next base: position 16,105 of record JAPPFK010000032.1, on the reverse strand, counting down.
CGCCCGGCTGCCGCCGTCGAGCGGCGTGTGGTAAACGTTCATCCCCTTCAGCCGGCGGAGGCGATAATCGATCGGACTGCTCAGCTCCAGCACATCCAACCGCTCGCCGATCATCTCGATAAAGGGAACGAATTTGTTGCGCTGCAGGCCGTCCTTGTAGAGGTCCTGGGGCGGCCGGTTGGACGTGGCGACCACGACGACGTCGCGGGCAAACAGGTTCTCGAACAACCGCCCCAGGATCATCGCGTCGACGATGTTGGCGACCTGGAATTCATCGAAACAAAGCAGCCACGCCTCGTCCGCGATGTCCTTGGCGACATCCGGGATCGGGTCGCCGCCCTCGCCGCCGGAACGCTCGCGGAAGGCGTTCATCCTTGCGTGCACGTCCTGGAGAAAGGCGTGGAAATGCGTGCGGCGCTTTTTTTCCACCAAGGCCGCGCCGAAGAACATGTCCATGAGCATGGACTTGCCGCGGCCCACGCCGCCATAGATGTAAAGGCCCTGAACCGGCTCGGCCCGCCGGCGGGTCAGTCCAAACCGCTCCTTCCAGCCGGCGTGCCCGGCGCTCGGCGTATAGCCGGCCAGCGCCCGATGGAGGCTTTGCAGCTTTTCGGCCAACAGCGCCTGCGCCGGATCCGAGGTGAGTTGACCCGCGGCGACCCGGTCACGGTAGTCGAACAACGGGCCCGCGTGAATGACGGCCTGCTCCTGCATGGCGGTTCATTAGGCGGCGAAGCGCCGTCTGTAAAGCGCCGGACACCAGGAAATAGCGGCCCGGCCCTAGACTCCGGGGACGAATGCCGGGATCGGTTCGCGCGCTTAACGGCGTTCGACCATCTTCTGCTTGATCTTGGCGATCGCCTTGCCCGGGTTGAGATTCTTCGGGCAGGTGTTGGTGCAGTTCATGATGGTATGGCAGCGATAGAGCCGGAACGGGTCCTCCAGCGCATCCAACCGTTCGCCGGTATATTCGTCGCGGGAATCGGCAATCCAGCGATAGGCCTGGAGCAACGTCGCCGGACCCAAATAGCGGTCCGAATTCCACCAATAGCTGGGGCAGCCCGTCGAGCACGAGAAGCACAACACGCATTCCCAAAGACCATCCAGCTCTTCCCGCTCTTCCGGACTTTGGAGACGTTCCTTGCCCGGGGCCGCCGGCGTGTCGGCCTGCAGCCAAGGCTGAATGGAGGCGTACTGGGCGTACGCGTTGGTGAGGTCGGGAACCAGGTCCTTGACCACCATCATGTGCGGCAGCGGGTAGACCGCGATATCGCCTCTGAAGTCGTCGATCGCGTTGATGCATGCCAGCGTGTTGGTGCCGCCCACATTCATCGCGCAGGAGCCGCACACCCCCTCCCGGCACGAACGGCGAAAGGTCAGCGTCGAGTCGATTTCGTTCTTTATCTTGATCAGCGCGTCCAGAACCATCGGACCGCAGGCATCCAGGTCGATCTCGTAGGTATCCATCCGGGGATTTTCGTTCCTGTCCGGATCGTAGCGGTAGACCTTGAACTTCTTCACCCGCGCCGCGCCCGCGGGCGCCGGGAAGGTCTTGCCCTCGACGACTTTCGAATTTGCGGGAAGTGAAAACTCTGCCATTTCTCGTTTCCTTGACCTCGGTCCTGCCGGCCTAATAGACCCGTGCTTCCGGCGGGATGTATTCGACCTCATCGGTGAGCGTATAATCGTGTACCGGCCGATAGGACAATTCGGTCCCCCAGTTCCCGTCGACTTTGGCAAGCGAGTGCTTCATCCAGACCTCGTCGTCCCGGTCGGGGAAGTCCTCGTGGGCGTGAGCGCCGCGCGATTCCCGGCGGTTCTTCGCGGATTCCACCGTCGCCACCGACGAGACCATCAGATTGTCCAGTTCCAACGCTTCGACGAGGTCGGAGTTCCAGATCATGGAGGTATCGTTGAGCTTCAAATCTCCCATGCTCTTCGCCGTCTCCTGGAGCGCCGAGGCGCCATTGGCGAGGGTTTCCGTGGTCCTGAACACGGCGGCGTCGGCCTGCATGATCCGCTGCATCTCCAGCCGGATTTCGGACGTGAGACGGGAACCGTTGGCGTTGCGGGTTTTCTCCAGCCGCTCGATGGCCATCCCGCCGGCATCAGCCGGCAGCGGCCTCCCGGAAGCGCCCTTCTCGACGGTTTCGGCGGCCCGGATCGCCGCGGCGCGTCCAAAAACCACAAGATCGAGCAGGGAGTTGGTCCCGAGGCGATTGGCGCCGTGCACACTGACGCACGCCGCCTCGCCGATAGCCATCAGTCCCGGGCAGACCGCATCCGGATCGTCGGCGGTCGGGCGAATGACCTCACCGTGATAATTGGTGGGCACGCCGCCCATGTTGTAGTGCACCGTCGGCAGCACCGGGATCGGTTCCTTGGTGGCGTCGACGCCGGCAAAAATCTTGGCGGACTCGGTGATCCCCGGCAGACGGGCGTGCAGCACGTCGGTCCCGAGATGCTCCAGGTGCAGGAAGATGTGATCGCTCTCCGGCCCGACGCCGCGGCCCTCTCGAATCTCGATGGTCATCGCGCGGCTGACCACGTCCCGGGACGCCAGATCCTTGGAGGTCGGCGCATAGCGCTCCATGAACGCCTCACCTTCCGAGTTGGTGAGATAACCGCCTTCGCCCCGGGCCCCCTCGGTGATCAGGACACCGGCGCCATAGACGCCGGTCGGGTGGAACTGCACGAATTCCATGTCCTGCAGCGGAATACCGGCGCGGGCCGCCATGCCATTGCCGTCCCCCGTGCAGGTGTGCGCCGAGGTGCAGGAAAAATAACTTCGGCCATATCCGCCGGTCGCGAGGACGGTTTGCTGGGCCGCGAAGCGATGCAGCGTCCCATCGGCCAAATTCCAGGCCATCACACCCCGGCAGGCACCTTCTTCGTCCATGATCAAATCGATGGCGAAGTATTCGACAAAGAACTCGGCTTCATGCTTCAGGGACTGCTGATACAGGGTGTGGAGAATCGCATGACCGGTGCGGTCGGCGGCCGCGGCCGCGCGTTCCACGGGAGCTTCCCCGTAGTTTCGCATGTGCCCGCCGAATGGCCGCTGATAGATCTTGCCGTCTTCGGTGCGGGAGAACGGCACCCCATAGTGCTCGAGTTCGTAAACCGCCGGCATCGCCTCGCGGCACATGTATTCGATGGCGTCCTGGTCACCCAGCCAGTCGGCGCCCTTGACCGTGTCGTACATATGCCATTTCCAGTCGTCTTCCCCCATATTGCCGAGCGCCGCGCCGACACCGCCCTGCGCGGCGACCGTGTGACTGCGCGTGGGAAAGACCTTGGTGATGCAGGCGGTCTTCAGCCCCGCGGCCGTCATACCAAGGGCCGCGCGCAGGCCCGCGCCGCCGGCCCCAACGACGATGACGTCATGCTGGTGATCGATTATTTCGTGGTCAGCCATCGGCCGTCAGCCTCCAAAGGCGACGCGCAAGAGCGCGATGATGCAGGATACGCCTAGAATGACGGCGATGAACTTGTTCAGTACCAATACGACGGTCTTCGAACGTTCATTATGGATGTAGTCTTCGAACACCACCTGCATGCCAAGCTGCATGTGGTGAAACAGGACGCCGACCAACAGGACCATGAGGATCAGGTTGTAGGGCACGGTCAGCCAAGCCCGGAATTCGCCGAGATCCGCGCCGGCCAGGGAAACCGCCGCGAAAACGAACCAAATCCCCAATGGCACCAAGGCAACCGCGGTCAACCGCTGCGCCCACCAATGGCCGGTGCCTTCCTTGGCCGAGCCAAGTCCCCGGACCCGCGCCAGATCGGTTTGCAAACTCATCTATCCCGCCCCCCCGGCCGCGTTCCAAACAACCGCCCAGGTGATCGCCGTCAGTACCGCTGCGCCGACAACCACCGTCCAGCCCGAGGCACGAACCTGACTCAGTTCAAAGCCCATTCCCGCATCCCAAAACAGGTGACGGATGCCATTGAGCAGATGGTAGAAGAGCGCGAACGTCCATCCCGCCAGCAGGACGACACCAACCCACGTTCCGAGAACCGCCTGGGCGCGCGCAAACGCGTCCGCCCCATATCCGGCGGCATTCAGCCAATAGGCAAAAACAATCGCGCCGACCGCCAGTCCCACACCGGTGATCCGGTGGAGAATGGAGAGAACCGAAGTGATTTGCCAGCGATAGACTTGAAGATGAGGAGAGAGCGGACGGTTATCCGTAGCCATGGAGGATGCCCTGACATGCTGCGCATTCCGCCTGGGGCGGCGGAAAATTTGGTTTAGACCCTCGCCCCGGGCAAGTCAACGCGCCTCCCTAGAGCCGATCTAAGCCGCTTGTCAACGAATGTAATGATGTCTTCTCAAATCGTCGGCGGTCCTTGTTGCGTCAAAAAAACGACAATCGCGCGCTGCCGGCGCAAGCCGATCAGCCGAAGGTAAGGCGTTGAAAGGAAATACTTTTAGTTTTCTGTGTGAGCAGGCCTGTGGATAAGTTGTGAACGTTTTGTGCAAATACAGATAAATTATACACAGAAAATTTCAAGAATTTGTCTGGTTTTTATTGAAAGTTTCATTTGATGTTCGCAGAATACTTCTTGTACGCGATAGCGTTTCCGTCGCGATCCGTGGTGCGGCTGTCGGGCCTTCGGGCCGGAGGGCGGCACCCCAAACGGCTTTCGGGCCGGGCGGACGTCGGGACTTTCGGCCTTCGGGCCGGGATTCTCGGCGAGGATTGCGAGACCGGACCCAAACGATGCCTCGGTATCGGTTGAGGTTCGGGCTGGTGGACGAAGGCCGCGTGCGGCGGGGCCGCCCTGGCGGCCCAGCCGGCGCCGAAAGGCGCAGGATCGGATGCCAATCGCCGCGAGGCGGACCGGGGTCGGGTCCAGCGACATTCGGCAAGGGTGCCGCCGCGGACGATGTCCGCTGGTGGTTCGTCGTGTCGAGAGATGGGACGGGCACGTACGGGTCGGGGTTCTTGCCCTCGCAAGGAACGCTGACCGCCGGGAATGTCGGAGACGGCCTGCCGTCGATGTCGGTTCCCGAAACGTGGGTGTCCAGCCGATTTCGAGGCCCGGTGAGCCGAGGGGAAGGCGGAAGACGGGGGCCGGCAACGGCGTCCGTATGAGGCCGGACCCGGCTGCAGCGACCGTATCGATCTCTCTCCCAAGGGTAAATCGATGGTCAACGCAGTTGGAGTGGAAGGGCGTTATCGTGTGCGTGGAGCCTGGCCGGCTCTACGAGGCGTCAGGAGTGCCGCCTGCGCGGTGCGCTACATAAGGATCCCAGGCCTTGTGTACCTGACGCCTCTTTCATATCCGATTCGATTTTGGGTTTCAACATGCTTTGCGGGGCTGATTCGGCATTGGAATCAGCAACTTACAGCTATTGGCCCCAAACAATTGTGAAGTTGTCCCGAGGTTTATCCACAACGCCCGCCAGGCGTGACGCACTTGGATGAAGCCACGGATCCATCCTGCCGGGGCGAAGAGAGGCGCAAGACCGCCGCCGCCGCTGCTCGACCACCGGTATCAGCCGATCTTGCTCGGCAGCCAGACCGCGACCTCCGGCATGGCAATAAGCAGCGCGAGCACGAACAGCTCGATCAGGATGAACGGCATGGCCGACCGGATCACATGCCCGATGGATACATCGAAGGGCGCGATCCCCTTCATCACGTAGAGCAGCAGGCCGAATGGCGGCGTGAGCAAGCTGATCTCCATGGTGATCAGCATCAGCACCATCAGCCAGACGACATCGATCTCGAACACCACCTGCAACGACTGTGCGCCGAGCAGGAAGAACGGCAGGGTGAGCAGCAGCATGCTCACCTGGTCCATGAAGGCGCCGAGAAACAGCAGGACCAGCATCATCATGATCACGACCTGAAGCCGGGTGAGGTCCAGGGCGGCGATTGCCGTCAAAAGGCCGTCGGTCGCGCCCGAGTTGGACAATGCCTGCGCGAATACCAATGAGCCGGCGATAATGAACAGGATCATGGTATTCACCTTGGCGGTCTCCATCAGCGCCTTGGCGATGGCGCGCCAGGTGAAATCGGCGCCTTCGATCCCGGTGATGGTGATGATGTTCTTGAACAGCCGGAAAAAATAGCAGGCCCCGAAGGCGGCAAGACTGCCCAGCGCGGCTGCTTCGGTCGGCGCGGCAATCTTGTAGAAGATCGATCCGACCACGACGATGAAGATGATGAACAGCGGCAGGATGTAGAGAACGAACGGCAGGATGCGGTTCAGGAGCTTCAATCCGGGGCCGCGATAGGTCCAACTGGCGATCGCCCGGCCCTTGCGGTTGAGCGCTACCGTAATCGGCAGTTCGAGGGCGCTCTCGTCCGGGGCATAGGTGGGCGCGAGCGACGGATTGAGGGTGCAGCGAATGATCACATAGGCAAAGAACAGCATCGCCATCAGAAAACCGGGAATAATCCCGGCGATCAGCAGTTGAGCAACACTCTGCTCGGCAATGCTCGCCAACAGCACGGCCAGCGCCGACGGCGGGATCAGCATGGCGATGCCGCCGACGGCCATGATCGGACCCATGGCGATGGACGGCTGATAGCCCCGCTTGATCATATCCGGCAAGAGCACCGATCCCAGAATGGCCGTGTTGGCGATGGTCGACCCGGAGAGCGACGAAAACACCGTGCCGCCGACGATGGAGACCACCGACAAACGGCCCGGCACCCGGGAAATCAGCCGGTCGATGGCCCCGATCGCCTTAAAGGCCACGCCGGTCTGGAGCAATATTTCTCCCATCAACAGGAAGAGCGCGATGGGCGCGAGACCGAAGGTGATCGCGTTGTGGAACTCCATGGGCATGAACACGAGACCAATGTCGCCACCGATAAAGATAAACGTGCCGATCACATTTGCGGTGAAGAACGCCAGGGCGACAGGCAATCCCAGGAACATCGCCAGACAGACGGTCCCAAGGAGGAGTATGAGGGCGAGATACCACTCCATCTCAGAGCCCTGCCTCCGAGCCGAGAGCGTCGTCGGCCGGCTTCAAGACGCGTTGTTCCCTGAACCTCATCAGGAACTCGATCGCCAGCAGGGCCATTGAAACGGCGAAAAATGTCACCACGATCCAGTTGGGAATCCGCACATCCTTGTCCGGCAACGTCATGTCGATGAATTCGCTGATGCCCGCACGGCTGCCGTAGATGCACAGCAAAAAACAAAGCGCGAACCCGAAGAGGTTGAGGAAGCCGTCGAGCCTTTTGGAGGCATCCGGTGACAGGGAAGAGGTGACAATATCGACTTTGACGTGGGCGCCCTGCTGGAGCACCCACGGCGCGCCGGCAAAAACGCCGAAGAACAGGACGAACTCGATTCCCTCGTTCAGCCACCAAATGCTGCCTATTCCGGCCTTGATGATGAACAGATTGAGGGGAATCAGGATTGCGATCAGACCGATGGAAACGGCCACCAGCGCAGCAAGGAATATGGTCAGGCGGAGGTAAAGTGTCTCGAAATTATCGAGTGCGGTCTTCATCAAGCGCCCCGAGACTTAATTCGACATCCGAGAAAGCGAAAAGCGGAAATGCAGATCGCGTCTACATTTCCACTTTTCGGTGTTCCGGTCGGCTTAACGGAAGAGCTTTTCCAGCGCCTTGCCGTGCTTCGGCGAACGCTCCAGAACCTCTTTCCAGGCTTCGTTATTCGCGGCAGCGAGCCACTTCTCGCGATCGGCACCCTTGAACTCGATGACCTCCATGCCGGCCTTGGCGCGCGTCTCCATACCCTTCTTCAGGCGCGCCTGAAGGGCAGGGTTATTGATCGGTTCGGACGCGGCTTCGAACTCGAGGGCGACCTTGGTGAGGAAGTCGCGCTGCTCCTGGGCCAGGCTCTTCCATTTCTTGAGATTGACCAAAGTCTGCAAGGGCGACGTGTAGAAACCAGGCTCGACCTGGTACTTGGTCACCTTGGCCCACGGCGGCACGAAGGCGCCTGCCGGCCAGCCGAAACCCTGAACCGTATTGTTTTCCATCAGGGTGTAGATCTGCGGCAGCGCTGCCGTCTGCACGGTAGCACCCAGAGACTTGAAGAACGCGGTGTAGACCGGGGCAACCCGAAGGTTCAAGCCCTTGAGGTCCGGTTTGTCGATCTTCTTGCTGAGCCAAAGATTGAACGGGCCAAAATCGCCGTGCCGCGCCACATAGTGAACATTCTTGGCGTTCAGAAGCCTTTGGACGTAGTCGATGCCGCCATTCTTGCGCAGTTCGGCGGCCGTCTTGCTGGAGAGCCGCAGGACCGGCGCTTCAGGGATGACGTTTCCGTAATAGGCCTCGGTGCAGCCGACCACATCGTAGGCCCCCTTGGACATCTTCTGGGTCAAGGTGAACGGGCTGCCGATGGCCGGCGCGCCGCCCAACAGCTTGATTTGCATGACACCTTTGCCGCGTTCGTTGACCGCCTTGACGAGGGCCTCATAGGCACTGGACGGCGGTGAACCGATGGGGAAGCAGCTGGCACCGCGCAGGGTAACTTCTGCGGAATAAGCTGGCGCATGCGCACCGAGGGACATCAGCGCAACCGCACCGACCCCAATTGCAAGCCCAAACGTTTTGTACATTTTCGTTCCTCCCTGGAAATCTGAACTCTGAATTTCTTGCCGGCCTTCGACCTCGCGGGGGCGGGGCCTCGGCCCGAACACCGTGCGAGAATAGCATAGGCTTACACTTTGGCCACACCACGATTGCACGGCAACCGCGCCGACAAATGCAATTTGCCTAAGGGCTTAGCGGCAGGAACGCGTCAGATCAGGCATGACCCCAGGCACGCCGGGCGGTTTCGCCGATCAGTTCGAGCTTCCGCCACTGCTCATCTTCGGTGATCGCATTGCCGGCAATCCCGGAGGCAAACCCGCATTGCGGGCTGAGCGCCAACTGGCCGGGATCGATATACCGGCTCGCATCGTCAATGCGATGGAGCAATTCCTCGACATCTTCCAGATCACCCCGTTTGGTGGTCACGAGGCCAAGCACCACCTGAACCCCTTTCGGCACGAATCGCAGCGGCCCGAAACCGCCTGCCCGCTCCGTGTCGTATTCAAGCAGCAGCCGGTCGAACTCGAGGCGCCCGAACAACGTTTCGGCGATGCCGTCATATGCTCCTTCCCGGTGCCACATGCTGGCCCGGTTGCCGCGGCAGATGTGGAGGCCGAATACCGCTTTCCCCCGGTAAGGCTCGACGACCGCGTTGGACGCATCGATGGCGCGGTTCAAATTGACCATCGGATCCTCACCGCGGGCGGCTATTCGTTCCAGCGTCGGACGATCGACGTAACCGGTGTAGCTGGGTTCATCCAATTGCACGTACGGACAGCCGGCCTCGACGAGGCCTCCGACGATTTCCTGTTCGACCTTGACCACGTCGGCCAGGAACGCATCCGGCGTCTCGTAGTGCGGCTTCGATTTCTCGATATCGCACATCTGGGACACTCGATCCGGCCCCATGATCATCGCCTTTGCCGGTACGGATGCGACCCTGGCGAGATAGCGGTACTCCTTCAGCGGGAAATTCTCTGCGAGGGCCAGCTTCGCATCCGCGGGCATTTTGAATGATTCGACGGCGTCCGCGCCGCGGCTGTGGGGGGTCTCACCTTTCATCACCAGGCTTGGATTGCGAACAAAGCCTTCGAGGGAACGATCGGTCTGATCCCAGCCGTTCACGCGCGAGAAGCTGACCTGCCAATTGAGACGCCGATACTCGCCGTCGGTTACGACCTCCAGGCCGGCGGCCTCCTGCCGCGCGACGACGTTGTTCACGGCCCTGTCCTGTTCGCCGGCCAGTTCAGCTTCGGAGATTTCACCCCGGCCGAATTTCAGGAACGCGTCAATGAGGGCGCGGGGGCGGAGCAGGCTGCCGACCTGGTCGGTCCGAATTCTTTTCAAATCAGTGGGCATGGCGGCTTTCGGGCCGGTTCAGCTCCATATGCTCGCGGAGGGTTTCACCCTCATACCCAACGCGGATCAGTCCGCGGTCCTGGAGTTCGGGGATCAGCATTTCGCAGAGATCATCGAAGTCTCCCGGCATGGTCAGCGGCTGCAGGATGAACCCGTCGCACGCCCGCACCTCGAACCATTCCTGCATGGTGTCGGCCACTTCGGTCACCGAACCGCGAATGGTCAACTTTCCGTAAGACCCCGCCAGCTTCTCGTACAGTTGGCGGATGGTCAGGTCCTCTTCATGGACAATCTCCATGATCCGCCGGACCATGCCGTGATCGCCCCGGTGCCCGTCCGAGGGATCGGGTACCTTGTCGTCGGGATCATGGCCGGAAAGGTCGATGCCGAGAAGCGTTCCCACGTACGCAAGTCCGACGACCGGATGGACCAACTCGGCCAGTTCGCGCTCCTTGTCCTCCGCCTCCGCGCCCGTCCTGCCGACGATCGCCGTCACCCCGGGCATGATCCGAAGCTCGTCGGGACCCCGGTTGTAGCGCGTCATGCGCGACTTGATGTCGCCGTAGTGGGCCTGGGACTTTTCGAGGGTCAACTCGCCGGAAAACACCCCCTCCGCCGTCGCCGCGGCCAGTTCCTTGCCGGCATCGGAGATACCCGCCTGGAAGATAACCGGATAGCCCTGGGGCGGGCGGGGCACGTTCAACGGCCCCCGGGACTTAAAGAAGTCGCCTTCATGGTTCAGCTTGTGAAGTCCATCGGGCCGGAAGAACCGGCCTTCCGGCACGTCGTAAACGAAAGCGTCATCGTCCCAGCTGTCCCATAGGCCCTTGACCACCTCGACAAACTCCTTGGCCCGCCGGTAACGGTCTTCGTGCTCGAAGTGTTCATCCCGGCCGAAGTTGAATGCCTCGGCGTGATTGCCCGACGTAACCACGTTCCACCCGGCCCGGCCCGCGGACAGGTGGTCGAGGGAGGCAAACCGCCGGGCAATGTTGTAAGGCTCGTTGTAGCTGGTGGTCTGGGTGGCGACGAGACCGATCCGCTCCGTGACCATGGCCAACGCCGACAGCAACGTGGTCGGCTCGAAATACGCCGTGTATTGGGAAGAGCGGCTCAGGGGCTCGATATCGGTCTCCCGCACCGCCGCACTGTCGGCGAAGAAGATGAAGTCGAACCCGGCGCGCTCGGCAGCCTGGGCGCATTGCGCGTAGTGCTGGATGTTGATGCCGGCATCGGGCTGACTGTCCGGATGCCGCCACGACGCGATATGGTGGCCGGTGTTCTTGAAGAACATGCCCACATGCATGCGGTCTGAACGCTTAGCCATTCGGCCCCCCTGGTTTTAGGGAAGCATAACCTTGGGCGAACGGGTTGGTCCAGGCGGCTCGACCGCCGGGACGCGACGCAGGCCGTAACCCTGGCGGGAAATGCGGGCTAAGCCGCTTCTTCCATATAGGTTCGGCTCAGCTCTTCGGCGATTTGGACGGCGTTCAGCGCGGCGCCCTTGCGGAGATTGTCGGACACGCACCAGAATGACAGTCCGTTCTCGACCGTCGGGTCTTCGCGGAGACGGCTGACATAGACCGGGTCTTCGCCGGCGGACTCCTTGGGCGTCACATAGCCCTCGTCGGCGCGATGGTCGACCACCGCGATGCCGGGCATCTCGGCCAGCGCGGCGCGCGCCTCCTCGACCGTGACGGCGTGTTCGAACTCGACCGCAACGGCTTCCGAATGACCGATGAATACCGGGACACGGACGCAGGTCGCGGTGATCTTGATCTCGGGATCCAAAATCTTCTTGGTCTCGACCATCATCTTCCATTCCTCCTTGGTGTAGCCGTCTTCCATGAAGACGTCGATGTGAGGAATGACGTTGAAGGCGATGGGCTTGGTGAACGTCTCCATGTTGTCGTGTTCCGGCTCGTTCACGAAGACGCCGCGGGTCTGATTGAACAGTTCGTCCATGCCTTCCTTGCCGGCGCCCGACGTCGCCTGGTAGGTCGAGACGACGACCCGCCTGATATTGCCGATGTCGTGCAACGGTTTCAGCGCCACCACCATCTGGATGGTCGAGCAGTTGGGGTTGGCGATGATGTTCTTCCGGGTATAGCCGGCGATGGCCTCCGGATTGACCTCCGGCACCACGAGCGGAACGTCCGGGTCCATCCGGAAGTAGGACGTATTGTCGATGACGACCGCGCCGGCAGCCGCGGCGCGGGGCGCGAAGTCCGCCGAGATTTTCGCGCCGGCGCTGGACAGCACGATGTCGGTTCCCTCGAAGTCGAACCCGTCGAGGCCGGCGACGCTCAACACGTCGTCCTCGCCGAACGACGCCTCGACGCCGATGGAGCGTTGGGACGCGAGCGCGGTCACGTCGTCCGCGCTCACCCCGCGCTCGGCAAGGATTTGCAGCATTTCGCGCCCGACGGCGCCCGTGGCGCCGACTACCGCGTACTTGATCGGCATGGTCCGTCTCCGGTCCGGAAAGCGTGATTCGGGGCGTTGATTTACGCCGGTTGACCGGGTTTTGCAACGTGCAAACCCGGGAATCCCCATGAGATTTTCCTGTCGGCCGGACAACGCCCGGCGACGGCTTCAGGGGTTCAGGCGGCGGCCGACAACTCGGCCAGCACGGCCGCGCCCATCTCCTCGGTGGAAACCCGGGTCTTGCCGTCTTCCATGATGTCGCCGGTGCGGAGGCCCTTGGCCAGCACCGCCTCGACCGCCGCATCCACCGCATCGGCTTCGCCGGCGAGATCGAACGAATAACGAAGCATCATTGAGAACGACAAGATCATCGCCAGCGGATTGGCGATACCCTGCCCCGCGATATCCGGCGCCGAGCCATGCACCGGCTCATAGAGGGCCGGGCGGTTGCCGCTCTCGTCCGGCTCTCCGAGCGACGCCGACGGCAGCATGCCCAGCGATCCCGTCAGCATGGCGGCGCAATCGGAGAGAATATCGCCGAACATGTTGGTGGTGACGACGACATCGAACTGCTTGGGATTGCGGACCAGCTGCATGGCGGCGTTGTCCACATACATGTGGCTGAGTTCGATGTCCGGGTGCCGTTCGCCCACCTTGATCATTTCCTCCCGCCACATCACCGTCGCCTGCAGCACGTTGGCCTTGTCGATGGAGCACACCCGCTTGTTGCGTTTGGCCGCCAGGTCAAAGGCGACCTCGCCGATCCGCCGGACCTCGTCCGAGGTATAGGTGAGCGTGTTGTAGCCGCGCCGTCTGTCGCCGCCCAAATCCTCGATGCCGCGGGGCTCGCCGAAATAGATGCCGCTCGACAGTTCGCGAAGGATCATGATGTCGAGGCCGGCCACGACGTCGTATTTGAGGGTCGAGGCGTCGGCCAAGGCATCGAAGACCAGGGCCGGGCGCAGATTGGCAAACAGGCCCATCTCCTTCCGGATACCCAGCAGGCCCCGTTCGGGCTGGTCCTCGAAGGGAAGCGTTTCCCACTTCGGGCCGCCGACCGCGCCCAACAGGACGGCATCCGCCGCATGGGCCGCCTCGATGGTCTCCCGGGGCAGCGGCGAGCCGGTTTGGTCATAGGCGGTTCCGCCGATCAGGCCGTCCGTGACGTCGAATTCGAGGGCGCGATTGTCGCCCATCCAATCGATGACCTTTTTCACCTCGGCGGCAACCTCGGCGCCGATGCCGTCGCCGGGCAGGAAAAGAACGGATTTGTTGGCGGCCATGATGGTGTCCCGTAACGAATCAGATAATGAAATGGAGAAAGCTTACAGCCAGGGCTGGGCGGCCTTGTGGCTCTCCTCGAAGGAGGCGATCTTGTCCTCCTTCTCCATGGTCAGCCCGATGTCGTCGAGGCCGTTCAGGAGACAGTGCTTCTTGAAGGAATCGATCTCGAACTTGATGACCCCGCCGTCGGGACCGGTGATCTCCTGGGCTTCCAGGTCGACCGTCACGGTGGCATTGGCGCCCCGCCCCGCATCGTCCATCAGCAGGTCCAGCTCCTCCGGGCCGACCTTGATCAGCAGCATGCCGTTCTTGAAGCTGTTGTTATAGAAGATGTCGGCAAAGTCCGTGGAGATGACGCATTTGATCCCGTAATCCATCAGCGCCCAGGGCGCGTGTTCGCGCGACGAGCCGCAGCCGAAATTGTTGCCGGCGACGAGGATCCGGGCGTCCTTGTAGGCCGGCTGGTTGAGGACGAACTCTTCGTTGTCCGATCCATCCTCCTTGAAACGCATGTTGGCGAACAGTCCTTCGCCAAGCCCGGTCCGCTTGATGGTTTTCAGGTAGCGGGCCGGGATGATCATGTCCGTGTCCACATTGGCGATCGGCAACGGCGCGGCGACAGAGGTGAGCTTTTCGAACTTTTCCATGACCCGTCTCCCTAATCCAGATCGCGAATATCGGTGAGGTGGCCGGCGATTGCCGCCGCCGCCGCCATGGCGGGGCTGACCAGATGGGTGCGGCCGCCGGGACCCTGACGGCCCTCGAAGTTGCGGTTGGACGTCGATGCGCAGCGCTCCCCCGGGGTCAGCTTGTCGGCGTTCATCGCAAGGCACATGGAGCAGCCGGGCTCGCGCCAGTCGAAGCCGGCGTCGATGAATATCCGGTCCAGGCCCTCCTCCTCCGCCTGGGCCTTCACCAGGCCGGAACCCGGCACGACCATGGCGTCCACGTGATCGGCGACCTTGCGGCCCTTGTCTATCGCCTTTTGGGCGACCTCGGCAGCGGCCCGGAGATCCTCGATCCGGCTGTTGGTGCAGGAGCCGATGAACATGCGGTCGATCTTGACGTCACGCATGGCTATTCCCGGCTCGAGACCCATGTATTCGAGGGAGCGCTCCATCTTGTTGCGGCGCGCCTCGTCGGACTCGTCGGCCGGATCGGGCACGGCGCCGGTAATCGGCACCACATCCTCGGGGCTGGTGCCCCAGGTGACCTGCGGCACGATGTCTTCAGCCTTCAGGGTCACCTCGATGTCGTACTTGGCGCCCTCGTCGGACTTCAAGGTCTTCCAATACCCGGCCGCAATCTCCCAGGCGCCGCCCTTGGGCGCCATGGGCCGGCCCTTGAGGTACTCGAACGTGGTCTCGTCGGGGGCGATCAGGCCCGCCCGGGCCCCGCCCTCGATGGTCATGTTGCAAACCGTCATCCGGCCTTCCATGGACAGGGACCGGATCGCCTCGCCGGCGAATTCAATGACGCAGCCGGTGCCGCCGGCGGTGCCGATTTCGCCGATGATCGCGAGGATCATGTCCTTCGCCGTCACGCCCAGAGGCAATTCCCCATCGACGGTGACGCGCATGTTCTTCGATTTGCGCTGGATCATGGTCTGGGTGGCGAGCACGTGCTCGACCTCGGACGTGCCGACCCCGAATGAGAGTGAGCCGAACGCGCCGTGGGTCGCCGTGTGGCTGTCGCCGCAAATCAGCGTGGTGCCGGGAAGCGTGAAGCCCTGCTCGGGACCAATGACGTGGCAGATGCCCTGGCGAATATCGTCCATGCCGAAAATCCGCAGCCCGAAATCCTGGCAGTTCTTGTCGAGTGTCTCGACCTGAATCCGGGACTCTTCGTCGTCAATGCCCGCCGCCCGGTCCGAGGTGGGTACGTTGTGGTCCGGCACCGCGAGGGTCAGATCGGGCCGGCGCACCTTGCGGCCGGCCGTGCGCAGACCTTCAAAGGCCTGCGGACTGGTTACCTCGTGAACGATGTGCCGATCGATGAAGATCAGACAGGTGCCGTCATCGCTTTCGTCGATGAGGTGGGCGTCCCAGATCTTGTCGAACAGGGTCTTGGGTGCACTCATGGCGCTGACTCCCCGGATGCGCGCTTGTTGGTTGGCGTCTATTGGTTGGCGTTTATTTCTGTTCGTCGCCGCCGGCGCCAACCTCGTCCGCCGGAGTCTCGTCCGCCGGAGCCTCATCGGCGGGCGCTTCCTCCGCAGCCGCCTCTTCGGCCGGGACCTCGGCGGCTTCCTTGACGACGGCCTCCTCGGCCACCTCTTCGGGCGCATCGGGATCGATGGGCGCACCGGCCGCGATCAGCTCCTCGTCGGTCGCCTGGGCGGCGGACGCGATGGCTTGGCGTTTCTCTTCGGCGGCCGCCTCGCGATCGGCCGCGGACAACTTCGCCGCATAACCGTCGGTCCGCTCGGCGATCCTGGCCGACTTGCCGGAACGGTCGCGCAAGTAGTAGAGCTTGGCTCGACGCACCGCCCCCCG
>JAPPFK010000127.1 GCA_028823885.1 Rhodospirillales bacterium | reverse complement strand
TTCATCACGCCGCATACCCATGCCGTCATTCGGAAGCTGCTGGCGCGCGGCGAGGCCGAAATGCCCATTGCCATCGTCTTCGGCATTCCGCCGGCCTACGAGATCATGGGCAAGTTCTCCGGGCTTCACATGGATTTGTGGGGCGAGATGGAGATGGTCGGCACCATCATGGACATGGATATCGAGATGGTGCCGTGCGAGACCATTGATCTCACCGTGCCCGCCCACGCCGAGATCGTCGTCGAGGCGGTGGTCGATCTCAAAAGCCGGACCGATATCGGGGTCGGCGTCTCGCCCTCTATGTACTACCTCCCCAAACAGGCGGCGCTGCCTGATCTTCACGTCCGCGCCATCACCATGCGCAAGGACCGGCCCATCTACCGCAATCACCAGACGACCCCCGACACGGACCACCAGACCCTGCCCAGGCTCTGCCACGAGGCGGTGCTCTACAACCGGCTGACCGAGATCGGGCTCAACGTCCACGACGTCCGGTTCCCGACGTGGGGCGGGGCGCTTGCCTGCATCATTCAGGTGGAGGCGCCGCGGGAGGGGTACATCAATGACGGTCTGATGCAGACCATGGGGGCGCCTTGGCTCAACACCAAGATGGTGGTGGCGGTGAGCCCCGACACCGACATCGACGACCCCAAGGAGGTGTTCAACGCCATGGCGTCGCGGGTCAATCCGTCGCGGGACGTCATCGTCGTCGACAACACAAGGGGCTCGCCCTTCGATCCGTCGGGGGACCCGATCGATGCCTTCTGGCGCACCGTCGGCAAGATGGGCATCGATGCGACGGCGAAATCGAAGAACGAAAAGGATTTCGAACGCGCCTGGCCGGTCAACTGGGGCAAGGTGAAGCTCGAGGATTATCTGTAGAGGGAGGCTGCCATGACCGAACCGTTCATCCCCTATGTCGAGGAAGACGACTATCCCGAAGCGCTGATGCCCGTGCTGGGACCCTACAAGGAGCGCATGGGATTCGTCCCCAACGCCTTGAAGCTCTACATGCACCGTCCGGAAATCTGCGAGCCCCTGTGGAAGCTCAACAGCATGGTCATGCGTGATCCGTCTTCGACCCTGGATCAGTTCCTCAAGCGCAAGCTGGCTTCGGTCGCCAGCCACATCAACGACAGCGAATACTGTGTCATGCACAACACCGCCATGCTGAAGGCGGCGGGCGGCGGCGCGGAAGGCTGGGACATGGACGCCGGCGCGGTGACGGCGCTGCTCGATGGCGCGGCCGAGCCGGCGGACGAGGCGGAGGCGGCGTGCCTGGCCTTCGTCCGGGCGGCGTCGGAGAATCCGTCCGGCGTGACCGCCGAAATTCTCGCCGAGCTCAAGCAGCACCTTACGCCGCCGCAAATCGTCGAACTCGCTTGCGTGGTGGGGTTTTGGAAGATGTACAACTGCATTCACGAATCCCTGCACGTCCCTATCGAGGAGCACTTCCTGAAAGAGGACGGGGAATGAGCGGGGCCGAACCGGGGATCGGTTTGACCGTCGGCCGCCCGGAGTTGCTCCGGGACGGGTCCGATCTCGCCTTCCGGCAGATGGTGTCCGATCTGTTCACTATCTCCGCCCGCATGCAGATGGTCCGGGACGCCATCGCGGAGCGGATGGGCGTGTCGGGGCCGCAAAGCGGCATTTTGCTGGCGATTTGGGAGTTGCAGGGGGACGGCGGCGTTGGCGTCAAGCGGATCGCCGGCCATTTGCATGTCAGCGGCGCCTTCGTGACCGCGGAGACCGGCCGGCTGGCGCGGGCGGGCATTATTGAGAAGCAGCCGAATCCGGCGGATCGTCGCCGGGTGCTGCTGTCCCTCACCGCGGCGGGCCGGGCCGCGTTGCGGGACGTGCTGCCCGAACTGCAGCGGATCAACGATCTGTTTTTCGGTTCGTTGGACGGCGCCGATTTCGATGCGCTGCGGACACTGGTCGACAAGCTGGTCGGATCGTCGGCGACCGGTGTCGGTGCGCTTGACCCCGCATTACGCAATCTGCGCGCGGTCCGGGCCTAGATCGGCTCTAGGCGGTCCCGCGCGGCGGCTCGACCTGCGCGCTGCCGTTTCGGGGCAGGGTGACGCCAGCTGTTGCCCGACATCGAGTTCGTCATCTCCCGCCCCGCTCAGTGCGCGGTCCAGCCGCCATCCACCGGAAGCGCCGTGCCGGTGATCTGCGCGGCGTCGTCCGAGCAGAGAAAGACGGCGAGCGCGCCCAATTGCTCGACGGTGCCGAATTCCTTGGTCGCCTGCGCCTCCAGCATCACGTCGCGCACCACGTCTTCCTCGCTGATCCCCCGGAGCTTGGCCGTTTCGGGGATTTGTTTCTCGACCAGGGGCGTCAGCACGTAGCCCGGACAAATGGCATTGCAGGTGATGCCGAACTCGGCGGCCTCGAGCGCCACCGTCTTGGTGAGGCCGAGCATGCCGTGCTTGGCCGAGACATAGGCCGACTTGAACGGCGAGGCGACCAGCCCGTGGGCCGAGGCGAGATTGATGATCCGTCCCCATCGCCGTTCCTTCATTCCCGGCAGCGCCGCGCGGATCATATGGAAGGCGCTGGAGAGATTGACGGCGATGATGGCGTCCCACTTGTCGATGGGGAACTCGTCCACCGGCGCCACATGCTGAATGCCCGCATTGTTGACGATGATGTCGGCGGCGCCGAACTCTGTCCGGGCGGCCTCCACCAGGCCGGCAATTTCTTCCGGTCTGGTCATGTCGGCGCCGTTGTAGCCGACGCCGACACCGCACTCATCGGCGAGACCGGCGCGCGCCGCCTCGATCTCGGCCTCGTCGCCGAAGCCGTTGAGCATGATGTTGTACCCGTTCGCGGCCAGCGCCCGGGCAATGCCCAGCCCGATGCCGCTGGTCGAGCCGGTGACGATGGCGGTCTTGTTGTCCGGCATTTGATTGGTCCTTTGCGGATTGCGCGTGCCTGGGCGCCCAGCCTATCAACGGCCACAGGAATTTGCACTATTTTGCACCGCAAAAAATACCATTGAGCGGCCCGGAAAAAGGCCCCGCCGGGAGCGGGGCCCTTGAATTCCGCGAAATTCGCGGTGTCTAGGCTTGTGCTTGTCCGACCCGGCCCGAAAAGTAGCTCGTCAGGGCGCCGAGCAGCATCCAGAACAATGCGGTCACGACCAGCGTCGCGACGATAAACTGGGAAACCAGTTCGGCGGGCACGGCGTGCTCCACATGCACCCGCTCGATCTGAACGAAATGCGGCGCGGCGATGAGCAGGGCGCCGGCAATTCTCCACAGCACCTGTTTGCCGAGGAAAACAAGGGCCAGTCCTCCGGCCGTGAGGACGGTCGTCGCCATCGCCCAGGTCTGGCGGGCGACAATATCCTCTTCCGCGGCCATGCCGGGGAGTTCGGGCGGAAGACCGAAGGCCGGCGCCAGGTGTACCGCGGCAAATCCGGCCAGCCCCCATATGATCCCCTCCCGCCAGGAGACCCGCCGCCGGCTGAGGACGAAGGCGGCCGACAGGACGAGGCCGAATCCGATTGCCGTGATCAGATTCGAGAACAGCGACAACGCCGTCCGTTCGAGGCCGTCGGCCGGCGACCATTCGTCATCGCCATGAGAATGGCCGGCACCGTCTTCATGTGAATGGCTCCGGGGCGCCGCCGCTTGCGTTGCGCCGTGGCCATGACCGCCCGCGGCCTGCCCTTCGTAGCTCTCGGCCTCGAACACCATGGGGACGATCTTCACCTGCTGGGCGCCGAATATGAACAGCCCGGCGAGTATCCCGGCCAGAAGGCCCGGATAGAAAATCGATCTGATCAATTGGTATCTCCAGCGGCAGGCCTAGTGGCAGGGAAACCCGGTTGCGTGGCGGACGTCATGGGCCGCGTTGTGGAGCGTGATGGGATTTGCGTACGCCGCTCCCCACACCAGAAAAGCTCCGAACGCCAGCACCAGGATCGCCGACATTCGCCGTTTCCCGTCCTCGGAAGCGAGGGCTTCCGGCGCTGGTTGCGTTGTTGCCGTTTCGCTCGACATGTTCACCCTCCGTGTTTGACGCGCGCGCCGCGGTGAATCCCCCCAAGGATTCCGCAGCCAAACGGACGGCAGGTATCTGACTCTCAGCCCTGGCTGATCACAGTTGCGGGGGCAGTCCCGGAATTTCGCCGGGTTCCCTTGACCGTCCAGCCGACAGAGTAGCCGCTGCCTGCCCATGGTCAAGGCCGGTCGTGACCGGTGGCCTTGGGGGCCTAATGATCGCCCGTGGCGCCCGCGCCCATGATCCGGACCATTACGTCAACCTTGCCGGCCCCGGCGAAATAGAGCGACAGCGGGAACGTTTCGCCCTCCTTCAATTGCCGTTTCAGGCCCATCAGCATGATGTGGAGCCCGCCCGGTCCGAGCGCGACCGATTTGCCTTCGGGCAGCGGAATCTTCCCGATCCTGCCCATGCGGGCCCGGCCGCCGTCATGGATAATCCGGTGCAATTCGACCCGCCCGGCGACCGGGGAGCTCGCTCTGGTCAAGCTGTCCGCGCCGCCCGTGTTGACGATGGTGAGGTAGGCGACGCCGGGCCGCGATCCGCCGGTGGACGCCCGGGCCCAGGGGTTCGAGATGGTCAGCCCGCCGACGGTGGTATCCGCCGCCAAGGAGGCGCCGGCCGGAACGGCAAGGATGATCGCCGCCGCGAGAACGGCCCCGAAGACGGTTTTCATGATCGTTCCCTTCGCCCCCTAGATCGGCTCTAGAGCCGGGCCCGGATGTCGTCCGCCATCGCCTTGGCCGGCGTGCCGTAGGAATAGTGGCGGATAAACTCGCCGGTGGGCGACATGAGGTACGTGATGGTGGAGTGATCCATCAAATAGAACCGGTCCTCCTTGGGCTTGGCCTGCTCCTCCGCCGAAATGTTCTTGGCGTAGAAAATCCGGAATGCCTTGGCGATGCCGGCGATCTGTTCCGGCGTTCCCGTCAGGCCGGTGATCCGCTTGTCGAACAGTTCCATGTAATCGCCGAGGGCTTCGGGATCGTCGCGCTCGGGATCGACGGTCACGAATACGGCGTTGACGTCCTTGGCCTTGTCGCCCAGTCGGTCGAGGGCGAAGGCGATTTCATTCATCGTCGTCGGGCAGATATCCGGACAATGGGTGAAGCCGAAGAAGATCAGCGTGTGCTTGCCGAGATAGTCCTTTTCGGTAACGGCCTCCCCCCGGTGATTGACGAGGGTGAACGGACCGCCGATGGACGCGCCGGCGACCGTGCCCGTCGTGCCGATGACCCTGGTCTTCACGGCGGGCCCGCCCGACAGTTTGGCCGTATCCGCGATCAGGAATCCGCCGAGACCGGCGGCGATGACCAGCGCCGCGACGGGCACGATCATCTTGGGTGGGATCTGCATGGCGGCAATCTTATGAATCGCGCTCGCGGTGACAAGTGCTACGCGACCAAAACTCCTCACGGTTGCTTGATGGCGCGGAACGCGCTAGGCCGGTCGGTGCCATGGCCGTTTCAAACGTTCCGACGACCCTGTTTACGGGATTCTTCGGCGTCGGCAAGACGACGGCGATCCGTCATCTGCTGTCGCGCAAGGATCCGGACGAGCGGTGGGCGGTCCTGGTCAACGAGTTCGGCGAGGTGCCGGTCGACGGCGCGGCGCTCGAACCCGATGAAGCCGAAACCGGCGGTGTGGTGATCCGCGAAATCGCCGGCGGGTGCATGTGCTGCACCATGAACCTGCCGATGAAGGTGGCGATTACCGATGTGCTCCGCCGGGCAAGGCCCGAGCGGTTGATCATCGAGCCCACGGGCATCGGACACCCGGCGGGCATTCTGGATGAGCTTCGCGGCGACGATCTCCGTGACGCGGTCGACGTGGGCGCGGTCATCTGCCTGGTCGATCCCAGGGTCGTCCAGGACCCCAGGCTGCGGGAGGCGGCCTTGTTTCGCGATCAGGTGCATCTGGCGGACGTGCTGGTGGCCAACAAGGCCGATCTCGCGGCCGCCGCCGACTTGAAGGCCTTCGACGCATGGGCGCGGGAGCTGTTTCCGCCCAAGGCGGTGATCGAAACCACCAGCCAGGGTGTCCTCGACCCGGCGCTGCTCGATCTCGCCGGCGATGCCGCGCGGGCGCCGTTGTTCCCGCACCTCCATGATCACGGGCATGATCATGGACCTGACCACGGACATGATCACGGACATGACCACGGACATGATCACGGACATGATCGCTCGTCTCCCGATTCCCCAGACACTGGGGCTCTTTCGCCCGGAAAGCCCATCCGGCGGCGGAACGCTGGCGAAGGGTTCGACGCCTGCGGCTGGATCTTCGATGCGCAGGATGTGTTTCGCCGGGACGATCTCGTCGACCTGCTGGGCCCTCCCGGCCCGGTCAAGGGCCTCCAGCGCCTCAAAGGGGTATTTCGAACGCCGGACGAGTGGCTGCTGATAGACCGGGTGCGGAACGAAATGACGGTGACGCCCATCGCCTATCGGCGGGACAGCCGGGTCGAGGTGATCGCCGAAACCGGGAATATGGACTGGACCGGCCTCGAGGGGGCGCTTCTGGAATTGATCGGGACGGGCTGACGGCGCGCCGATCTTCGAGAAGGCCGTGCGGGCCGGCAGATTGTCGAGGATGACCATATCGCCCGGCGTCAGGGCCGGGGCATCCAGGATATAAGGATTTCACCACAGAGACACAGAGTTCACTAAGGAGGAACGATTAACTCCTCCTATCTCACTGTCTCACCGTCTCTGTGGTTCAAGAAGCCGTCATGCCCGTGCTTGACACGGGCATCCACGCTTTGGCGGTGCGCCAAGTCAAACCCGTCATGCCCCGCCGATAGTGCGGGGCATCCAGGATATTCACCAGGTCAACCACCGAAGACACGGAGTATCCATACTCGAATCCGCTCCGTGGTCTCCGTGTGCTCCGTGGTAATTTTGCACCCTCTCCCCCAGAAGCCGGGTGAGGGACTGGCGAAGGGCGGCTGATCGCACACATTGATAGGGGAGCATGGTCCGCGGGCCTTGCCGCCGGGGTTCCCGCGGGCCGGAAAGCGCCCAAAAGGCGCCGAATTGGAATTTAACCAAGTCATCAAATGTCCATTAATGTCCATGAATGTCCATACCGGCGCACACGATCGGGCCGGATTCGCAATTTTCATTGGAAATATATTCTAAGTCCGCGACCGGGCGATGTTCCGGGCCGGCTAGCTCTGCGTGCCGCCGGCGTCCCGCTTGTAGTTGGTGTCGATGTACCAGCTCATGTACTCGAGCATGGTCATGGGCTCGAACCGGGCCGGGTTGTCGTCCGAAATGCAGGTGTCCAGCGGATCGGCCACGGTCTCCGGGTTGGGATTGAAGAACAAGGCCATGGAATAGCGGTCCTTCCGGGGCGGCACCACGCGGTGCGGCGTCGGCATGAACCTGCCGTTGGTCCAGCGGTTCAGGAACTCGCCCGTATTGACGATGATCGAATCCTTGATCGGCTTGGCGACCATCCACTCCTTTTCGGGGGTCAGGATTTCGAGCCCCGGCACCTCCGAGATCGGCAGCAGGGTCATGAAGCTGTGATCGCAGTGGGGCGCGATGCCGAACTGGTTCTCCTTGGCCTTGGCCGGCGGATAGTGGGCGTTGCGCGTCCACCAGGTGGGCTCGGTAAAATACCGATCGAAGAAATCGGCGGGCTTGTCGAGGGCCAGCGCATAGAGCGGCAGCATGGCGTAGCCCAGTTTGCTCATCTCGTTCTGGTAGTCGACCATGGCGGTCTTGAACCGGGGCAGACTCTCCGGCCACGGGTTGGGGCCGCAGAACCGGTAACCGGCCTGGATGTGGGGATGGTCCGGCGCCCGCTCGCGGGCCAGCGTGATGGTCTCGTTCAGGTCCTTCTCGGTGTTCTCGTTGATCACCGAGGTGACATAGACCGTCGATTCCGGCGGAATGTAGCCGACCGAGTTCTCATTGATCTTGAGCTTGAGCTTCTCCTCCATGGGCAGCCGGCAGAACTCCTCCAGCGCCGCATAGGCCGCGTCGATGGGCCCCCGGTCGATGCCGTGATTGACCACGTAGTAGAAGCCGATGTTCTCCTGGATGTAGCGGAGCTGCGCCGCCAGCTCGTCGCGGGCCGCCGGATCACCGGCCAGATAGCCGCCGAGATCGAGGGTCGGAATGTCGTGAAACCTGCCGTCGTCGCTCATCACGGTTTCCAGGGCGACGGGGGGCGTGGTCCGGGCGGTCTCGAGAGATTGGGCAGCGGTGCTCATGTCAGCCTCCTGGAACGAATCCGCGGTTCGCCGTCGATGCGGCATTGATTTGACGTCGATATAAGAATTGCAGATATTAATTTGCTTGAAAAATAAGTGCCAGCGCTCGGTTGCCGCCGTCATTTCGGCCCCGGGCGTATCGCCGCCGCACTTGTCGCCCAGGCGGCCTAAGAAGGAGCACCGGCGCCGCCGGTGGACAGACGATGACCGAACCCCGGGAAATCCCGGTTCTCGATATCGCGCCGTTTCTCGCCGGTGATATGGAGGCGACCGGCGAACTCGCGAAGAACCTCCGTTGGATCCAGGAGGAGATCGGGTTCTATTACATCGTCGGTCATGGGGTGCCGGCGGATTTGATCGCCGCCGCGGTGGATCAGGTGCGCAACCTGCACGCCCTGCCGCAAGACGAGAAGCTGAAACTCAAGGTGGACGAGCGGACCACCGGTTACGTGCCCATCAAGTCGACCATCTACGTGACCACCGATGCGGGCGACAACACCAAATATGACCTGAACGAGAACTATCGCATCGTCCGGGAACGGCCCGATGATCATCCGGGCATCCGCGAGGGGCGCCGGTTTACCGGGCCCAACAAGTGGCCGGCGCCGGATCTGCTTCCCGGCTTCAAGCCGGTCATGCTGGCCTACTACCAGGCCATGGAAGACCTCGGCGGATCACTGCTGCCGCTTTATGCCCGGGCCCTGGGCCTGCCGCCGGACTATTTCGACGGGATGTTCACCGATCCTCACTGGCTGACCCGCAATGTCCGGTATCCGGCGGTCGAGGCGGAGGAGGACGAGTTCGGCATCTCTCCCCATACGGACCACGGATTCATTACGCTCCTGCCGATCCCCGAAATTCCGGGATTGGAGGTGAAGACCCGGGATGGCGACTGGATCACCGCCGGCTATGTGGACGGCGCGATGATCGTCAACAGCGGCGACTTCATGCAGAAATGGACCAACGGCCGATTCATCGCGACGCCGCACCGGGTGCTGGCGCCGCCGGTGGAGCGGCATATCTCGGCGTTCTTCTACAATCCAAACTGGGATGTGCGGTCCGAGCCGCTGCCCGGCTGCACCGGGCCGGACAACCCGCCCCGCTACGAGGTGACGACCTTCTACGATCACCTCTGCAACTACGTTGACCGGAACTACAAGAAGTCATCGGGCGGCCAGGCTCCGGACATGGCCCCGGATATGGAGACCGATCCGGCTCTATCCTGAGCGCCGGCCCGAACTGAAAGAAGTTGCGGGGCGCGCCGGGCCGTCATTATCCTTTGCCGGAGGACCACCCGAAGGAGCGCTTGATGGACGCTCGGCCCATCGTATCCGGACGGTTCGAGAACCTGGACGCCTATCGCACGGCGACCGATGAAGCGGCCGTCGAGCGGTTGCGCGCCGTCCATGGTTTCTCGTCCGGGCAGCGCGCCAGGATCGAGGCCCGCGCCCGGGACCTCGTGGCCCATATCCGCGCCCGGCGCCGTGTGGCGGGCGGCATCGACCTGCTGCTCCAGGAGTATGATCTGTCCACCGGCGAAGGCGTGGCGCTCATGTGCCTCGCCGAGGCGCTGCTCCGGGTGCCGGACGCGGAGACCGCCGACCGCCTGATCCGCGACAAGATCCTCGATGCCGACTGGTCCCGGCATATCGGCAACAGCGACCATCTGCTGGTCAATGCGTCGACCTGGGCGATGATGCTGACCGGCAAAGTGCTCGAGTGGGATTCGGATTCGGAAGAATCGCACAACCTGATCGCCGGGCTGCTGGCGCGCGGCGCCGAGCCGGTCATCCGCCGGGCCATGGTGCACGCCATGCACATCATCGGCGACCAGTTCGTCCTCGGGCAGACCATAGACGCGGCCATCGAATCGGCGGGCGGACCGGAACACGCGGATTATCTGTTCTCGTTCGACATGCTGGGCGAGGGTGCGCGGACGGCCGTCGACGCCGAGCGTTACCTGGCGGCTTACCGGGACGCCGTCACCGCGATCGGCGGCACCGTCGCCGGCACAGACATTCATGCCGCGCCCGGGGTGTCGATCAAGCTGTCGGCGCTCCATCCCCGCTACGAATACGCTCAGCGGGACCGGGTGATGGCCGAATTGGTTCCCCGGGTCGGCGATCTGGCCCGCGCGGCCATGGAGCGCGGCGTGAGCCTGTGTATCGACGCGGAGGAATCGGAACGGCTGCTGATTTCCCTGGAGGTGTTCGAGGCGGTCAAGCTCGGTCCGGACCTGAAGGATTGGCCGGGGCTCGGCCTCGCGGTCCAGGCCTATCAGAAACGGGCGCCGGATGTCATCGCCGCCGTCGAGGGGATCGCCCGCGACAGCGGCTCCCCGGTGATGGTCCGGCTGGTCAAGGGCGCCTACTGGGACAGCGAGATCAAGCGCGCCCAACAGGAAGGGCTCGCCGACTATCCCGTTTACACCCGCAAACAGGCAACCGACGTGTCCTATCTCGCGTGCGCCCGGGCGCTGCTGGACCGGCCCCGGCACATCCATCCCCAGTTTGCCACCCACAATGCCCACACGATCGCGGCGGTCCTGGAGATCGCCGGACCGGACCGCCGGCTCGAGTTCCAGCGCCTTCACGGCATGGGAAAACCGCTCTACGACAAGGTCCTGAAGGAAGGCGGGGGACGGCTCACCTGCCGAACCTACGCACCGGTGGGCGGGCATCGGGAGTTGTTGTCCTATCTGGTCCGGCGGCTATTGGAAAACGGCGCCAATTCCTCCTTCGTCAACAGATTGGCGGACGACGATCTGCCGGTGGCGCGAGTGATCGCCGATCCCGATCAGCGGCTCAAATCCTTCGATACGCTTCGAAACGATCAAATTCCTTTGCCCGAAGATCTCTACCGGCCGCACCGGGCCAACTCCCGGGGCTGCGACCTGACCATGCCGGCGGTTGCCGACGCCATCGCCGACGCGCTCCACGGCCTCGAACCCGTCCATGCCGGCCATCGGTACCCGGAGAGCACGATTGTTACCGTCCGCAATCCCGCCCGCCGTTCGGAAGAGGTCGGCACCATTGGCACCGCTACTTCCTCGGCGGTCGACGGAGCCCTGCGCGCCGCCGCGGCGGCGCAGGACGGATGGAACGGAATTCCCGCGGCGGCCCGCGCGGAGATACTCGAACGGGCCGCGGAACTGCTGGACGCTCGAATGTTCGATTTCGCGGCGTTGTGTATCCGCGAAGCCGGCAAGACCATCCCCGACGCCATTGGCGAGGTTCGCGAGGCCGCCGATTTCCTCCGCTATTACGCGGCGGAAGCGCGCGCGGCATTCGGCAGCCCGCAAACCTTGCCGGGTCCCACCGGCGAGACCAACGAGCTTCGTCTGGCGGGCCGCGGCACCATTGCCTGCATCAGCCCATGGAACTTCCCTTTGGCGATCTTCGTGGGCCAGGTGTCCGCGGCCCTGGCCGCCGGCAATTGTGTCGCCGCCAAGTCGGCGGAGCAGACGCCGCTGATCGCCGAAAAGGCGGTGCGCCTGCTCCACGAGGCGGGCGTGCCCGAGGATGTGCTGCACCATTTGCCGGGAGACGGGCCAGGCGTCGGCGGGGTCCTGGTCTCCCACCCGCTCATCGACGGCGTCGCGTTCACCGGGTCGTTCGAGACGGCCCGGGCCGTCAACCAGGCCCTGGCGGCGCGGGAAGGCCCGCTGGTTCCATTGGTCGCCGAGACCGGCGGCATCAATGCGATGATCGCCGATTCGACGGCGTTGCCCGAGCAATTGATCGACGACGCGGCTCAGTCCGTCTTCCGGAGCGCCGGGCAACGCTGCTCGGCGCTGCGCGCCCTGCTGCTTCAGGATGATACGGCGGACGGCGTCATCGACATGCTGGCGGGCAAGGCAGCCGAGTTGAGGCTCGGCGATCCCGCCATGCTGGAGACCGATATCGGCCCGATCATCGACGAAGAGGCGCTCGCCCGGCTCGAGACTCATTGCCGGCAAATGGACGAACACGCCGTTACCCATTTCGCCGGGGAGCTGCCGGAAGGGACGGCGGACGGCACTTTCCTGGCGCCCCGGATTTACGAACTCGGCGGTCTGGACGGCCTTGAAAACGAGGTCTTCGGCCCCGTGCTGCACGTCATCCGATACGATGCCGCCGACATCGACCGGGTGATCGACCGGATTAACCGCAAGGGCCATGGCCTCACACTCGGCATCCACAGCCGCATCGGCGCTTTTGCCGACTATGTGAGCTCCCGCGTGCGGGTCGGCAACGCCTACGTCAATCGCAACATGATTGGCGCGGTGGTGGGCGTTCAGCCCTTCGGCGGCGAGGGACTGTCGGGGACCGGCCCCAAGGCCGGCGGGCCGCACTACCTTCAGCGGTTTGCCGTGGAACGCGCGCTGACGGTCAACACCGCTGCCACCGGCGGCAACGCGGAACTACTCGCCCGCTAAACGCTGGGGCTCGGGTTCCGGTTCCGCCCGGGCCCGCCGCAATCGCGCCCCCAGCAGGTGGTGGAAGGCCAGGTAGACAGCAGCGGCCACGAGGGCGGACGTCGAGATCAACGGCATTTTCAGCAAAATCAACACCGCCAGCGCGAAGCGCAGGGCAATCTCGTAGGTCGGCAGGTGCGCCCGGTCGAACCGGCTCAAGGCGCTGGCCACCAGATAAAGAGCCGCCGCCAATTTCAGCAGCAGCCAACTGATTTGCGCCAGGCTTACCGTGCCGTCGTATCCCGGCAGGTACTGCTTCGTCGCGCTGGGCGCGCCGTCCACCGACTGGGCGATCTGGGCCTGCTCGATCAACAGCAGTTCCGGGTAGAACGCGAACACGAAGGGGATGGTGAACATCACGATCCCGGCGCGCACGGCGGCAAATCCCGTGGCCAGCGGTTCCGATTTCGAGATCGTCGAGGCGGCAAACGCGGCGATCGCAACCGGCGGCGTTATCGCCGAGGCCACCGCGAAATAGAAGATGAACATGTGGGCGGTGAAGTAAGATGTGCCGAGCGCCACCAACAGCGGGCCGATGATCAAGATGACGTTCACGTAGGCCGGCAGGGTGGGCATCCCCATGCCCAGCAGGATGGTCGCAAGCATGGCGACCACCAGCGCCAGCATGAGATAGAGCGCGCCGCCGATGGTGATGGTCTGCCCGAATATCTCAAAGGTCGACACCGAGCGCAGCCAGTTGAGAATGTCGATGGTCAGGATGCCGGTGAAATTGGTGAAGTTGACGCTGACATCGATGATCGAGACCGCGATGAGCAGCAGAAACAACTCGGCGATGATAATGCCGGCGTCCGCCAGGGCCCGCAGCACCTTGACCGGACGCTTACGGATCGCGGGATCCAGGAAAAGCAGGATGACCAGGACGAAAACCGCCCAGAAGCCGGCGGAATCCGGATCGCCCGCGGCGTTCTGGTAGACCTGAAGAAGCCACGGCAATGGCTCGCCGGACGCCGCGTCATAACCGAAAATGAAAGCACTGAAGCCGGTGCCTACGTTGTCCTTCTTGCTGAGCAGCAGGATCAGAATGATCAGGATGGGCCCGGCGATCATCAACAGGTTCGTCCAGTCCCGCTTGTCCAGCTTCTGTTCCTCGGTCAGCGTGCCGACGGGCTTAATGTTCATCCGCCGGGATTCGAAAATCACCATGAGGAACAGGCTGAAGAAATAGGCGATCGCCGGCAGGAACGCCGCGACGATGACCTCCGAATAAGGCACCGTCGACAGTGCCGCCAGGACGAAGGCGGCGATGCCCATCACCGGCGGCATGATCTGGCCGCCGGACGAGGCGGCGGCTTCGACGCCGCCCGCGAAGGTGGGCCGGAATCCGTTCTGCATCATCATCGGGATGGTCAGCGTCCCGGTGCCCAGCACGTTCACCACCGGGCCGCCGGAGATGGTCCCGAATGTCGCGGATCCGACCACGGCCGCGTGTGCGGGCCCGCCCCTGAGTCTCCGGGTGATCACCACGGCGAGCTTGATCAGCGACCTGCCCCCCGCCGAAGCGCCGAACAGGGCGCCCAGCACAACGTACGGGAAGACGATGTTCACCGTAATGTTCAGGAACTGCCCGAATATACTGTTCGATTCCAATATGATGGCGTTTCGCGCGCCGACCACGCCGGCGGAGAAATTTCGGACCCCGTCCTCGACGGTGCCGATGGAGGTGGTCAGGTATTTGTTGTCGGTGAGGTCGAAGTACCAGGCGCCCGAGGAGAGCAGGGTGTAGAGCGACACGACGATAGCCACGGCGACGATGGGCAGCCCCCAGGCCTTGACGATATAGACGAAGTAGATCGCCACCACCCAGACCAGGATCGGCATGATCCAGTTGCCGAGATTGGCCTGGCAATCGGGAAAGTCATCGTCCGGTTCGGTGCCGAAAATGGCAAGATACTCCTCGGCCCGGGCGGCATTCTCCGCCATCAACCGCTCGCGCTCTCCACTGAATACATCCAGGAGGCACACCTGGTCGTGCTCGATCCAGTAGGCGAGCATCAGGCCGACGGTGGTCACCAGCATCAATACGTCGAGGCCGATGCCGGCGGACCGCTTGGCGGCTCCCTTGTTGCGCCACGTCCGGGCGAATGACGTCGTCATCAGCGCGACGATCATCATGACGCAGAAAACGATGGGGAAGAAAAACTCGGAGCTGAACTTGCTGATGCGGGGCAGACCGCTCAGACCCGGGATGGATTGGATGGCCGGCAGCAAGCCGGGAATATTGGGCAGGTTGTTGAGCATGCCCATGCAGACCAGGACGAAGGCGAACACCAGCCCGACCCTCATCATCCAATCCCTGTGGTCCTGGACTTCGCCTTCGATGGGTTTGTCGCTCATGGTTTGCGCCTGCCCCTAACTTGCAGCCCGGCCATGGACCGGTACGTTAGAGTGGAACGAGCCGGAACACGGTTCAAGTGTTCCGGCTCGTACCCCACCTATTCTTGGATTGCTTCAGACCGCGGGCTTACGGTTTGGCGCAATCGGCGATCTTATGACCGGCTTCTTCCCAGGCCTCGATCGCGCCCGGATGGAATTTGACGCCCGCGGCGCACATGCCCATCTTGGCATCGTCGACCGAGCCGTAGAGGGTCGTCTTGGCGAACGGCACCTTTTTCTGAAGAGCGGGAACGCCCTTGATGAAGGCGGCGGTCAATTTCTTGGCCAATGCCTTGTCCATGCTCGCCTGTACCATGTCCCCGCCGGTGTCGGCAAAGGTGCGGAACATGCCGTCTTCGGAGACGATCCGGGCGTTCGCTCCATAGTGGGCGAGTTCGCTCACCGGGAACATGTTCGCCACCTTACCCGGAGACTTCACGAATTTCCGGAAGGCCGGTGCTTCGTATTTGGCCTTCGGCATGGAAACGATGTTGATTTTTCCCGCCGCCATGTAGATCGGCATGTATTCGGCCGGGTTCGTGCCGGGGCGCACCGCCGCCTCGACCGACCGGTCGAGGAACAACGAGTTGGCTTGTCCCCAGGCAATCTGCTTGCCGGTGTAGCCCTTGCCTTCGGTCATGCCGGTATTGAGACGGATGGCGGCCCGGGCGGAAATCAATGCGCCGCCGCGGGGCGGGCCGTTGAAGATCGTCTTGCCCTTGAGCTTGTCCCAGCTGTCGATGCCGGTGCTCTGGAACGCGATCAGATAGAACGACGCCAGATGGTACGGATAAAGCAGCCGCAGATTGGCCTGGAGCTTCGCACCCTTGCCGTCCTTCTTCAGATCGGAATACGGGCCGAGGCCCTTGCCCATCAGGAAGTGCAGGACGAACGGCGAAGCCGAGATGTCAATCTTGCCCTCGGCCAATTCCCGCAGGGTCCTGGTCAGCGTTTTGCCGCCTTGGACCTGGATGGTCGCGATTTTGTTGGCCGCGGCCAATTCGGCGAGGTTCTTCGCCGCGATATCGGTCGCGCCGCCCGGCGAGGCCGACGTCATGGTCAAGGTCACGTTTTGCGCCTGCGCGCCACCCGAAATCATGAAGGCGGCGGCACCGGCAAGTAGAAGGCGTTTCATGGAGATCTCCCTGGTTAAAATAACTGTGAATTTCGTTGAATTCCTCCCCGGACCCGATTGAACGCGAAATAGCCGTCTTTTTCAAACGATTGGTGAGCCGTAAATTCATTTTGTCGAATTTGTCCGTAAACCGTCCTGACCTCAGGATGCGGTGTGCTAGACTGGGGGCTCAATTCAAAAACAAACTTCCGACCATCAGGGGAACATGCCATGCCGCTCTACATGACCGTCACCAAATATTCCGAGGAAAGCCTCCAGGCGCTTGCCGAGCATCCGTCGGACCGGCCGCAGCAGGTCGCCAAGGTCATCGAGAGTTTCGGCGGCCGGTTGAAGGATTTCTATTGGATATTCGGCGACGACGACGTGGTGATGATTTACGAAGCGCCCAATAACCAGGCGGTATTCTCCATCCTCTTGACCCTGTCTCATGGCGGCGCGCTCGCATCGCAAAAGACCTACCCCTTGCTCTCCAACGACGATGCCATGGGCGCCATGGGGCGGGTCGGCGACACCAAGACCGGCTATCTGTCCCCGGTGAAGGAGTGGGAAGGCTGGCGCGACGAAGGCGGCATGGGTTGACGGATCGATTCAACGAAAAGGAACAATTGGATGAGCGGAAAGGGTTTCAAGGAATTGCTCGCCGAGGCCAACGCGGCCATCGAAACATTGCCGGTCGAGGATGCTTTGGCCATGGTCGATGACGACAGCGTCGTTCTCGTGGATGTTCGCGAGACCGACGAGCATCAACGGGGCGCCATCAGGCATTCCGTCCACGCCCCGCGCGGTTTCCTGGAGTTCATCGTCGATCCCGAGGGTCCGATGCACAACCCGGCGCTGGCCAGCGGCAAACACCTGGTCCTCTATTGCGGTTCGGGCGGCCGGTCGGCGTTGGCGGCCAAGACCCTGAAGGATATGGGGGTGGAGAAGGTCAGTCATATCGCGGGCGGGTTTGCCGCTTGGCAGGAGGCGGGCGGCCCGACCGAGTAGGTCCGCTCCCCGGCAATCGTATTACCGGTGTGTGACCGGCCGGAAGAACCGGGCTCGCGGATGGAATACGAGGCTCGCCGAAGCGTTATTGGTCCAGTTGATGAATGCGGGAGGAGACTAGACCCCACATGAAACACATTAGA
Source organism: Rhodospirillales bacterium (assembly GCA_028823885.1). Lineage (GTDB taxonomy): Bacteria > Pseudomonadota > Alphaproteobacteria > Rhodospirillales > UBA2165 > JAJDXO01. The sequence goes on along the minus strand of JAPPFK010000127.1, from coordinate 9,989 downwards.
CACATGAAACGCACCCTGTTCTCCCTGACCGTTGCCGCCGCAATTGCCGCCGGGACCGCCGCTCTCATCGGTTCGCACGAGCCGGCGGTCGCCGCCGACGCGTCGCGGCCGACGGTGGTCGAGCTGTTCACCTCCCAGAGCTGCTACTCGTGCCCGCCGGCCGAGGAATATCTCGGCGAGTTGGCCAATCGGAAGGACCTGATCGCGCTCGAGTACCACGTCGATTACTGGGACGACCTGGTCTATGGCCGCGCCGGCAAGTGGAAGGACCGCTTCTCCAAGCGCGAATACACGGATCGTCAGCGGGGCTATGCCGGCCGTCTGCCGAAGGGGCAGGTCTATACGCCCCAGATGGTCATCGACGGCCGGGCGTTCGAGGTCGGCTCCCGCCGCGGCGCCGTCCGCCGGACCCTCAAACGGGTCGCCAAGGAACGCAGCGAGCGTTTGGACGTTCAGGTAACACCGGCCGCGGCCGGGCTCGCCGTGTCCGTCACGGGTGAGGCGAAACCGGGCGGCGGTATCTGGTTCGTCCGCTTTATCCGCAAGCAAACCACCCGGGTGCTGCGCGGTGAAAATCACGGCAAGACACTCACCAACTTCAACATCGTTACCGAACTGAAGCGCATTGGCGACTGGGCCGGCGCGCCGGTCTCGGTGACCCTGCCCGCCGGCCTCGCCGACGGCCAAGGCTGCGCCATTCTGGTACAGGGCGAGAACCACGGGCCCATCAAGGGCGCCGCGGCCTGCCCGAACCCGAGCAGTTAGGCGAACCGGGCGCGGATTGCGCGAAGGGCCGGCGGCTGCCGGCCCTTTTCGTTCAAGAACAGCGGTTTATCGCGGGTTCCGGCAGGGGTGTGCCGGCGACCGCCGGCAACCCCGCTCATACACATAAACCACTTTTTAACCACAATGGTAGTTGACTCTCGGGCGGCGGTGGCAGCCGGGCCGCCGGCCGGCCCGGCGGGTTGGCTGCAAAACCCGGCACCAGGAATAAACTATTGGGGCGCCAATGACCGATACGCCGCGGAAACAGCCATACACCATTCCATGCTCCAGTGAATTTCGCGACCGCGTGACGGATCTTGCGGCGCGGCGGCGGGTCAATGTCGCCGATCTGGCGCGCTCGGTTCTGATCCTGTTGCCCTTCGAGGCCATCCGCAATGCCTCCGACCCCGGCGGGCCGCCCCCCGGCGATCGGGAGGAGACGGTGCTCAAGTCGGGCCCGTCCAGGGGCAAGCCATGGCGCCGCAAGCCGCGCCTGCAGATGCGTCTGTCGGCGGGCTACGATCCGTCCTTCGTCCGCCGCGCGCTCGGTATCGCCCTCGCCATGGATTGCGGCGATCTCGAACTCAGCCTCGAGGACGCCAATTCTGAGCCCGACGCGCCTGTGGCGGCCGAGTCCGAACTGGAACGCCTCAAGGCCACCGTTTCGGCGCTGTCGTTCTCCCCGTTGAGGGACGGCGTGAAGTCGCGGGCCGATGCGCTTCATATTCTCGGCTTCCCGCCGGCGGAGCGGCCCGACCACTCGACGGTCACCGCCCGCTTCCGGATGCTGGCGACCATCCATCATCCGGACGGCGAAATGGGCTCGCACCAGCGGATGAGTCAGCTCAATGCCGCACGGGAAATCCTGTCGGCGTAAACAAAGGCCTGATATCAAACGAAAAAGGGCCCGGTTCGAACCGGGCCCTTTCCATTCGAGAATCGCGCTGCGCTAATTCCGGTTGCCGAACAGGTGCAGCAGCATGATGAACAGGTTGATGAAATCGAGGTACAGCCGGACCGCGCCGTATACCGCTTTCTTGGTGGCGATCTCGCCGCTGTCGAACTCGTTGTACTCGTTGCGGATCTTCTGGGTGTCGTAGGCGGTGAGGCCGACGAACACCAGGACGCCGACCACGGAGATCACGAAGTGCAGCGCCGACGAGGCCAGGAAAAGGTTCACCACCATCGCGATGATGACGCCGATCAGGCCCATGAACAGGAAGGAGCCGAGACCGGACAAATCGCGCTTGGTGGTGTAGCCGTAGAGGCTCATGGCCGCGAATGTGCCGGCGGTGATGAAGAACACCCGGGCGATGCTCGTGCCGGTGAAAACCACGAAAATGGCGCTGAGCGACAGGCCCATGACCGCGGCAAACAGCCAGAACACGGCCTGCGCGGTCGACGCCTTCATCTTGTTGATGCCGAACGACAGCACCAGCATGAAAGCCAGCGGCGACAGCATCACCACCCACTTGAGCGGGGTGCCGAAGATCATCAGCATCAAGGTTTCCGACTGAACCGTGGCCGCCGCCACGATGCCGGTCAGCGCCACGCCGGACGCCATGTAGTTGTAGACCCGCAGCATATACCGCCGAAGGCCGACATCGATTTGCGCCGCCTCGGCCTGCGCCGTGGTCATGCGCTGTGCGCCAAACGGATTGTTGTCCCGTCCGAAAGCCATTTTTTAAAACCCTCTAAAATCTTTCATGGTTCGCCCGCCCGTATGGGCGGATTTCCGTGGTCCTTAATATGTCAGAATTCGATTCCGTATCAAGGGAAACCGGTCCCATTCACGCAGATTTCATGCGGACAAACCCCGATAAAATATAACGAAATTTGTCCGGGCGCGTGAACTCATTCGTTGCGCAGCAGCGGTCCCGCCTTCTGGCCCAAGGCCCGCCAGGTGCCCGCGAAGCCGATGAACAGGGTTATCGCAAGACAGAGGGCGAGTGTGACGGCGACGGTTTCCGGGATAAACACCCAGTCGGCCTCCATCAGGAAAACGATCACCGCCCAGGCGGTAACGGACCCGATCACCGCCGCAATGAGCCCGGTGGCGAGGCCCAACAATCCGTATTCGATCAGGAAGGCGCGGGTGACCGAGGCGCGGGTCGCGCCCAGAACCTTGAACACCACCGCGTCGTATATCCGCCGCCGCCGTCCCGCCGCCACCGCGCCCGCCAGCACGATGGCGCCGGCGACGATGGTGATGGAGGCGGTGGCGCGCACCGCGGTGCCGACGCCGGCGACGATGTCGGCCGCCGCCTGAAGGGCTTCGCGGACCCGCACCACGGAAATATTGGCGAACCGGTCGGAAACCGAGGCTTCGATCCGGTCTTCCAGGCTCTTCGGCGCCTGGATGGCGGCGATATGGGTGTGGGGCGCGTTCTCCAGCGTCCCGGGCGCGAAAATTATGGCGAAATCGAACCGCAGGCTCCGCCAGTCGATCTCCCGGAGCGAGGCGATTTCCGCGGTGACCTCCCGGCCCAGGATATTGAGGGTCAGCGTGTCGCCCAGACCGACACCGAAGTCCCGGGCGATTTCCTCGTCCAGCGAAATCTTGGGCGGACCGCTGTAATCGGCGGGCCACCACTCGCCGGCGACGATCTTGGACCCCTCCAGGGGAACCGCCGAGTAGGTGAGCGCCCGGTCGCCGCGGACCGCCCATCGGGATCCTGAACCGATCCGCCGCCGGCTCACCGGCTCGCCGTCGATGCGGACGATGCGCCCGCGCAAGGTGGCCGAGCGCATGAAGTCTCCGGTGCCTTCGACGCCGTTCACCGTACGGTCGAAGGCCGCGACCTGCGTCGGCTGAATATCGAGGAAAAAGAAGGCCGGCGCCTGTTTGGGCAGGCGCTCGTTGACCTGACGGGAGATGTTGCTTTCGATCAGGGCAATGGCCACCAGCACCGTCAGCCCGAGCCCGAGGGACACGACCACGCTGCCCGTGGTGGCGCCGGGCCGGTGGAGGTTCGAAACGGCGAGGCGCAATTCGGTCCGGCGGAGGTTGTTGAGCTTCGACGCGCCCTTGATCACCAGCATCGAAGCGCCCTTCAGCAGCAAGAGGGCGGCGGCCGCGCCGCCGACGAACCACATGGCGAAACCGGCGCGGTCGGCGGTGGCGACGATCAGACCCGCCAGCAGTAGGGCGGTTACCGCGGTGGCGATCACGTAGCCCTTGTGCGGCCACGCTTTTTCCGCGGCCACCTTGGCCCGGAAAAGGTGTGTGGGCGGAATGTCCTGGGTGCGCGCCAACGGCCAAAGTGCAAATGTGAGAGACACCAACACGCCGAAAATCGCGGCCAAAATCAATGACTTGGGGAACAGGGCGACGGTCAGTTCGACCGGCAGCAGATCGTTGAGGGCGCCGCCGGCAAGCATCGGCGCAGCCCCGCCGATGACGACGCCCAGGAGTATCCCGAGCAGCGCCAGCACGAGAACCTGGAGCAGATAGATCTTGAACACCAGGTTCGCCGGGGCGCCCAGGCACTTGAAGGTCGCGATGACGGACGTCTTGCCGTCGAGATAGCTGCCGACCGCGTTGGAAACGCCGATCCCGCCCACCAGGAGGGTGGTCAGGCCGACGAAGCCCAGGAACAGGGTCAGCCGGTCGATGAAGCGCTGCAGGCCCGGCGCGGCGCGGGAGCGGTCGTTAACCCGCCAGCCGGCCTCGGGGAACGCCCGGTTGACGTCATCCACCCAGGCCTTGACGTCGGCATTCTCGTCGATGGCGATCCGATAGCGGTAGCGGATCAGACTGCCCGGCTGGATGAGGCCGGTTTCCTCCAGCCCCGCCTTGGGGACCATCACCCGCGGGCCGAAGCTCATTATCGTGGCCACCCGGTCCGGCTCCCGCTTGATGACGGAATTGATCCGAAAGGCGCCTTCTCCGATGCGGAGTTCGCCGCCGATCTCGAGACCAAGCTTGGTGAGCAGGTTTTGCTCCACCGCCGCGCCCCAGAGGCCGTCCCTCCGGGCCAGGACGGCGCCGAGTTCCTCGCCCGACTCGGTTTCCAGGGTGCCGACCAGGGGATAGGCGCCGTCGACGGCCTTGAGTTCGACCAGGGAACGCTTGGCGGCCCGGTCACCCGCGGAGCGGGCCATGGCGCGCATCTCGATGACTTCGGACAGATCGCCCCGGTCCGAAATATAGCTGCGCTGCTCCGCCGTGACGGGACGGTGCAGCAGGCGCAGCGAAATGTCGCCGCCGAGTAGGCTCCGCGCATCGCGCTCGATACCGCCGGTTACCGATTCCGCGACGCTGCCCACCCCGGCGATGGCCGCGACGCCGAGGGTCAGACAGATGACGAAGACCCGGAATCCCCGGAGGCCGCCGCGGAGCTCGCGGCGGGCGAAACGGGCGGCGAGCGCGATGTTGCTCATGCGGAGGCAACCCCTTGTTCCGGACCGCGGTCTTGCGCGTGGGCCGGAATCTCCTCGCCGACAATCCGGCCGTCGGTGAGCGTGACGATACGGTCGCAACGGGCCGCCAGCTTGGGATCGTGACTGATCAGCACGAGCGTCGTTCCCGACCGGTCATGCAGGTCGAACAGCAGGTCCATCACCGCCTTACCGGTCGCGCGATCCAGATTGCCGGTGGGCTCATCGGCGAGCAGGATCGCCGGCTCGACGGCAAAAGCCCGGGCGAGCGCCACGCGCTGCTGCTCGCCGCCGGACAATTGGCCGGGGTAGTGGGTCAGACGATGGCCGAGCCCCACCGCTTCCAGCTGTGCTTCGGCCTTGGCGAAGGCATCCGGTTTGCCGGCAAACTCCAGCGGCACGGCGACGTTTTCCAACGCCGTCATGGTCGGGATGAGGTGAAAATCCTGAAACACGATGCCGATCCGGTCGCGGCGGAAGAGCGCCAGATCGTCCTCGCTCAACGAGGCGAGATCGATGCCCGCGGTCTTCACAATACCCGAGGTGGCCCGTTCCAGCCCGGCGATGATCATGATCATGGTCGACTTGCCGCCGCCGGACGGGCCGACGACACCGATGGCTTCGCCCGCCGCCACACGGAGATCGAGGCCGCGAAGAATATTGACCTCTCCTGCGGCGCTGGTCAGGGTGAGCCGCACATCATTCATGAGGATCGAAAGATCGGCGCTATCGGCGGTTCCATCGGCGGTCATTGAGTCGGTCGCTTTTTCGGCCAAATTAGTATGAATATTCGTGGACATCTTATCGGGCGCATTCATCGTGAACACCGCATATGAGATTTAAGGGCTTAAATAGGTCGGGGATTTCGCCCCGGGCAAGGGCTATCTCGCTGGTTTTCCTGCTTCTCGCTGCCGTTTCACTGATGGCCAGAACGGGAGACGCAGCCGATTCCGTCCGTCTATTGGCGCTCGGCGACAGCCTGACCGCGGGATTCGGCTTGCCCAAGGAGGATGCCTTCACCACGAAGCTCGCCCGGGCGCTGCTTGCCAAAGGGTACCGGGTGGAGGTCATCGACGCCGGGGTTTCCGGCGACACCACCGCCGGCGGGTTGGCGCGGCTCGATTGGGCGCTCGCCGACAAGCCGGATGTCGCCATCGTGGCGCTCGGCGGGAATGACGGGCTTCGGGGCTTGGAACCGGCGGAAACCCGGTCGAACCTGGACGCGATTTTGAAGAAGCTTTCGGACAAGAAAATTCCGGCGATGGTCGCCGGCATGCTGGCGCCACCCAACCTGGGCCGGGAATTCGGCGCCGAGTTCAATGCGGTGTTCCCCGAAGTGGCGGCCAAAAACGCGGCGCTGCTGTATCCGTTCTTTCTCGACGGGGTGGCGGCGGAGCGGGAGTTGAACCAGCCGGACGGCATCCACCCCAACGCCGCCGGGGTCGATGTCATCGTCGGGCGAATGCTGCCGTCGGTGATCGAGCTCATTGGCTCGGCTTCCGGCGTCCAAGCGAATAGCCGAGGGAGCCGTTAGGATGTTCAAAAGCGCGCACGCCGCCGGCGAGTGGCAGGACGCCGTTATCGAGTGCCTTCGCGCGCTGGGGTCCCTGGACGGGGTTTCGGGGCCGGGATTCATCTATGCCACCGAACATCACGCGGATCATTTGCACCAAATCGAGGCGGCGCTCCGCGACGGCACCGGTATTCAGGACTGGGTCGGCAGCATCGGCATGGGGGTTGTTGCCGGCGCGCGGGCCTTCTTCGACGAGCCGGCGCTGGCGGTGATGGTGGCCGACGTGGCGGACGGCGCGTTCGCGGTCTGCCCGCACATCGCGCCGGAGGACTTTGCCGGGATAACGGCGCCGGGTCCGCAAAACCTGTTGAGCGGCCCGGCGTTCGGCCTGATCCACGCCGACAGCCGAGCACCCGGGGCGCCGGCGTTGATCCGGGCGCTCACCGACCAGGGGCAGGGGTTTCTGGTCGGTGGTCTGACCGCGTCCAACCGGGCCGACCACCAGATCGCCAACGGGGTTACCGGCGGCGGCGTGTCCGGGGTGGTGTTCGCGCCGAATGTGGCGGTGGCAACGTCGCTGAGCCAGGGCTGTTCGCCGGTGGCCGGGAGTCATGAGATCACCGAGTGCGAGGACAACATCATCGTCGAGCTCGACGGCCGCTCGGCCTATGACGTTTTCGTCGACGACGTGGGCCGCGAGCTGGCCGAGGATCTGGAACGTCTCGCGGGGCTGATCCACGCGGCCATTCCGGTCGGCGGCAGCGACACCGGCGATTATCTGGTCCGCAATCTGGTCGGGCTGGATGCCGAGCGCGGTCTTCTGGCCATCGCGGAAACCGTCGAGCCCGGCGACCGGCTGATGTTCGTCCGCCGGGATCCCAAGGCCGCCGAGGAAGACCTTCGCAACATGACCGCGAGGCTCGTGTCCCGTGCCGGAGATACGGCCAAAGGGGCGGTCTACGTTTCCTGCATCGCCCGCGGACCCAATACATTCGACGGGCTGAACACGGAGATGGAGATCGTCGCCGAGGCGTTGGGCGACGTGCCGGTCATCGGTTTCTATGCCAATGGCGAGATCTCCAATGACCGCCTCTACGCCTATACCGGCGTACTCACTCTTTTCCTCTAGGGCGGGTTCATGTTGCGGATATTTGCCGGGATCGCGCTGCCTGAAAACCTCCGGGAGCAACTGGCCGGGCTTCGGGCCGGACTCCAGGGCGCCCGCTGGGTGGAGCCCCAGGACTATCACGTGACCCTCAAATTCGTCGGCGAGGTCGATGAGGGGATGGCCGAGGATTTGGATGCGGCCCTGTCGGCGGTGCGCGGCACGCCGCCGAATATCGCCATCGAAGGAGTCGGATGCTTCGAGAGCCGCAACAAGGTGCGCGCCGTTTGGGCGGGCGTGGCGCCCGACGATCCCTTGTCGGCGCTTCGCGGCCGCATCGAAACGGCCGTGGCGCAGGCCGGGGGGCCGGCCGAGACCAGAAAATTCAAGCCCCATGTGACATTGGCGCGCCTCAAGCGTGCGCCGCTGGCGGGCGTGCAGCCCTATCTCCAAGCCCATGGCGGCCTCCGGCTGACGCCCTTCACACCGCCGTCGTTCCAGCTGTTTCGGAGCCGCCTGGGCAAAAAGGGCGCCCACTATGAGGTCATCGCGGACTACCCCCTCGCGCCGGGGCGGGATCGATCGAATGGCTAGGAGCAAGCTGGATCAGCTGCTGGCAAAGGTCGAGGCCTGCCGAATCTGCGAGGCGCATCTGCCGCTGGGTCCCCGGCCGGTGGTGCGGGCCGGGCGGGGCGCGCGCATCGCCATCATCGGGCAGGCCCCGGGCACCAAGGTGCACGAGAGCGGAATACCGTGGGACGATGCCTCCGGCGACCGGCTCAGGGACTGGCTGCGGATGGGCAAGGAGACGTTCTACGACCCCGCGCGGATCGCCATCGTGCCCATGGGGTTCTGCTATCCCGGCCGGTTCGAGCGCGGCGGCGACAAGCCGCCCCGGCCCGAATGCGCGCCCGAATGGCACGCGCCGATCTTTGCCCACCTCCCCAATATCGAACTGACGTTGCTGGTCGGCATGTATGCGCAAGGCTACTACCTGGGGGATCGGGCCGGGAAGACGCTGACCGCGACCGTCGCCAACTGGCGGGACTATCTGCCCGGCCGCATTCCGACGCCGCACCCGAGCTGGCGCACCACCGGCTGGCAGAAGAAAAACCCTTGGTTCGAGAGGGAGTTGCTGCCCGAATTGAGGAAACGGGTGGCAGCGCTGGCGGGCTAGTCCGCCGATTCGATGGCTTCCATGTCTTCGTCGGAGAGGCCGAAATGGTGGCCGATCTCATGGATCAGCACGTGGCGGACCGCATGCGCCAGGTCTTCGCCCGTGTCCTCGATGTAGGCCAGCAACGGCTGGCGGTAGAGGAAGACGCGGTCCAGGTCGTGGGCGACGTCGCTGACGCCGGCGACGTCCATGGAGACGCCCGAATAGAGGCCCAGGAGGTCGTAGGGGCTCTCGATGCCCATGTCATCCAGGATCTCGGGATCGGCGAAATCGTTGACGAAGAACGCCACGTTGTCGATGCAACTCCGGAAGGGTTCCGGCAGTTTCGTCAGCTCTTCCGCCGCGATCTCGGCGATCCGGTCGGCATCGGCATGCGGGTTTTGCGCGTCCATGGCAATATCCTACCTGGTCTCGCTTGATCTTGCAGCCAACCCGTGCGAGTCCTGAATGACGGTAATCAAGCCGGAATTTACTCGAGGAGACGCCGATGGTTGAGAAGCTGACGCCGGAGGAACGCGCGGCGGCGCTTTCCGAACTCAGCGGCTGGTCCGAAGTGGACGGCCGGGATGCGATCCAACGAACGCTGACGTTTTCCGATTTCAACGAGGCCTTCGGTTTCATGACCCGGGTGGCGATCAAGGCCGATCAGGCGGACCATCATCCCGAATGGTTCAACGTCTACAACCGGGTCGAGATCACCCTTTCCACCCACGACGCGGATGGTCTCTCGGCGCGTGACGTGGCGCTCGCCCGGTTTATCGACGGTATCGCCGGTTAGGCCGCCTTCAGGGCCGGCGCAACGTCGAAAGAGGCCTCGGTCTTGGCGTTGACTTCCTCGAGATCGACGCCGTCGGCGAGCTCCACCAGCGTCGCGTGACCGGCCCGCTTGTCGATCTCGAAGACGCCGAGATCGGTAATCAGCTGATCGACCACCTGCGTGCCGGTGAGCGGCAGGTTACAGCGTTCGAGGAACTTGGACGAGCCGTCCTTGGCCGTGTGGTCCATCACCACCACCACCTTCTTGACGCCCGCCACCAGATCCATGGCGC
>JAPPFK010000102.1 GCA_028823885.1 Rhodospirillales bacterium | reverse complement strand
CAACTGGGACGACATCGAGGCCGCCGCCGTCGCGCTGCTCGACATGGAGGATTTCTGGTATTTGGTGGAGAAACATGGCGAACCGCTCACCTTCACCCGGAAGTCCGTCGCCGATTTCGACCAGGCGCGGTTGAACTCCTGGCACGAGCCCGGGCGCCGGCACGAAGACCGACACGCCGTCTATTATTGCGGCACCCGGGCGATCAAGGGCGGGCCGCCGCATGACTTCGCGGTCATCGACTGCGGCGGCTTCCGGGCAATCATCCAGATATGAGAGGCCTGACCAATTCCGTTTGCGTTGGGGGTTGTGGGCGAATAGGTTTCCATCAACCGGGCCGCTCCGGTTTCGGTCCTTTCCGGTGGAGAAGCGGCCCGGTTGATGGAAGAACGAACGCAACTTCGATCTTCCACTACTCCCGTGAAGCCGCCCGGGTGGAAACGCCCCGGGCGGCTTAATCTTTATTTTGGTTACAGCCCACCGGCAGTGGGTTACATGGAGTCGCCTGCTGCCTTGCCCCGCCGTTGAGTCCCCTCTCGCGGCGGGGCATCTTTCTCCAATTCCAACCGGCAGCCCTCGAGCCTTCCAACCAGCCGCCGGCGGCCTTCGACGGCGAGATCGAGGTTGCGGCCTTCATCGCCTTCGGGAAGCCCGGCCGCGGCCGGGTGGAGGCGGTGACCGGCCCCAACCCGCCGGCGGTGCCGCCGATGTTGGCGCCGTGATCGAAGCCTGACGGAGTATGGTTGCTTTTGGCAACGAGCGTGACTAGGCTAAGTCCATCAATCAGCCTAATCCCGGGTTGGATTTCAGCAAGTCCCCTGGATCGGCTTGGTTGTCGGGTAATCGATGCAACCCATTTATAAACTTCTCCCAGGAAGCCGCCCGGTCCATTCCCCCGGGCGGCTTCACCTTTTGAGGTTTGGCCGGCCGGCAGCGGGTATCCCCAAGGAGCTGTCCGCCGTTCGTGCAGACGTCCGGCCGTCCCACCGACGGAAGCCGGCACCCTGATGGTTTTCCGTTACCCTTCGTCCCGAGACCCGTATCTGCTCCGCAGCCGGCCCGCCATCCGCCGGCAACCGGCGCATCGGCATCAACGGCGCTACACCGCACCGGCCCGCGCTGCCCGTCTTGCCCGGTTATGGCGAAACCCTTATCGTACGGCGTCGGCAATGACATGTTGAAACCCGCCGGATGGGCCCGCTCCAGCAAGGCAGATTTGAGACGCTTTTCTAAAGGACCGGACCGGCTCGTCCAAGCCGTGGTCAAGGACGGCGCGGTTCACCGCGAGAACTAAGGCCGCGGCAGGGTAAGCCCGACGGAAAGCATGATCATCGGCAGGATGAAGCAACTGGCCAGAAGAACCAGCGTCAACAGTTCATCGGGGTCAAAACGGTTTGGTCTGTTCTCCATGCCCGATTGAATAGCCACAGAAATGTTAAGGGTTCATTAAGTGGCATGGGCTCTACAATTACATAATTTCCAAAACAAGCATCAGCGAGGAGAAACTTGCCGCCGCCGTCGACACATAGTGGTCCGGCGCCGTCTTCGCGCCGCCGAGCGGCATTATCGTGAAATCCATCATGGAGACTGACGCCATGGAGTCCAAAGATACCGCCGTGGAGCACGACAGCGGCAACGTCTTCGCCGATCTCGGCTTTCCCGACGCCGATGCCCACCTCGTCAAGGCCGAGCTGGCCGGCCGCATCGACGACATCGTGCGGCAGCGTGGCATCACCCAGACCGAGGCCGCGCGGCTGCTCGGCCTCTCCCAGCCCGACGTGTCGCGGCTGCTGCGCGGCGACTTCCGCGAGTACTCGCTGGAACGGCTGATGCGCCTCCTGACGGCGCTCGGGCGCGACATCGACATCGTCGTTCGCCAGCCGCGCTCCGCCGAGGGCGGCGCCAGGCTGCGCGTCGCCGATTCCGAGACCGCCTGACCGCATCCTCGCCGCGCCCCTGCCGCGCAGCCAGCCCGCCGCCCGCTGGCCCGGGCCCCACCGCGCTTATCGCCCTGAACCAAGCCGACGGATTTCCCGTTTGCGACCGCTTCAACCGGGCCCTCGGCCTCGACCGCGACGCCTGGACGGCGCTGGCTGCGCGCTGCCTGCGCGCCGGCCCGGGCAGCGTTAACGGCAGCACCCTGCACTGACCCGCGGCTGATGCCGTTGCGGCGTGTCCCGCTGGTCGCGGCCGAGGCGTGACCGGCACCGGTGTCCGCGCGGGTTCGGCCGGGAGGCAAAGAAGAGCTTTCGCGGGGGCGAGTGTCCGGCAGGCCGGTGGGAGGGAGTTCCGCCGCGCCGATGCCGGGCCGGCAACGGCACGAGGAGTTCCCGCCATGTTCCAATTCGACCATTCCCCCAACCTTCCCACCGGCAGCGATTTGCTCGCCGAGGTGGGCATCGACCCGGCCGCCGTGCGCGACGCCATCGAGGACGACCGCGCCATCCGCTGTCCCGACCGGGGCGCGGTCTATCCGGAGCGCAGCTTCACCCGCCTCGTCCCGGAACCGGCGTCCGCCCAGGAGCAGCACGAGGCGGCGCCCATCGAGCCCCGGGACCCGGCGTCGCCGCTCCCTTCGGTGGATTAGAGGCGGAGGAGGGCTTGGAGGATGTGAGCGGACGGGGGTTCGGGAGGGTGTCCCGGCCC
>JAPPFK010000005.1 GCA_028823885.1 Rhodospirillales bacterium | reverse complement strand
GGGGTGGAGCGCGTGCTGGTGGCGGATGCCGCGCTCTACGAAAATCCGCTGGCCGAAACGCTGACGCCGCTGGTCGCCGGGCTCGCCGGCGAGTATTCGCATATTCTCGCCCCGGCCAGCACCTTCGGCAAAAACCTCATGCCCCGCGTCGCCGCGCTGCTGGACGTCGCCCAGATTTCCGACATCAGCGCGATCGAAAGCGCCGACACGTTTCAGCGCCCGATCTACGCCGGCAACGCGGTTGCCACGGTCCGGTCCGCCGATCCGGTCAAGGTGATTACGGTCCGGACCACCGCCTTCGAGGCCGCGCCGGCCACCGGCGGCGGCGCCGAGATGTCGGAGGTGGCAAGCGCGGAGGATCCCGGGCTCTCGTCTTTCGTCGGCACCGAGCTGAGCGTCTCCGAACGGCCGGAATTGACGTCGGCCCGCGTCGTCATTTCCGGCGGCCGCGGCATGCAGAGCGGCGACAATTTTCACCTGCTCGAAGCGGTTGCGGACAAGCTCGGCGCGGCGGTCGGCGCGTCCCGGGCCGCGGTCGATGCGGGCTTCGTGCCCAACGACTTCCAGGTCGGGCAGACCGGCAAGATCGTCGCGCCGGAGCTTTATATCGCCGTCGGCATTTCGGGCGCCATCCAGCATCTGGCGGGCATGAAGGACAGCAAGGTGATCGTCGCCATCAACAAGGACGAGGAGGCGCCGATCTTCCAGGTAGCCGACTACGGGCTTGTGGCGGACCTCTTCGAGGCATTGCCCGAACTGTTCAGCGAGTTGACTGACTGACGCGATCAGCGGAGAATCAGACATGGGAACACATCGAACATGAGCTCCGAAATCAAATCGATCGGCGTTATCGGTGCCGGCCAGATGGGCCTCGGCATCGCCCACGTCTGCGCCGTGTCGGGCTATGACGTTCATCTGATCGACGTCTCGGAGGAACAGGTTTCCTCGGCATTGGCGACGATCGAGAAGAATCTCGGCCGTCTGGTCAAGCGGGAGCGCCTCAGCGACGAGGACATGAAAGCCGCATTGGGCCGCATCCACGGCAACACCGAATACGCGCCCCTCGCGGACTGCAATCTGGTCATCGAGGCGGCGACCGAAGACGAGGAGATCAAGATCGGGATTTACGACGCGGTTTGTCCGCTCCTCAATGCCGATGCCATCCTGGGCACCAATACCTCGTCGATTTCCATCACCCGCCTGGCCTCCCGGACCGACCGGCCGGAGCGGTTTATCGGTATTCATTTCATGAACCCGGCGCCGCTCATGGAGCTGATCGAACTCATCCGCGGCATTGCGACGGAACCCGACGTGTTCGAGGAAATCCGCGGCTTCACCCAGCAGCTCGGCAAGACCCCGGTCAGCGCGGAGGATTTTCCGGCCTTTATCGTCAACCGTATTCTGCTGCCGATGATCAACGAGGCGGTCTATACCCTCTACGAGGGCGTCGGCTCGGTCGAAGCCATCGATACGGCCATGAAGCTGGGCGCCCACCATCCCATGGGGCCGCTGGAACTGGCCGATTTCATCGGTTTGGATACCTGTCTCGCCATCATGCAGGTGCTGCACGACGGGCTCGCCGACACCAAATACCGGCCGTGTCCGTTGCTGGTGAAATACGTCGAGGCGGGCTGGATGGGCAAGAAGTCGGGCCGCGGCTTCTACGATTACTCGGGCGAAGCGCCGGTCCCGACCCGCTAAGCCGCACTCGCAATGCCTATGGTCCGGATGGCCCCATCCGCCCTGGCGTGACCTCTACAACAAATGGAAACGGCACAGAGGTAGACCGTGCAGAACGACGACCAGCCGCTTCCCAGAGGTAATCCCCAAGCTTGGAGCATGTCCCAACTTGAAAACTTTGGCCGCATCCGCCTGTCGGACCATTTCTTCATGCGGGACATGCTCTATAGCGAAGTGGCAAGCATTCATGGCTTGAAAAACGTCCCGGACAACCCCGCATTGGCCGTCGAGGTCGGGAAGCAGCTCTGCACTAGACTTCTTGAGCCCCTACACGCCACGTTCGGCCATGTGTCGATCCGTTCCGCATTCCGCTCGGCCGAGGTCAATTCCTGTGGTGAGAAGTACGTGAACGTCGCAAGTACCGGGAGAAACCACGCGCGCCATGTCTGGGATCAGACTGACAAGAAGGGAAAGAGGGGCGCAACCGCATCCGTGGTCATTCCCTGGTTCGTCGACTATCTGAAAGCTCACCCCGAAATGTCGTGGAAAGCGATGGGGTGGTGGATTCACGACCATCTGAATTATTCAGAAGTTGTCTTCTTTCATAATCGCCGCTTCCCGTACGCAGCGTTCAACATTCGCTGGCACGAGACGGAGACCCGCCGCTCCATCAAGAGCGCCGTGGAAGGCACCCTCACCAGCCTGGGCAAGCCCGGGCACTCATCCCGGGACCATAGCGGCGAGTACCCGGGCTTTCCCATACTGGGGCATCCAAACGAACGCTATCCGGACGTATCGGGCCGAGACTAACTGCAAGGGCGAAGTTACCGGCTGCGAGCCGCATCGCTCCGCTTTTGCGCCGATGCTTCGGCAACATCCCCCTCACCCAGCTCCGGCTAAGGCTCGCGGGCTCGCCAAGCCTCCGCATCCCTCTCCCCCCTTCGGGGGGCGAGGGTTTGCATCGAGTCCCCTCTCCCC
>JAPPFK010000091.1 GCA_028823885.1 Rhodospirillales bacterium | reverse complement strand
TGAACAACTGCTCGAACCAGCGGCCCTTCTCGGACTCGTCGCGGCTCTCGGAACGGATGCGTTCAAGGATGGCGCGGGCAGTCGGTCTTCCCGCGAGGTCGAGGCTGATCTGTGCTTCAGTCATAACCGCAACGCCGCGCGGGACTCCAAGTCGTAATCATAGAATTCAACGCCGAGCGCAAAGTAAACGATCATGTCGTGCAATTGCGATTCAATCTGTTGCGGAAGTGTCTGAATCACGGGTGTTATCACGAGCGCGTTCCAGAAGGGATCGAAAGTCCAGATCGTCTTCCGTCAGGTGTTCGCTGGGAGAGAGCCTAAGTGTGTGCCGCAGCAAGGGCCCATTGCTGCTTACCGTGACTATGCCATCTGGACCGTCTCGCTTTATCGTTAATTCGTCAATGTCTATGAGTCGGCCGCGAACCACGTCGAACACTTTGAGTTTCAAACTGTTGGGCCATAGTATGCTTGGTGTTCCATGCAGCATCAAGTTTGGGTAAAGCAGCCCCCTTCCAAGGAACGTCTCAGAGTAAATGTACCCGTCTATGTCATGCCTTTCCTCGGAGTAGTTCAAATTGAGGACAACATCGGACCCGCTCGACAACTTAAGGTCCTCCATGTTTGTCACGCCCTCCGGGAACGAACTGTACATTCCGGTCCACTGATGTGCTTCGACCCAATGTTCTCGCGCCAAGGGTAATTCTGCAAGAAAGTCGTTGATCTGCCCCGGGAACTCAAGGACTGCGATAACGACTGCGAAGAGTGCAACAACAATAGCCTTGGCAAATCCAAATTTCCTAATCCAGCCCATAATGAATGACCGCCCCTTGCGCGATGGATCATCATTTTCCGTCATATGTGCACGCTTGCGTCAGGATTGCCTGCTGCCAAAGCGTTGATCCAGGCGCTTGATGAACAACAGGTAGGTGAACTGCTCGATGACCGAGAGCGGATTGGAGATGCCCCCCGACCACATGGTGTCCCATATGCGGTCCACCTTCGACCTGAGTTCGCCAGTGATCATGGTCCAGTTCCTCCCCTCGGCTTCCGGCGCCCGAAACTTGAACAAACGTAGCGATACGCCCGCGACCGGCAACAAAAAGTTGCTGAAAAACGACGACGGTCCGATGGCTGGCGTGGGCCGTACCCCCTCACCCACTATTTTTTATGACCCCCTCACCCTGACCCTCTCCCCCTGAAGAAGGGGGAGAGGGGACACCACCGATACTCCCTCGCCCCCCATCGGGGGGAGAGGGATGCGGAGGCTTGGCGAGGCGAACGCCGAGCTTAGCCGCAGCTGGGTGAGGGGGCGTTCCAGCCGGGGCGGAAAAATTCACTCCCGGTCCGAGGATTCCGGCGCGTCGGCTCGATTGACCGGCCGGCAATCGATGCCTGATAATTGTTTACAATCTTTCGAATTCGTCATCTTGTATTTGGCCGTATTTGGCCGTATTTGGACCCGATTCCCATGGCAACCAGGAAAAACGTCATTATCGCGGGCGCCGGGCCCGTCGGCTGCGTCGCCGCACTGGTCCTGTCCAACGCCGGCATCCCGGTGACGCTGCTCGAGGCGGAGGCCGGGCTGATCCAGGACCTTCGCGCCTCGACGTTCCATCCGCCGAGCCTCGATATGCTCGACGAATTGGGGGTGACGCCGAAACTCATCGAACTGGGCCTGGTCACGCCGTCAATTCAATACCGGGATCTGGACGATGGACTGGTCGCCGAGTTCGACCACGCGCTTATCGCCGGTGAAACCAATCACCCCTACCGGCTCCAGTGCGAGCAGTTCAAGCTGACCCGCGTCATCCATGACATGCTGGAACCGTCCGGCGATACGGCGTTTCGATTCGATGCCCGGGTGACCGGCGCGTCGCAGACCGAAGACGGCGTTGCGGTCAAGTATTCGACGCCCGGCGGCGAAGAGGAGATATCCGGGACCTATCTGATCGGATGCGACGGCTCGCGGAGCGCCGTTCGAAAATCGCAGGGAATCGAATTCGCCGGATTTACCTACCCCGAACAGTTCGTCACCATCAGCGTCCCCGAGCCGGTGAACGAGATCGTTCCCGACATGGGCCATGTGGCCTACATCGCTCACCCGACGGAGTGGTGCGCGCTGATCCATGCGCCGGATTTCTGGCGCTTTCTGTTTCCCATCCCCATGGACATGACCCGGGAGGAGGCGTTCGAGGAGACCTACCTCCAAAACCGGCTGCACCGGCTGGCGCCCTGGGACTCCGCCTACTCGGTCAACCACAGGACCCTCTACGGCGTGAATCAGCGGGTCGCGGAGACCTACCGGAAGGGACGTATTCTGCTTGCCGGCGACGCGGCGCACGTCAACAACCCGTTGGGCGGCATGGGGATGAACGGCGGGCTGCATGACGGCATCAACCTCGCCAACAAGCTGGTCCGCATCATTTGCGGCGGAGAGAGCGACGATCTCCTCGACCGGTACGACCGCCAGCGCCGGCCCATCGCCGTCGAATACGTCCAGGCGCAGACGATCCGAAACAAGAAGAATCTCGAGGAGAAGGATCCGGCGGTCCGGAAGCGGCGCCAGGACGAGCTGCGGGCGGTCGCCGAAGACGCCGGGAAATCGCGGGAAATGCTCATGCAGACCTCGATGATCAACGGGGTCCGGAAATCCGAGGCGATTCAATAAGCGGAACCGGCATC
>JAPPFK010000060.1 GCA_028823885.1 Rhodospirillales bacterium | reverse complement strand
CCGCTGCCGGGCGCCATTCGCGGCGGCGCGGCGGCTGCCGGGACGCCGGCCGAAGACGAAGCGCCCGCGGAAGAAGCGGCGGAAGAAGCCCCCGCCGAGGAAGCTTCCGAAGAGAGCGCGGACGAAGAAGAGAAGAAGGACTAAGCGGCCATGAAGTGCCCGGTCATCAGCATGGATAACAAGAAGGTCGGCGAGATCGAGCTCGACGATGCCGTCTTCGGCGGCGAGGCGCGTCCCGACCTTCTGGCGCGCACGGTGAATTGGCAGTTGGCCAAGCGCCGGGCGGGAACCCGCAAGACCAAGAACCGGAACGAGATCATCGGCTCCCGGGCCAAGCCGTTCCGTCAGAAGGGAACCGGCCGGGCCCGTCAGGGCGTGGCCAAGAAGGCGCCGCATATGCGGGGCGGCGGCAAGGCGTTCGGTCCGGTCGTCCGCAGCCATGCATTTGCGTTGCCCAAGAAGGTTCGCAAATTGGCGTTGAAGTCGGCGCTGTCGGCCAAGCAGGCCGACGGCAAGCTGGTGGTGCTGGACGACGCCGCGGCAAAGACCGCCAAGACCGGCGACCTCGCCAAGAAGATCGACAAGCTGGGCTGGAACTCCGCGCTGATCATCGGCGGCGAGACCGTCGACGAGAATTTCTCCAAGGCGGCGGGCAACATCATGGGCCTCGACGTGCTGCCCCAGCAGGGCGCGAACGTCTACGACATCATGCGCCGCGACACCCTGGTGCTGACCAAGGGCGCGGTGGAACATCTGGTGGAGCGTCTCAAATGAGCAAGTACAGCGGCCGAAGCGTGACGCTCACCAAGGAGCAGATGTACAAGGTCATCTCGTCTCCGTTGATCACCGAGAAGTCGACGGTGATCACCGAGCACAACCAGATCAGTTTCAAAGTGCCCCTGAGCGCGACCAAGCCCGAGATCAAGGCCGCCGTCGAAGGGCTGTTCGACGTCAAGGTAACGTCGGTCAACACCCTCCGCCAGAAGGGCAAGGTAAAGCGTTTCCGGGGCCAGCTCGGCAAACGCAGCGACTTCAAGAAAGCGATCGTCACTCTCGCCGAGGGCGATTCCATCGATGTGACGACGGGTGTTTGATCCATGGCATTGAAAACATTCAAACCCACTTCGCCGGGCCGCCGGTCGCTGGTCATCGTCGACCGCGGCGGCCTGTACAAGGGCAAACCGGAAAAGTCCCTGACCGAGGGCCTGTCGGGGAAGGGCGGGCGCAACAACGCCGGCCGCATCACCGCAAGGCGCCGGGGCGGCGGTCACAAGCGCCGCTACCGCAAGGTCGATTTCAAGCGCCGGAAGTTCGACGTGACCGCAACGGTCGAGCGCATCGAGTACGATCCCAACCGCTCGGCGTTCATTGCTTTGATTACCTACGCGGACGGCGAAAAGTCCTACATTCTGGCGCCGCAGCGCCTGAACGTCGGCGATACAGTCGTTTCCGGCGAGAGGGCCGATATCAAGCCCGGCAATGCGCTGCCCATGCAGAACATTCCGGTCGGCACGATCATTCACAACGTCGAGCTCAAGGCCGGCGCCGGCGGCCAGTTGGCGCGATCGGCCGGGACCTACGTTCAGCTCATCGGCAAGGACCAGGGCTATGCCCAGCTTCGCCTGACCTCCGGCGAAATCCGCATGGTCCGGGCCGAGTGCATGGCGACCATCGGCGCGGTCTCCAACCCCGATCAGGCCAACATCAAGCTCGGCAAGGCCGGCCGCAAACGCTGGCTCGGCAAGCGCCCGTCGGTCCGCGGCGTGGCGATGAACCCGGTGGATCACCCCCACGGCGGCGGCGAAGGCCGCTCGTCGGGCGGCCGCCATCCCGTAACCCCGTGGGGCGTGCCCACCAAGGGCAAACGCACCCGCTCGAACAAGAAGACCGACCGCCTGATCATGCGGCGGCGCAAGCGTTAGGAGTAGAAGAGTGGCTCGTTCTGTCTGGAAGGGACCGTTCGTCGATCAGTACCTGCTGACCAAGGCGGAGAATCAACGCGCCGCCGGGCGCAACGACGTGATCCGCACCTGGTCGCGGCGCTCGACGATCCTGCCGCAATTCGTCGGACTGACCTTCGGCGTCTACAACGGCCAGAAATTCATTCCGGTGCTGGTCACCGAAAACATGGTCGGCCACAAGTTCGGCGAATTTTCGCCGACCCGCACCTATGCGGGCCACTCCGGCGACAAGAAAGCGAGCAGGGTGTAGCGATGGGCAAGAAATCCGCACCCCGCCGGCTGGCCGAGAACGAGGCGCGCGCCTATGGCCGCCTCATCCGGACCAGCCCGCAAAAGATCAATCTGGTCGCGCAGTCGATCCGCGGCATGGATTGCGAGAAGGCGCTCAGCGAGCTGACTTTCTCCAAGCGCCGCATCGCCGGCGAGGTCAAGAAGGTTCTGCAGTCGGCGATCGCCAATGCGGAAAACAATCAGCAGCTCGACATCGACCGGCTCTATGTCGCCGAGGCGAGCGCCGGGCGGGATTTGGTCATGAAGCGGTGGCGCCCGCGCGCCCGCGGCCGGGTCGGACGAATTTTCAAACCGTTCAGCAATCTGACCATTGTTGTGCGGGAACGCGAGGAGACGGCGTAATGGGTCAAAAGGTCAACCCCATCGGCTTTCGGCTGGGGATCAACCGCACCTGGGATTCGCGGTGGTTCGCCGGCGACGATGATTTTGCGGACATGCTCCATGAAGATCTGGAGCTCCGGGACATGCTGACCAAGCGTCTGCAACAGGCCGGC
>JAPPFK010000208.1 GCA_028823885.1 Rhodospirillales bacterium | reverse complement strand
AAAGAAACCCGTCATGCCCCGGCCCACCGGACCGGCTTCGCCGGCCGGAGGACAAGCTTTGTCCGGGGCATCCAGGAAATAAGAATCTCACCACAGAGGCACAGAGTTCACAGAGGAGGAATGATTAACTCCTCTTGTCTCACTGCCTCACCGTCTCTGTGGTTAAAGGATTGAAAATCTGGATACCCCGGACTTGCGCCGGGGTATGACGAATTGGGCTTTGCACCCCCTCGCCCGGCAACGGCAACGACTCCCCCTGATCGGCATCGGGGGATTTCCGCTAGACACGCGGACGCGCGGGCGTACTCTCGGGCCGTTCCCGCAAAGCCGTAACGGCCAAATCATTGAAATTCGGGGGATAGCCGTCGCGTGACCGGCGCCGAAGATTCATCTGAGCCAAAGCGTGGGCTGACCGGACGGCCGGGCTTCGCCGCCTTCCAGCACACCGACTACACGTTCTATTTCATCTCCCGGGTGAGTTCGGTGTTCGGCGTCGATTTGATGAGCGCCACGCTGTTCTGGCAGCTCTGGCGGATCACCCAGGAAGAGTTGGTCTACGCCGCCCTCGGCGTCGGGATGTTCCTGCCGTTTCTGATCCTGTTTCCCCTGTCGGGCTGGACGGCCGATCACTACCCGCGCACCAAGATTTTGCTGGGCACCGTCAGCCTCCAGGGACTCTGCGCGGCCGGTTTCCTCTACCTGACCTGGATGGATGCGCCGTTTCTCTGGTTCATTCCGTCTATCGCATTGATGGGCGTCGCCCGGGCCTTTCAGCAACCGGCGCAGCAGGCGATCGTCCCCGTCCTGGTGCCTGCGGGGCACCTCGCCAACGCCATCGCCTGGCAATCGACCGCCTCCCAGGGCGCCCGCGTTCTGGGCTGGGGCATATCGGGGACGATCATCGCCATCGGCGAAGCATCCGGGGTCAACGAGCAATTCGCCTATATCGTGGTCGTCGCCGTCCTCGTGTTCTCGGCCTTCTTTACCTTCCTGATCAAGGCCAGGGCGCAGATCATGGCCAAGGAGCCGCTGAATTTCTCGACGGTCGCCGCCGGGCTCCGGTTCGTGTTCTCCCGCAAAATCATTCTCGGCGCCATCGGCCTCGACCTGGTCGCCGTGCTGCTGGGAAGCGCCAAGGCCATGATGCCCATCTACGCGACCAAGGTCCTGCAAATCGAAACCGCTCTTTACGGGCTGCTTCAGGGATCGCTGGTCATGGGATCGCTGATCTTCATGCTGGGCCTGACTCAATTTCCGATCAGGCGTCACGCGGGGCGCAAGCTGTTCCTCGCGGTGGGCGCCTTCGGGCTGTTCACCGTCGTCTTCGGCCTGTCGACCGTGTTCTGGATTTCATTGGTGGCGCTGTTCTTCGTCGGCGCCGGCGACAGCATCTCCATCTTCATTCGCAACAATCTGGTGCAGATCATCACCCCGGATGAAATGCGGGGCCGGGTGAACGCGGTCAATTCGGTCTTCATCGGCGCGTCCAACGAACTGGGCGATGCGGAATCGGGCGCCGTCGCGCACCTGTTCGGGCCCGTGGCCGCCGTGGTCATCGGCGGCGTCGGCACCATTGTCGCGACCATCGCCTTCGCCACGAAGATCCCCGACCTGTGGAATGTCGACAGCCTCGACCCGGACGATCTGGTGCGCAAATATCGGGACGTGGACCCGGCGGCGACGCCCGCGACCCAGGCAGGAGCGTAAAATGAAATTCAAGCGATTGGGCCGGACCGGCGCCGAGGCGCCGGTCATCATTTTTGGCTGCGGCAACGTCGGCGGACTGATGATCCATACCGACGACGACACCATGCACGGGGCGATCGCCCGGGCGCTGGAAACCGGCATCACCTGGTTTGACACCGCCGAGAGCTATGGACAGGGGAAGTCCGAGGAGAACCTGGGCCGGCTGCTCGAAGATTTCCATATAAAGCCGCGCATCTCGACCAAGGTCCGCCTCCAGCCCGACGACCTGAGCGACATCCCCGGCGAAATCGAGCGCCACGCGGAGGCCAGTCTCAAGCGGCTCCGCCGGGACAGGGTCGAGTTGCTGCAGTTCCATAACGGCATCGGGGCCGAGACATCGAAGGGTTCCCTCGCCTGGGATCAGGTGGCGGGCGCCGGCGGCGCCATCGAGGCTCTCGAGAAGCTTCGCGATCAGGGGCTGACGAAGTGGATCGGCTTCACCGCCCTCGGCGACGGCAGGCTTTGCCGGGACCTGATCCGGACGGGCCGGGTGGATACGGCACAGGTTTACTACAACATGCTGAACCCGTCGGCCGGCGCGGCCTCGGGGAACATGCCCGCCGGCCAGCCTTTCTTCGGCCTGTTGGATGCCTGCGCCGAGATGGACGTGGGCGTCATCGCCATCCGTACGCTGGCCGCCGGCGTGCTCGCCACCCGGGAGCGGCACGGCCGCGAGAGCATGATCACCGAAAATACCGATCTCGCGGACGAGGAAAGCCGCGCCGAGGCCATGATGACGCCTCTCGGCGCGAAGTACGGCACATGGGCGCAGACCGCGCTCCGGTTCGCCTTGTCGGAAAACAGGATTTCCTGCGTCGATTTCGCGCCGGGCGAACTCGCGCACCTCGAAGAAGCCATCGCCGCCGTCGAGCTCGGCCCCATGGAGGAAAGCGACAGGCGGGACATCGAGGCGCGCGCCCTCTCGGCATGAACGAGCACGAAACAGGAATCTCACCACAGAGACACAGAGGACACAGAGGAGGAATGGTTAACTCCTCACCGTCTCACTGTCTCTGTGGTGAATATACTGGATGCCCCGCACGGAGGCGGGGCATGACGGGCTTCTTTGATTCAGCATCACGCGTCATGGTCGGGCGCCAGACCCGGCCATCCACGTGTGCCGCCACCGCCAAGCGTGGATGCCCGTGTCAAGCACGGGCATGACGTTCTTCATTTGGCGCCGGTCAGCCGAATACACCTTCTCCGTGATCTCCGTGTGCTCCGTGGTAATTTTGCACCCCTCCCCCCGAAGCCGGAGGCGTAGGGTGGTATCGGGCGACCGATCGCACATATTGATACGAGAGCAGTGTCCGCGGGTCTCACCGCAGGGATTCCCGCGCACCAAAAAGCCCCGAATTGGAATTTAACCAAGTCATCAAATGTCCATAAATGACTATAAATGCCTATTGCAGCCCACACGATCGGCCGGAATCGAAATTTTCGTTGGAAATATATTCCAACGCCTTCCCGGAAGGGAGCGGGAGGGAGCGGTTGCGTCGCCGCATCGAGCCCCCTCGCCCCGTTGACCGGCTAGGCCAGCCTGGTTTGGATATCCACCTCCGAGTGAAGCGTCCGGTGAACCGGGCATTTGCCGGCGATCTCCAGCAATTTCCGCCGCTGCCCGTCGGTCAGGTCGCCCTCCAGGGTGATTTCCCGTTCGATCCGGTCGATCTTCCCTTCCCGGGTCTCGCAGTTTCCGCAATCCTCGGCATGGATCTTGCCGTGCCGCAGGATGACCGACGCCCGGTCCAACGGAATTTTCTTCCGCGCGGCATACATCCGCATGGTCATGGCCGTGCAGGCGCCGAGGCCGGAGAGCAGCAGATCATAGGGTGTCGGCCCGGTATCCTCGCCGCCGGCCCGCGGCGGCTCGTCCGCCGTCAGGGTGTGACGCCCGCCGACCGAAATGGATTGGCCGAACCGCCCGACGCCGCTCTCGGCGACGGCCACCTCTCCCTCCTTCGCATTGGGCGCCGCCCGCGCCGCCTCGACCGTTTCGCCGAGATACCTCGTGGCCCAGGCGGAGATCACGTCGGCCACGTAAATGGCGTCCGAGCGCTCCGTCAGCAGATGATCCGCGTCATCCAGAGTGACGAAGCTCTTGGGGTGCCTGGCCGCCGAATAAATCGCGGCCGCGTTGTCGATGCCGACCTGCCGGTCGAGGGGACCGTGAAAAACGACCAGCGCCTTCTTGAGATCGGCGATTCGCCGGGCCTGGTCCTGCGAGCCGATGTCGTCCAGGAACTGACGTTTGATGACGAACGGCCGTCCGCCGAGCGTCACCTCGGCTTCGCCCTTCTGCCGTATTTCGTCCACCGATGCCGAGAAGTTCTCCGACACATGCTCCACATCGAACGGCGCCCCGATGGTGGCCACCGCTTGCGCCTCCGGAACCGCCCCGGCCGCCGCGAGAACCGCAGCGCCGCCCAGGCTATGTCCGATGAGGATTTTCGGCGCCTCGTGGTTTCGGCGCAGGAATTCGGCGGCCGCCTTCAGATCGGCGACATTGGACGAGAAGTTGGTGTTGGCGAACTCGCCGTCGGAGTGGCCAAGGCCGGTAAAGTCGAAACGGAAAACGGCGATGCCGCGCCCGGCCAGGCCGGCGCTGACCCGGGCGGCGGCGAATATGTCCTTGGAACAGGTGAAACAATGCGCAAAGAGCGCGTAGGCGCGGGGCTTGCCGGCCGGCAGGTCGAGGCGCGCGGCCAGCTCGGCGCCCAATGCGCCGGTGAAAGTGACTTTTTCCGATCGGGCCATTCCTGTCTCCCTTCGCTCGCGGCGTGCGGTGACACGTCCATGGGGCAGCTTCGCCGAGGGCGCGCCGCCGATCAACCGGCAGATGACCGGTTCGGCGACGGGCCCGGCGGAAACTTCCCTTGCGTCCGTTTCCCATAGCCCCTACCCAGATGTCAGCGAGCCGAATTTCCGAGACCCCCCGAGAGTGAAGAAGATGAGTAACGAAGACGTCGCCGTCAGTTCCAAGGAGCGCTCCTACCGCGGATACGTGACGGTGGATACATACCGCCTGCGCCACAAAATCTCCGATGACCAATGGAGCGGCGAAATGGAGCGGCAGGTGGTCGAGCGGGGACACGCGGTCGCCGTTCTGCCGTATGACCCGATCCGCAGGGAGCTCGTCCTGATCGAACAGTTCCGAATCGGCGCCTTCACGTCGCCGGGCTTCCGGCCCTATCAGATCGAATGCGTCGCCGGAATAATCGAAGAGGGTCAAACGGCCGAAGAGGCCGCGTACCGGGAAACGCTGGAGGAGACGGGGCTCGAGGCCGATGCGCTGCTTCCCATGGTTTCCTATCTCAGCAGTCCGGGGGTTATCTCCGAAGCGCTGACCTTGTTCACGGCAAAAGTCGATGCGACGGACGCCGGCGGCATCTTCGGGGTCGATCACGAGGACGAGCATATTCGTGTATTCCCGGTACCGCTGGAGGACGCATTCGAACTCCTGGAGACCGGCGCCATCGAGAACGGCATGACCGTCATCGCGCTGCAATGGCTCAAGCTCAACCGGCACAAAATTCCGCCCGAATGGGCAGAGGCCGGAGAGTGACCGGACACTGGATTTCCCGCGGCGGCGGGCGCTTGATCGCCCCCCTCCACGGGTCTAGTCTGCGGCCAAACCAACCTCGCATGAAGAATTTCCTTAAATCGGCGGTGATACATGGACGTTCGTGACAGTCTTCTCGAAACCATTGGAAATACGCCTTTGATCAAGCTTCGAGAAGTCTCCGAGGCGACGGGCTGCGAAATCTACGGCAAGGCCGAGTTCATGAACCCGGGCGGGTCGGTGAAGGATCGGGCGGCGCTCTACATCGTGCGTGACGCGGAGAAAAAGGGCCAGCTCAAGCCGGGCGGGATCATCGTCGAGGGCACCGCCGGCAATACGGGCATCGGCCTCGCCCTGGTCGGCGATGCGAGCAACTACCGGACCATCATCGTCATTCCCGAGACCCAAACCGAAGAAAAGAAAGACATGCTCCGGCTGGCGGGAGCGGATCTGCGGGAAGTCCCGGCCGTTCCCTACTCGGACCCCGGAAACTACGTCCATGTCTCGGAGCGCATCGCCAAGGAGATGGCCGATACCCATCCCCATGGCGCCATCTGGGCCAACCAGTTCGACAACACGGCCAATCGCGACGCCCACTATCTCGGCACCGGCCCCGAAATCTGGGCGCAGCTCGACGGCAATATCGACGGCTTTACCTGCTCCGTGGGCACCGGCGGCACGCTTGCCGGTGTCGGCATGGCGCTGAAGGAGCGGAAAAAAGACATCAGGATCGCCATTTCCGATCCCCTGGGCTCGGCCCTCTACGGCTACTACGCCAATGGCGAGCTGAAGGCGGAAGGCGAATCCATTACCGAAGGGATCGGCCAGGGCCGCATCACCGCCAACCTGGAAGACGCGCCCATCGAGGAGGCCTATCAGATCACCGATGAGGAAGCGCTGCCCTATATTTTCGATTTGCTGAAATATGAGGGTCTGTGCATGGGCACCTCGACGGGCATCAACATCGCCGGCGCGGTCCGGCTCGCCCATCAGATGGGCCCCGGCCACACCATCGTCACCGTTCTTTGCGATTACGGCACCCGGTATCAGAGCAAGCTGTTCAATGTGGACTTCCTGAAGTCCAGGGGCCTGCCCTGCCCCGACTGGCTGACCTGACGGCGATACCCCATGAGCTACGTCAATCCCGATGCCCTGGTCAGCACCGAGTGGCTGGCCGACCGTCTCGGCGATCCCCATATCGCGATCATCGATGCGAGCTGGCATCTGCCCGCGGCCGAGCGAAATGGCGGGCAGGAATACGAAGCCTCCCATATCCCGGGCGCCGTTTTCTTCGACGTGGACGCCATCGCGGATACCGGGTCGGGGCTGCCCCACACCATTCCTTCACCGGAATTTTTCGCCGAACGGGCCGGCGCCTTGGGCATCGACAATTCCAAGCGCGTGATCGCCTACGATTCCAACGGCGGTTTCATGGCCGCCATGAGGGCCTGGTGGATGTTCCGCCTCTACGGTCACGATCAGGCCGCCGTCCTGGATGGCGGACTCCCGAAGTGGCTCGCCGAAGACCGGCCGATGACCGCTACGGCGACGGAGGTTGCCGCGGCAAGCTTCCAGGCCCGGTTCCGCGCCGACATGGTGCGGACGCTGGATCAAATCATGGCCAACATCGAGGATGCCGAAGCCCAGGTCGTCGATGTCCGGGCGCCGGGCCGGTTCGACGGCACCGAACCGGAACCCCGCCCCGGCATGCGCTCCGGCCATATTCCCGGCGCCGTCAATCTTCCCTTCGCCGCGTTCCTGGACAAGGACCGCCACTTCGTCATGCGTTCGGCCGATGAAATCGAGGCGGTCGTTGGCGGGACCGGCGGTACGGAAAATCCCATCGTCGCCAGCTGCGGGTCCGGCGTCACCGCCTGCGTCGCGGCGCTCGCCCTGCATCTGGTCGGCCGCGACGACGTCGCCGTCTATGACGGCTCGTGGAGCGAATGGGGCGGCCGCGGCGACACGCCGGTTGAGACATGACCGAGTTGAGACATGACCGATAAGACCAGGAAGTACGGCCCCAATACCACGATCGTTCACGCAGGCAGCGATCCGCAAAACCAGCGGGGCGCCGTCAACCCGCCGGTTTACCACGTCTCGACGGTGGCCCATCCGACCATGGACGCCATGCGGGAGGCGCGGCTCGGTTCGGATCGGAATTTCGTCTATGGGCGGCACGGCACGCCGACTTCGATGGCCTTCGAAGAGGCGGCCGCCGCCATCGAGGGCGGCGAACGGGCCAAGGCCGTCTCGTCGGGCCTGCAGGCCGTCGGCGCCGCGACGCTGGCCTTTGTCGAGCGCGGCGACCATATCCTGATGCTGGACAGCGTCTATGCGCCGTCCCGCCGCATGACCGAAGGCATCCTCGCCAAGATGGGGGTCGAGACGACCTTTTACGATCCCCTGATCGGGGCCGGGATCGCCGAACTCATGCGGCCCAACACGAAGGTGGTGTTCACCGAATCCCCCGCCTCCCATACGTTCGAGGTCCAGGACATCCCGGCGATCGTCGAGGAGGCGCACAAGGGCGGCGCCGTGGTGATCATCGACAACACCTGGTCGGCGGGTCACTACTTCAAGCCCCTGGCGCACGGCGTCGACGTTTCCGTCCAGGCCGCGACCAAGTATTGGGTCGGTCATTCCGATGCGATGCTCGGCTGCATCATCACCTCGGAAGACCACTTCCCCAAGATCCGCGCCTCCGTCGCCGCCCTGGGATGCAGCGCCGCGCCGGATGACTGCTATCTCGGTCTCCGCGGCATCCGGACGCTGTCGGTCCGCCTCGAGCGCCATGAGCAGAACGGCCTGAAGCTCGCGGAATGGTTTGCGGGTCAGCCGGCGGTCGACCGGGTTCTCCATCCGGCCTTCGACACGTGCCCCGGCCATGAATTCTGGAAGCGGGATTTCACCGGCGCGAGCGGCCTGTTCTCGGTCGTTCTCAACCCGGTCGGCCAAAAGGCCGTCGATGCGATGGTCGATGGGCTCGAGCTTTATTCTCTCGGCGGCAGTTGGGGCGGATATGAGAGCCTCGTGCTGCCGTCGTCCCTGGAAGGAAGCCGGACCGCGACCGAATGGGACTTCTCGAAGCCCTGCGTCCGGTTCCATGCCGGGCTCGAGGATATCGACGATCTGATCGAAGATGCGCGCGCCGGCCTCAACCGCCTGAACGCCGCTGCCTGAGCGTCATCAGTCCGGTCGTCAGGGCGAACAGCAATAAACCAAACGAGATAATCGAGGGCCCGCCCGGCGTATCGGCGGCAAACGACAGCCCCAACCCGCCGGCAACCGACAGCCAGCCGATGATTACCGCGAATACGGCCATCCGTTCGGGTGTGCGGCTGTAAGGCCGCGCCGTCGCTGCCGGGATAATCAGCATGGCCGCGACCAACAATATCCCGACCACCTTCATGGCCGTCGCCACCACCAGCGCCAGGCAGAGCAGAAAGACCAGGTTTACCCGATCCACCGGTACGCCTTCCGCCCGGGCAAGATCCGCGTGAACCGTCGCAGACAGCAGCAGCCGCCAGAGATAGGCGATGAGAGCCAGCACCAGGGCGCCGCCGCCGTAGATCCAGGCGATATCCGCCGTGGTGACGGCGAAAATATCGCCGAACAGGAATCCCATGAGATCGAAGCGAACCCGCTCCATAAAAGCGACCGCGACGAGGCCCAGAGCCAACGTGCCGTGTGACAAAATACCCAAGACCGTATCCATGGCGAGACCGGTTCGGCGCTCGATTCCAAGCAGCAAAATCGCCGCGACCACCGCCACGGCCAGCACCCCGACGGTCAGGTCGATCCCCAACAGCAGTCCGAGAGCAACACCGAGCAATGCCGAGTGAGCCAAGGTGTCTCCGAAAAAAGACATGCGGCGCCAAACGACGAAGGACCCGAGCGGACCGGTGACCGCGGCCACGCCCATTCCCGCAAGGACCGCGCGGACCAGGAAGTCATCCATGACGACGTTCGTGTCCGTGTTCATGCACGATGCTGCCGTCGACGCCGTGGGTATGACCGTGATTGTGGTGATAGAGCGCCATGGTTTCGGCAACCGATTCGCCGAACAGGGCGACGTAGCTCGGATCGCGGCTCACCGTGTCCGGCGTGCCGGCACAGCAAAGATGGGTGTTGATGCATACCACCTGATCGGTCGACGACATCACCAGATGCAGGTCGTGGGAAACCATCAAAACGCCGCACCTCCGCCGATCCCGGATTTCACCGATCAGCCGGTAAAGCTCAGCCTGTCCCGTCAGGTCTACCGCTTGGGCCGGTTCATCGAGGACCAGGAGGTCGGGCTCACTTAGCAGCGCCCGGGCGAGGAGAGTGCGCTGCCATTCGCCACCCGAGATATCGTGCACCGGATTATCGATTATTCCCGCAATGCCCGTCTCCTCGAGGACCTGCTTGCGCTTGCCCGGCTCGAACGTGCCCGCGAGACCCAGGAACCGCCTGACCGTCAACGGCATGTTGCGGTCGATGGTCAGCCGCTGCGGCATATAACCGATCCGAGCGCCCGTACGCCTTCGGGACGTCCCGGCACTCGGCCGGACGAGGCCCAATGCCGCCCGGATCAGTGTCGTCTTTCCCGCACCATTCGGCCCGATGAGCGTGACGATTTCACCGTCGGAAACGGATAAATCGATGCCGGTGACCAGAACCCGATTACCGGCGCGCACTTCAACCCCGGAGAGTTCGACGATGGGCTCGCCGGCCCGCGTAAACTGATCCATCAACTCAGGCTTCCTGGCAACCCGGACACAGGCCCGCCGCTTCAACCGACTGCGAGGCCAAAAGAAAGCCCAAGCCTGAAGCAAACCGGTCGATGGTGTTCGCAACGCCTTTGTCTTCGATTTCCACCGCGTCACCGCAGTCATTGCAAATCAGGAAAATTCCCTTGTGGCTGTGCCCCGGATCGTTACAGCCCACATAGGCATTGAGACTCTGAATACGATGGACGAACCCCTGCTCCATCAGGAATTCCAACGCGCGATAGACTGTCGGCGGCGCGGCGGAGGAGTGTTCCCGTTTGAGCTCGTCCAGCAGCCCGTACGCGCCGACCGGTTTGCAATTTCCCCAGACCAACTCGAGCACCCGGCGGCGTAACGGGGTCAATCGAATGCCACGCGACTCACAAATCCGGGCGGCGGCATCTATGGCGCCGTCAATACAACGGCCATGACTGTGGGTCCTTTGCCAGGCAACGGGGGTGGTCTTGGAAACAGACATGGGACTTCCTGCCGTGGGTTGTGTCAGTTTTTGTTATATTATATCGTAACTATAATCTAGTTATATTATAACAAAATAGGTGTGGCATGACCCGTTCTCTCAAATCAACCGTCGCAACGATGGCCATTGCCGCCGGCTTGGCACTCCCCATCGCATCACAGGCTGAGGCCGAGCCGCGTGTCGTCGCCTCGATCCCCGCGGTCCATTCCCTGGTGGCCGGCGTGATGGAAGGGGTCGGAACCCCCTCCCTCCTCGTTTCGGGCGGCGCTTCCCCGCACACCTTCTCGCTAAAGCCCTCCCAGGCCCGCGAACTTCAAGACGCCGATGCCATCTTCTGGGTCGGTGACGAACTGGAGAGTTTTCTCGAGAAGCCGCTGAAGGCACTCGGTGACAGGGCGGCCGTCGTCAAATTCTCGACGAACGAACACATCGAAATGCTGGATAGCCGCGAAGGCGGCATCTGGAAAAAAGATGATCACGATGACCATAAGGGCCATGCGCACGACGATCATGACGATCACGGCAAGAAGAAAATGGCCGCCAGGAAAGACGACCATGATCACGATGGTCACAAGGGTCGCGCGCACGGGGATCATGACGATCACGCCAAGAAGGATGACCATGACCAACACGACGATCATGGGCACCACGATGGCCACGCCCATGGCGAGCACGACCTCCATATTTGGCTGGACCCGCACAACGCCAAAGAGATGGCCGAGGTCATTGCGAAGACCCTCGGCAAGGTCGATCCGGCCAATGCGGGCAAATATGAGGCCAATGCCGAGAAGGTTGTCGACCGAATCGACAAGCTGGATCACGAAATCGAGGACGCCCTGGCCAAGGTCAAGGATCGGCCGTACCTGGTGTTCCACGACGCCTATCAGTATTTTGAACGCCGCTACGGCCTGGCTGCCGTCGGCAGTATATCGGTTTCCCCGGAGCGCAAGCCCGGCGCCAAGCGGATCGCCGAATTGCGCCATGTGATCGAAGACAACAAGGCGGTCTGCGTCTTTGCGGAGCCTCAGTTTCAACCGAATATCGTCCAAACGCTGGTCGAGGGCACCAACGCCCGGTCGGGCGTGCTCGACCCGGTCGGCGGCTCATTGCCGCCGGGACCCGACGCCTGGTTCACCATGATGAATAACTTGGCGAAATCGCTGGAAATTTGCCTTAACCCGTCATCGTGACGGACTGATCACTCTTTCGTTGCGTGCGCGGCGACGGGATTAGCGCTAAAATTCCGCTATGCCGCGCATGACCGCCCGTTCACGCATCCTCTCGGCGGCGTTGGCCGCCCTTGTGGCGGCAACCGGCGCCGCCACTCAGGTCGCCGCCCATCCGCATATCTGGATCGATGTCGACGCCGCGTTCAACTTCGACGGCAAGAAAATCCAATCCATCTCGTTCCGCTGGGCGTTGGATGACTTCTTCAGCGCGGGCGTGATCGGCGCCCACGACAAGGACCGGAACCGAAAATTTGACAAAGAAGAACAGAAGGATATCAAGGCCAACGCGTTCGAGGGCGCGAAGGCATCAAACTTCTTCACCGATATCCGGTTCAACAATGACCGGTTCAAAATCGAGACCACCACCGGCTTCTCCGCCGAGATAAAGAAGAGCCAGGTGATTTACCGCTTTACTGTCCCCTTCGATGGGCCGGTTGATCCATCCGAACAGGCGGTCAGCCTCAGCATCTACGACAAGACGTTTTTCGTCGATATCACCTTCGTCAAGGACGATCCGATTCGCCTGGTCGGCAGCGAGGACGGCTCCTGCCACTTCCTCCTCGATGAAGACCGGGACAACCCGATCTATTACGGCGTGGTCTTCCCGCAACGGGTCGACCTCCTGTGCGGGACCAAATGAGCCCATGCGGGGCATCCTGGTTCTCGTCCTCTCGCTACTCGTCTTCTCGCCGGCCGAGTCCGTAGCCCAAAATCCATTCGCGCCGCCGCCCGGCGAACAACCCGCTGCCGCGACGCCTGCGGCGGAACCCTCCGCATTCACCGTGATTTTCCGCGGGATGATCGATATGCAACGAACCATGGTGCGCAACATTGGCCGCTATATGCGGGATATCAAGGAAGGTACGTCCCGCTCGGCCATTTGGGTGGGTATCGGCTTTGCGTTTCTGTATGGCGCGGTTCACGCCGTCGGGCCGGGTCACGGCAAGATGGTGGTCGCGTCCTATTTCGTCGGCCACGAGGCACGGATCGGCAAAGGCTTGCTTATGGGCGCACAAATCGCCGTCACCCATGTGCTCTCCGCCGTCGTCCTGGTCTCCCTGGTGGATTTGACCTTTCGACAATTTCTCGGCGGAGTGCCGGCGGAATCCAAGGGCATCCGGCTGGTGAGCTACGGCCTCATAATCGTCATCGGGCTGTACATGCTCTACCGCGCGGTCACGAACGCCTTCTTCAACGGCGCAGGCGGACCCGACCACCGGCACCACCACGGAGATGGACGCCGGCAAGCCGTTCTGGCGGTGATCACCGGGCTGGTGCCGTGTACCGGCGCGATCCTGGTGATGCTGTTCGCGCTCGCCAACGACATCCTCATTTTCGGCATCATCCTGGTCGCCGCCATCAGCACCGGGATGGCGCTTACCCTGTCGGCCATCGGCGCCATCGCCGTACTGTTCCGCCGCGCGGTCGTCGCCGCCGCCGACAAGGCCTCGGCCGCCGAACGCCCTGTCGCGCTCGCCCTCGAGCACGCAGGCGCCATTCTCATTTTGCTGGTCGGCATAACCTTCTTCAGCGCCACGCTTGCCCCTTAGGGCCCACTCGGCGGTGGTCTCCCGTCCCGGCGGCCGGTATAACCATGCGGGAGAGAGGCCACATGCTTGATTTCATTAGGTTCTCCGTGCGGCTCGGCCTTGCGGCCCTCGCGTTCGCCGTCCTGCCGTCTTCCAAAGGCAACGCGGGCGAGGTACTGGTATTTGCCGCCTCGAGCCTGACGCTCCCTCTCACGGAAATCACGAACCGGTATGAAACCGAACACGCGGTCAAAGTCAGATTGTCGTTCGCCGCCAGTTCCGTCCTGGCCAAGCAACTGGCGCGCGGCGCGCCGGCGGCCATCTTCATCTCCGCCAATCCCCAGTGGATGCACTATCTCGTCAGCCGAAAGGTCGTGGCGCCGGAGTCGGGAAGACCCTTGGCGGGCAATCGGTTGGTTGTCGCGGTATCCGCCGAGCGTCCCTCCGCTGCGTTGGATGATCTCGGCTCCCTGCCCTTGTTGCTGACCGGCGGACGGCTTGCCCTGGGCGACCCTGCGCACGTGCCCGCCGGGCGGTACGCGAAAGCCGCGTTGACCAGCGCCGGCGTTTGGGAGGCTCTCGGAAAAAAGCTCATTCCCGCCGCCAACGTCCGGGCGGCCTTGCGGTTCGTCGAACTTGACCAGGCAGGCGCGGGTATCGTCTACGCCACCGATGCGTATCGAAATTCTCGGGTCCGGGTGGTGCACCAAATCGACGCCTCCCGTCATCCGCCAATTCGCTATCTTGCCGCGTTGGTCGCCGGCCGGTCGGGCGCCTCCGCCCGGGCCTTCTTCGACCACCTGTTCTCCGCCGGCGCCCAAGCCAGCCTGGCGCGGCACGGCTTCGCGGTGGATTGACCCGTGTTCGAACTTTCAGACATGGAACGGGAAGCCATCCTGCTGAGTCTCAAGGTCGCCTTTTGGGCCGTGGCGGTCAGCCTGCCGTTCGGCGTCGCCTGCGCATGGCTTTTGTCCCGCAAATCCTTCCCCGGCAAAAGCGTGCTCAACGGCATTGTCCATTTGCCGCTGGTCTTGCCGCCGGTCGTCGTCGGCCTGATTCTGTTGTTTCTGTTCGGGACCACCGGTCCGATCGGCGGGTTCCTGAAAAACGTGTTCGGCATCACCGTGATCTTCACCTGGAAAGGTGCGGCCGTCGCCGCTGCAATCATGGCTTTCCCGTTGATGGTCCGGGCGATCCGCCTGTCCCTCGACACGGCGGATCCGGGGCTCGAACGCGCGGCGCGGACCCTCGGCGCGGGCCCCGTAAAGACGTTTTTCACGATCACCCTGCCACTGGCGCTCCCGGGCCTGGTTACGGGTATTGTCCTCGCCTTCGCCCGGGGCCTGGGTGAGTTCGGCGCCACCATCACCTTCGTCTCGAACATTCCGGGCGAAACCCGCACGCTTCCGCTCGCCATATTCTCATCGCTCCAGGTGCCGGAAGGCGAGGCGGTCGCCATCCGCCTTGCCGTGGTCTCGGTCATCCTCGCATTCGCCGCATTGATTGCATCGGAATTGCTGGTCCGCCGCCATGAGCACCGGCCGGAGACCTGATCGTGCTGTCGGTCCAACTCGAGAAGGGGTACCCCCAATTCGCCATCCGCGCGGACTTCGATGCGGATGCCGGCAGCATATCGGCGCTGTTCGGCCGTTCGGGCGCGGGCAAAACCTCCATCGTCGACATGATTGCGGGCCTCACCCGTCCCGATGCCGGGAAAATAGAGATCGACGGCGAAGTGCTCTTCGACGCCGCCGCGGGCATCGATCTCCCCCCGGAGAAGCGGCGGGTGGGCTACGTCTTTCAAAACGCCCGCCTGTTTCCCCATATGAATGTCCGGCGGAACCTCCTCTACGGCGCCTCCGCCGCTGCCGGCGCGGATTTCCGGCAGATCGCACACCTGCTGGATCTACAGCCGCTGATGAACCGCAGTCCGGTCAAGCTTTCCGGCGGGGAGCAGCAGCGGGTCGCAATCGGCCGCGCGCTTCTCAGCCGCCCCCGGCTGCTGCTGATGGACGAACCGCTCGCCGGCATCGACGTGCAGCGGCGAAACGAAATCCTCCCGTTTCTGGATCGCCTGCGGGACGAGGTGGATCTAACGATATTGTATGTCAGTCACGAGATCGAAGAGGTCATTCGACTCGCCGACAACATGATCCTGGTTTCCGACGGGACCGTCGCCGCCAGCGGCGCGGTCGAAGACATCATGAGCCGATTGGATCTCAAGCCCCTCACCGGCCGTTACGAATCGGGCGCGGTTCTGGCAACCACCTACGAAGCCTACGATACCGAGTTCGGACTGGGCCATCTGGCCTTCGATGGCGGAACGCTCCGGGTCGCCGGATTGGAAATGGATCACGGCGCGCCCGTGCGGGCGCATATCCGCGCTCGGGATGTGTCCCTCGCCCTCACCCGCCCCGCCGACTCGAGCATCCTGAACGTCTTTAACGGCAGGATCGTGGAAGTGACCGACGAGCCCGGACCGCAAGTTGACGTGCTGGTGGATATCGGCGCGCCGATCATCGCGCGGGTGACCCGCAAATCCGCGCACGACCTCGCGCTGAAACCGGACCAGCCGGTTTTTACCCTGATCAAGGCCGTGGCCATCGACAAGCGAAGCCTGGGCGGCCAAGGCCGGACCGGCCGTTAGGCGGCCGATATGACTTGGACAGTCGGCGACGATCTGGTCTAACGCAGCCCGTAATTTTCATCAAGCACCCGGAAGGTTCCGCCGCCCGTGAAAGCAATGCTCCTAGAAGCCCCGGAAAAAATCGTCGAGGCCCACATTCCGGAGCCTACGGAAACCGGTGCTTCGGTCGTTCAAGTGACCGGCACCGGAATCTGCGCCACGGACTCGAAGATTTTCACCGGCGGCATTCCGGTGAAGTATCCCCTGGTCATGGGTCACGAGATCGTTGGGGAATTGGTCGAAGGAACCAGCCGCGACGGCGCAAAACCGGGCGCCAAGGTGCTCATCGACCCGGTCCTGACCTGCGGAACGTGCTTTCACTGCCGGCATGGCCAATCTCATCTCTGCCCCGCGGGTGAACTGATGGGGCGCGAGCGAAACGGCGGGTTTGCCCAGTTTGTCGCCGTCCGGCCGGAGAACGTGTACGCCCTGCCGGACGGCATCGACCTGACCGCCGCCCCGATGATGCAAGTGCTGACCACCTGTCTTCATGCCATGGAAATGGCCCGGATCGCGCCCGGGGAGACGGTCGTCGTCACCGGTCTCGGCGTCACCGGGCAGATGCACATTCAACTTGCCAAGGCGGCCGGCGCGGGAACCGTCATCGGGGTATCCCGCAATCCGCCGAAGCGCGACCTGGCGTTGAAACTCGGCGCGGACCTCGCGGTCGATCATGGGAAAGAGGCGGCGGACGCGATTCTATCCGCGACCGAAGGCCGAGGCGCGGACGTCATCATCGAGTCCGTCGGCGCCCTTTCCGTCCTCGGCGAAGCCATGGATCTCGCGCGGATCGGCGGCCGGATCGTGCCCTTCGGCATTTATACCGCCAACCAGGCTGAACTGCCGTTTTACCAACTCTACTTCAAGGAGCTTCAAATCCTGAATGCCCGCGCCGCGCAGGCCCGCGATTTTCCCGCCAGCATCGAACTGGTCGCAAACGGGAAACTCGACATCACGTCGTTGCTGAGCCATCGGCTCCCGTTCCGGCAGCTGGACGAAGCCATGGGGCTCCTGACCCAACCGGGGCTGGACCGCATGAAGGTCGTGCTGACCTACGACGATTAATTGGCGAATTGCGCCGCCAATCTTTGCCCGACGGCGACCGCCTGCATCATGATGAACGGCACGCCGTTGCTCTCGCCGAACCGGCCGCGGGTCAATGGACCGACCGCGTAAAGCGTCCCGGCGGCCGAACCATCCCGGCCCTGCACCCGGCACTCGTCGTCCACTTCCAATCCGAGGCCGAACGGATTGGCGGCCGCCAACCCGCCCTGGATAAGGGAATGCAGCAACGGGTTGCCGCCGGCCGATGCGACATTGACCGGCCCCGTGCAATTGACCACCGCGTCATAGAGCGTGTCTTCCACGCGCGTTGAGCGTCTCGGCTTGAGCGAAACGTCCAGGCAATTTCCGGACACCCGCGCCCCGACGATATCGGCGGCACGAAATTCGAGGCGCCCCTCCCGCACGCCGCGATCCATCGCGTCCGCATTCTGCGGCGGCAGCCGAAATCGATGGGTCTCGTACCACGGCCGCAGGTGACGCATGAACCGGGCCTGCTCGGGCCGGGGCAACGCCGGCCAGACCTCGGAGGCGGCATCGCGAAGGTCGTCAAAGGCGATATGCCATTCCCGGCCCTGTTCGGCCAATGCCGCAATATCGCCGCGAAGCGCACGGAATAGGTCGAGCAACCGGTCCGGCTTTCCGTGCCGGGTGACGAACTTGGGCGGTTTGCGGGTCAACGCCTCATAGAGCGTCTCGTCCGGCGGCTCCTGCCGCTGCCTGGCCGGGAGCAATCCCCGCCGGGAAACCGCGGTGATCCGGCGGGCCGGCCCGTCGCGCATCAGGGTGGTCACCACATCGGCCATGGTCAGTCCGGTGCCGACAATCAAAATTCTTGCTTCGGCCGCAATGCGCCCCAGAGCATCGACATCCCAGGGGTCGCGAAAGAAGGCCGTGTGACCCTCCACCTCTCCCCGGAAGGGCGGCGGGACGGACGGGGGTGCATTGCTCGTCGTCAGGATGACGGCATCGGCGGCCAACCGACCGCCATCGTCAAGCGACACCCGCCAACCCTTACCCTGCTTTGCGATATCAACAGCGGCGGCTTGCCGATGCATGATCGTGGAATTCGACGGGTTGCCCTCCTGATGCGCGGCCAGTTGCTCTCCCATATAGGTTCCGTAATCCCATCGGCGGGCATAAAGCCGCTCGCCGTCAAGCGCATCCGGGTCCTTTTTGCCGATATCGTTCGCCGCGCACCACGCCGTAAAATGGTCCATATCGTCGGGATAGAGGCAGTGGATGTGGGTCGGCGCATTCAGCCGATGATCCGGGTCTTTGGCCGAATGGGCGATGCCGCGGCCCAACTCGGGCCGGGGCTCGGCGATCGTGATCTCGATGGGTTCCCGCGCCGCGCGGGAGAGATGGACGGCACACGCAACCCCGGAGTAGCCGCCGCCGATGATGGCGACGGATCTACGGTCGGCGGGCATATCAGTCGTACAGGAACCCGGCGGCCTTCAGCAGGAGGGTGCGGTTGACACCGTCCGAGTGAAGGAACGCCGCCGCGTCACGCATCAGTTTCTCGATACCCGCTTCCTTCATGTAGCCATGGCCGCCATGAATTTCGAGCGTGCGGGTGACGATCTTCCAGGCCGCCTGGGAGGCCATGACCTTGGGCAACGCGCCGAGAGAGCTGTCCCAACCGTGTTCCTGGTTGTCGGCGAGCCACGCCGCGCGATGAATATAGGACCGGGACCCGTCGATCAGCATACGCATCTCCGCGAGATCGGCGGCGATGCCGTCATGCTCGATCAGATGCTTGCCGCCCTGGACACGGGTTTGCGCCCACTCCACGGCCCGTTCGTAGGCGTTGACCGCGACGCCGATGATACTGGCGGCCGCATAGGCATTCGACTGGGGGAAGAACTCGGCGAGCACGCTGTGTCCCTTCCCGGCCTCGCCCACCAGGTTTTCTTCGGGGATGAAGAAGTCCTGGAAAATCAATTCGGCATTGTTGGCCAGCCGCTCGCCCATCTTGTCGTGGACCCGGCCGATGGTGAAACCTTCCATTCCCTGTTCGATGATGAAGCAGGTACTGCCCTCATGCAGCGGCACACCTTTCTCGGTCTGGACAAACAGCAGATAGGTCTTGGCGACATTGCCGTTGGAAATGAAGTGCTTCATGCCGTTGACGACCCAGCCGCCGTCCACCTTCTCCGCGAAGGTCCGATAGGGCGCCTTCGCGCGCTGGGGCACGAAATAGTTGGATGCGGTCTCCGGTTCCGTAATGCCGATCGCAAACAGGTGACGGGGATCGTCCCGATACTTGGTGAGGTGCCGCTCCCGCTGCTCGGGGTTGGTTGCCTTTTCAAAAATCTGCGCCAATTTCAGGGTTTGGGCGAACACCACGGAAATACCCAGATCGAACCGCCCCAGTTCCTCGACCACCATGGCCGTGGTCAGGGAATCCACACCGAGCCCCCCGTATTCCTCCGAAAGAGTCAGCGTCCTCAGCCCCATCGCGTCCGCAGCCTCGACGATATCCCAGGAAAACCCGTCCTCCGGATTCGGTTGCGCATCCAACTCGGCAACCCTCGGCGCCACCTCTTCCTCGGCAAATCGCCGGACGGATTCCAGGATCGCGCGCTGGTCCTCGTTCTGAATGAAAATTTCGTGCATTTTTTTGGTTCTCGTTGATGGGGGGTTAGAAGATCTCGAAATACTCGCGGTGTTCCCAGTTGGTGACCTCGCTCAAGAAACGGCCGATCTCGGCCCGTTTCAGATGAACGATGTAGTCGACGAACTGGTCACCCAGTCTATCGCGGAAGAAATCGCTTTCGTCCAGTGATTCCACCGCCTCCATCAGACTGGCCGGCAGCTTCGGCGCCTCGCCCTCGTAGGCCGCTTCGGTCATGGGCGGCGGGACGCGCGATGTGCCGACCCCCTCCATTCCGGACAGAATTTGCGATGCCAGATAAAGGTACGGATTGGCCGCCGGTTCGCCGACACGGTTCTCGAGATGGGTGAGCGGATCGCCGTACCCGCCGACCACCCGGAGCATGGCGCCCTTGTTGTCATCACCCCAGGCGATGCGGTCGGGGGCCAGGCTCATGGGCTGATAGCGCTTGTAGCCGTTGATGGTCGGCGTGGTAAAGACGGATGCCGCGCGGGCGTGCTCCAGGATGCCCGCCGCATATTGCATCGCAAGCTCGGGCAGGATCTCGCTCTCCGAACCGGAGACGAAGGCGTTCTCTCCGGTATCCCGTGTTCGCAACGACTGATGCAGGTGCCAGCCGCTGGAGAATATGTTGGGCAGTCCGGGCCGGCACATGAACGTGGCGTGGTAGCCGTGCCGCCGGCAAATCTGCTTCACCGCGCTCCTGAACAGCATCATGTTGTCGGCCGCCGCAATTCCGGCCGCGATATCGAACGACGCCTCGAACTGGCTCGGGCCGAATTCCACCTCCATGGTTCGCAGCGGCAAATCGAGGCCCTGAATGTCCTTGCGCAGGAACGCCCAAATGGGCTCATGTTCGTCGGCCCGCAATTCGGTCAGATATTGAAATCCATGGGAGACCACGCTCACGTCGGGCGGCGTCGAGGGCTGGCCGGAATCCGCCGGCGTCAGATTCGGGTCTTCGATCTTGAAGACATGGAACTCCACTTCGAGCCCGGCGACAAAGTCGAACCCGGCGTCGCCGAGATCGGAGAGGGCGGCCTGCAAAACTCGCCGGGTGGAGAACGGAACCGGCTTGCCGTTGGCGAAGTAGATATCGCACAGCATCCAGCCCGTCTTCTCGAGCCACGGCAGGACGCGGAAGGTCGCCGGATCAGGCACCATCACGATGTCCCCCGCCCCGGACATCTCGCGCATCCCGAAACCGCCGTCCGCGCTAAACACCGGATACTGGGTCTTGTGGGACGTATCCTTGGCCAGCAGCGTCGTCGTCATGGTGCAGCCGTTGGCCATGGCGGCCGGCACGGCTTCGGCGACCAATGTCTTGCCCCGCAGCACGCCGTGCTGATCGGCAAAGCTCAGCCGAACGGTTTCCAGACCCCGGGATTCAATGTCCTGGATGACGGAGTCACAGGCGGACGGGTCATGGGCTATTCCATGACGGCTGACGAAATCCGAGCGGCCGATGCCGCTGAAGTCCCCGCTCATGCTGCCTCCCTCCGAGCTGCCGCCGGCCCTATTTCAAGCCCACGGGTCGGGCGCCCAGCCGGATTGGGCGCGGCGGTCCCGGGCATGCTCGCGCCAGTCGGCCTGCCAGTCTTTCTTCGAAGCGACGGTGTCGATGGCCACCGGCCCCTTGAGCGGCGGTCCCCCGTTCTGCCGCGCCACCTCCGGAACGCCGCCATTTTGGATCGTTTCGATCATCTTCATCAGCAGCCGGCGGTTGGCGATGATCGCCTTGTCCGCCGAACCGAGATGCTCTTGAGTCCGGTCCTGAATGGTGCCGAGGGATTCGACCGCCCATTGATCGTGGACGTTGATATCCATCCCCATGCCGGTATAGGTCTCGGTCCGTTGTTCCTCCGGGTCATAGCCGTAGTCGTTGGATTTGTTCTGGCGCGGCATGTAGTCCGGCACCGAATAGAGCTCCAGGCGGTCCCGGCGCATGGTTTCCTTATCCACCTTTTCGGAAAAGCTCGAAAAGATGGCGTACCACCAACTGCGGCGGTCATCCAGCGGCACATGCCATTGGGTCAGCATCATGTCGTTGCTCATCGGGATGACCACGGCATTGGGAAAAATCATGTTGGTCACCCGCACATGGAGACGTTCTTCATCAATGTCCCGCAACGCGAAAATGCGGAGTCCGTATTCGGTCTCCTCGAAGTCGATATCGGGACAGTCATATTCCCTGAGCACCTTGGTGATCGGGATACCGCCCTCCTCCGTCTCGAATCGGAACTGCCGGCCGTAATTGTCGTCGGAACTCTCGTCTTCCAGGAACCGATGGAGGAACGACGCGTGGGACGGATCGATCCCCACCTCCAGCAATTGCAGCCAGTTGCAGTCGACGAATCCCTTGAAGGCGAAGGTGAATTCATCGGGCGCCAGAAAGCAGTCGAAGTCCGGCAACGGCGGCGGGTCTCCCGGCCCCATATAGGCGAACACGATGCCGTTGGCCTCGCGGCAGGGATAGGCCGTGTGCCTGATTTTGGTGTGGAAGGTACTGCCGGGCGGTTCGGCGGGCTGTTCCAGACACGACCCGTTCACGTCGAACAGCCAGCCGTGGAACGGACACCTGAGGCCGCCATCCTCCAGCCGTCCGTATTTGAGATCGGCGCCGCGATGGGGGCAATGCCGGGCGACCAGGCCATATCGGCCCTCCTCGTCGCGGAAGACGACCAGCTGCTCACCCAACAGTTCAATCGCCTTGGTCGGCCTGGGCCCGGTCAGTTCCTCGACCAGCACCGCCGGCTGCCAATAGTGGCGCAGAACGTCGCCGGCCGGCGTTGCCGGACCGGTGCTGGTGACAAGCTGGTTTTGTTCGGCGGTCAGCATGCCTAGACGCTAAATCAGCGCCGCGGTCATTGCAATTGCATCAATGCGTTAGGCGAGATCGAAACCCTGCCTTGCCAGAAAGGCCCGCATCGGCGACAGGCCGTCCGGGCGCGACAAACGCCGCGCCGTATTCTCCGACCAGCCATAGTTCCCGGCCTCGCCATAATGTTCCCGGTACATTTGTTTTTCCGGCGGCGTCGGGCGCTGGCGATTGCGCCTGGCATCGTACCCGTCCATGGAATCCGCCAGACCCTCGCTGGAATAGACATCGTGATGAACGGAAACTTCGGGGGGAATGCGGTAGGTCGTATCCCTCTCCTCCCCCGGCCAGCCCGCCGTCAGGCCGCAAACCGGAAACACGCCCTCGGGCAAGGAAAACAGTTCTCCCACCTCGTCAAGATGCAGCCGCACCTGGGAGACGTAGCAGCAGCCCAGCCCCGCAGCCTCGGCGGCGATGGTGAAATTCTGCATCACCAGGGCCGTATCGACCGCGGCGTTGAAAAAGCTGTCCAATGTGTTCTGTGCATATTCGTAGCCGCGGGCGCGGGTGATCGACCTGTTGCGGCCCGTATCGCCGCAAAACAGAAGCACCACCGGCGCCGTCGCGATCCAGGAGGTATTGGACAACTCGGCCAGACGGCTCTTTTTGCCGGCATCCGTCACATGAATGACGGAGAACTGCATGAGATCCGACTTCGCCGGGGCCGACAGGGCGCACGCCAGCAACAGCTCCAGTAACGCCCCGTCCACGGGTTCATCGGAATATCTGCGGTATGTCCGGTGCGCGAGGATGGTTTTGAGCACCTCTTCTCCCGCCGGCGGGGACGGAGTATCGCCGTCCGTGCCGAACCGCGCCTTCACCAATTCATCGAATTCGGCCATCGCCGATGCCTCCTCTTGACCGGGGCGGGCCGCCCCAAAATGATCATGGACGCCCGGTTTGGAAACGGGCAGTTTCCGAC
Source organism: Rhodospirillales bacterium (assembly GCA_028823885.1). GTDB lineage: Bacteria > Pseudomonadota > Alphaproteobacteria > Rhodospirillales > UBA2165 > JAJDXO01. The sequence continues at coordinate 4,785 of JAPPFK010000208.1, read as the reverse complement.
CACACTTGTTTGACCATAGGCTAAGCAATGACTAACCGGTTTAAAAACACTGAAACGTACGATGAGTTCGCCGTCGGAGACCGGTATGAGATCGGCTCCTACCATCTCACCAAGGACGAGATCATGGAATTCGCCCGCCGTTGGGATCCCATGCCGTATCATATCGATGAACAGGCCGCCGCCGCGTCCCAGCACGGCGGCATCATCGCCAGCGGGACTCATCTTTTGGCCCTCCGTATCCATCTCATTCAGCGAAACGGAACAAATCCCAACGTGGTCGCGTCCGGCGGCTACGATCAGGTGCGTTTCCTGCGGCCCGCCCGGGCGGGCGATACCCTTACGCTGTTCGGTGAATGCAAGGAAAAACGGGTGTCTCGAAGCAAGCCCGACCGCGGCGTCGTGACGATCGAAATGACGCTGCAAAACCAGGATGGCGAACCGGTCTTGTCCATGCTGGATACCATCATCGTTTACAAGGCGGGCGCCGCTCCGGGCGGTTGACCGGAAAAATCCGATCGCCCGCCCAAAATAGTGGCGAGCGGCGCTGGATCGCATACAATCCCCAGTCTTTACGGCGCTGGATCATAGGAGACCCGAATGAAAGTCGCTGCTATTGCTCTCATAGCCGTCTCGGCCCTCGCCGCAGCGCCTCTCGCGTCCGCGGCCGATATGGCGACGGCCGAAATCGTCAACGCCAAGGGCGCGGTCATCGGAAAGGCCAGCTTCGAGCAAACGCCCACCGGCGTGCTCATGTCGGTGGAGGTGAGCGGATTGCCGCCCGGCGGCCACGGCATACACCTGCACGCCGTGGGCTCCTGCAGGCCCGATTTCAAGGCGGCCAAGGGCCATATCAATCCGGGCGGCGCCAAGCACGGCCTGCGTCATCCGGACGGACCGGACAATGGCGATCTTCCCAATCTGTACGTCTCGGCCGACGGTACCGCCCGGGCCGAGTTCTTCACCACCCTCGTCTCGGTGGCGGGCGGCGCCAGGCCAGCGCTTCTCGACGGTGACGGCTCCGCGGTCATCATCCACGCGAACCCCGACGACCACATGACCCAGCCCATCGGGGGCGCCGGAGGCCGCATCGGCTGCGGCGTTATCGCGAAAATGTAACCCCGCTTGTGATCGGAAGGCTCGTCCCGGCGGTTTCTTGAGGCAGTATGCCCTAGAAGCGATAAAACGCCGCCGGGGTATCGACCATTATTTTCTTGCGCATGGCGTCGTCGCCGACCCAGTCGGCGAATGCATCGGCCAGGTCGCCGTCGTTGGGATTGACCTCGTACTTGTTGGGATGCGGCCAGTCGGTCCCCCACATCACCCGATCGGGCGCGGCGTCGATCAGCGCCCGGGCCATGGGTTCGACGTCGTCATAGGGCGGGAGATCGGTCTCGCTGACGCGGTTGGCGCCGGAAATCTTGATCCAGGTATTGCCCTCCCTCATCAGCTCCAGCAGGGCGAGAAAGCCCGGCGCCTTGATACCCGCGGCCGCCGGCTGATAGGCGAAATGCCCGATGGAAATCGGAATTGGGATGCTCCGGAAAACGGGCATCAGTTCGATGATGTCCTTCCCCGGAAAAAGGAACTCGATATGCCAGCCGAATTCGCCGATCCGGGCGGCCAGTTCCGGTATCTCGCTGAATTCCATGGGCATGCCGCCCTTGTTGTCCGTGTTCAGCCGGACTCCCCGTGCGCCGGCCGCGTCCATCGCCGCCAGTTCATCCTGGGTCACATCCATGGTGACCGCGACAACCATCCGCGCCCGGTCCGGGGTCTCGGCATTGAGCGCGGCGGCGCCGTCCATGATCGCCGAATTGTCGACGCCATAGGGCGAGGGCTGGGTAAACACGACCCGGTCGACCCCCAGGGTGGCGTGGAGGTGTTTGAGGTCATCGAGGGTGGATTCCGGTGGATTGTAGCCCCGTGCCGGCGACAGCGCGTACTTGTCCTCGAAGACGTGGACATGGGTGTCGACGGCGCCGGACGGCGGGGAGAAACTCGGCTTGCGCGGATTGCGGTCGGGCGGGATGCAATCCCGGATCTCGGTGGACATGAATGACTCCGGATGGATTGTTAGGGTGTCAGCCGCGGCCGACCAACGGCATGTTGGTCGCCATGATGGTCATGAACAGGACATTGGTGTCGAGCGGCAGGGCGGCGATGGCGGCAATGGTGTCGCCGACGTGGGCCACGTCGAAGACGGGCTCGACCTTGATCTCGCCGTTGGCCTGAGGCACGCCTTCCTTGAAGCGGGCCGCGAGCGGCGTGTCGGCATTTCCTATATCGATCTGGGTGCACGCAATGCCGTATTTGCGGCAATCCAGGGCGATACACTTGGTCAGGCCGGTCATCGCGTGCTTGGTGGCCGTGTAGGCCACCGTATCCGGGCGCGGCACCAGGGCGGAAACCGAACCGTTGTTGACGATGCGCCCCCCCTGCGGGTCCTGCGCCTTCATCATCCGGATCGCCTGTTGGGCGCACATGAAGCTTCCGGTCAGGTTGACGTCGACCACCTGCCGCCAGTCGGCAAGATCGAGATCCTCCATGGCAATTCTGGGCGCGCCGCCGCCGGCGTTGTTGAACAGCAGATCGAGCCGGCCGAACGCCTTTTGGGTTTCGGCGAACAGGTTGGCGACCTGATCCGCATCGGCGATATCCGTTGGAACGGCGATCGACGGCGTGGCGCCATCCAGCATCCCGACCGTCTCGTCCAGCGCATCGGCACGCCGCCCCGCCAGGGCAAGGCCATACCCCTCCCGGTTCAGCGAAATGGCGGCGGCCCGGCCAACGCCCGAACCCGCACCGGTAATGACGGCGACTTTTGGATCACTGGACACGATCTAAACCTCCCTTGGTCGGAGCGCGCAATTGAGCCGAAAATACGGTCAAAAACAAGCGTCAACGAAACCGCGAACGGGCCGGGGTTTACGCGGACGATTGCCGGACGCCGTTCCGCACGGCATCGATGATCGCCACGTCCATGGACCGCCGGCGGAAACAGTGTCTTCTCCCCCCGCTGGCCTACCTTGGGCCGACGTAGTATCACACCGATAATATCCGCATCGGGAAACCAGGACATGGCCATCAACGTCAAGAAGATCGAAATCAAGAGCGTCAGCGACGCGTCCGGGCTGGACGAATGGATCGCGTCCGGCGACGTGTCGGCGGACGAGATCGTCGCCGTCATCGGCAAGACCGAGGGCAACGGGGGCGTCAACGACTTCACCCGCATCCTCTCCGACGAGGCGTTCCGGCGGGTGCTGACCGACCGGGGCACGCGGGATGAGGCCGCGATCAAGCGGATCCCCATGGTCTGGTCCGGCGGCTGCGACGGCGTGATCACGCCCCACGCGGTGGCCTTCGCCCGCAACGGCGAGACGGGCCCCGAGAGCGAAGACCGCCTGGCCATGGGCACCGCCATGAGCGAAAACCTCCTGCCCGAGGACATCGGACGCCCGGCCATGGTCGAGAAGGTTGCCGACGGCGTCCGCGCGGCCATGAAGGATGCGGGCATCGACGATCCGAAGGACGTCCACTACGTCCAAACCAAGACCCCCCTCCTCACCGTCGAGACGGTTCAGCAGGCCCACGGACGGGGCCGGACGGTCGCCTGCGAAGTGCACGACTCCATGGGGGTCTCCAACGGCACCACCGGCCTCGGCATCGCCGTGGCGCTGAACGAAATCGATATGCCCAAGGCCGAGGACATCTGCCGAAATCTCGATCTCTACTCGGCGGTGGCCTCGTGTTCATCCGGGGTCGAGCTGGACAAGGCGCAGATCGTCCTGTTCGGCAACCGGCCCGGAGCCGGCGGGCGCTACCGGATCGGTCATTCGGTGATGAAGGACGCCCTCGACATGGACGGCATCTACGACGCCATCCGGAATGCCGGCCTGGAGCTGCCGGAGCGGCCGCGCGCCGAAGACCTCGGCGGCCGTGTGGTCAACTGCTTCATGAAGTGCGAGGCGGACCCGACCGCGCGGCTGCGCGGCCGGCGCCAGATTATGCTCGACGATTCCGACGTCCATCACCACCGCCATTCCAAAGCGGCGGTAGGCGGCGTGGCGGCAACGGCCATCGGCGATCCCGCCGTGTTCGTTTCGGTGGACGCCATGCATCAAGGCCCGCGCGGCGGCGGCCCGGTCATCGCCATCGTCGATATGGAGGGGTAGCCCCCTCAGCCGTCCCGCACCTCGCGAAGCAACTGGACCGCCTGGATGTGGTCGGCGATCAGGCCGTCCATGTAGGCGTTCGCCGTATCCAGCCCTTTCTGGTCCGACATCTTGCCCGGACCGCGCCCGAAGCCGCAGGGCGCGGCGATGCCGAAATCGGGAATTTCGGCCTTCACCGCCTCCATCTGCGCCCGCATGCCGCCTTCGCCATGCAGCGCGTGAATCAAGCCCATATAGATCCGGGCGCCGCGATGATCGAGATCGCCCAGGGGTTTGAGATAGTCGTCGCCCTTGGACGCGACGGTGGGAAGATGAAGGAAATCCACCCGCCGGCCCGACGCCGCGACCGCCGCGTTGCACAACAGGACCGCGCCGGTCAGGTCATCCGGCTCCCGCCGCGGCCAGCCGCCGGACGTTCCATAGCAGGCATGGTATCCGAGCGTGACGTCTTCGGGGATGTGGGCGCACAAGTCGTTCGCCGGTCCGAATATGTCCGCCGCCACCGCCTTGACCTCATCGGTCAGGCCGCCCGCCTTTTCCAGCGCCTGTTCGATGATCGTGTCCTCGATGGCGCAATCCCATTGGATCGCCAGATCATGGTGCGGGATATGGG
>JAPPFK010000153.1 GCA_028823885.1 Rhodospirillales bacterium | reverse complement strand
ACGTGCGCCGTCACTCCAAACCTTCCCCTCATCCCTCACAGACATTTCTTTGTGCCCCCCTCACCCTGACCCTCTCCCCCTGAAGACGGGGGAGAGGGGACTACTCCCTAACCCTCCCCCTTCAAGGGGGAGGGGAGTTGGTTTAAGGGGGTAGGGGCGGGTCCATCTCATGGACAGATCGGGCAATTCTTGTCGACCGCGGGCGTCATCGTTGACAGCATGAGCCCGTCTCCCGGGGGTGCGAGGCCAGGGTACGAGGGCAATATGGCGGCGATCGAGACGGACGTTCTGGTGGCCGGCGGCGGGCCGGTCGGTCTGGTGCTGGCCATCGACCTCGCCCGGCGGGGCGTGGACGTGACCCTGGTGGAAAGGAATCCCGCCCCCACCGGCCATCCTAAGATGGAGCGCTGCAACGCCCGGACCATGGAGATCTTCCGCCGGCTGGGCATCGCCGAGGAGGTGCGCGCGGCGGGCTATCCGGCGGATGCCTCCATGGACGTGTTCCTGGTGACCCGGCTGACCGAGCCGCCGGTGCTGCATCTCCCGTACCCCACCGTCGCCGAGAGCCGGGCCCGCATCGCCCGGTGCCGGGACGGCTCCATGCCCCTCGAGCCCTATCAGGTCACCTCCCAATACGCGCTGGAGCCGCTGCTCAGGGACATCGCCGAGGGGCTCGGCAACGCCCACATCCGGTTCGGCACCGAGTTGATCGACTTCACCGAGGCGGCGGACGGCGTGACCGCGACGTGCCGCGCCGGCGACAAGGAATTGACCATCGAGTGCAAGTACCTGGCGGGCTGCGACGGCGGCGGCAGCACGGTCCGCAGGCAGCTGGAAATCGGGCTCATAGGCGAGGGCGGGCTCACCCTGCGCCAGGCCATGTTCCGCTGCGACGACCTCTACGGCCGGATCAGGACCGGCAAGGGCCGGCACTACCACGTCATCGACGGCCGCCAGGGGTTCGTCATCGTCCAGGGGGACTTGAGGCACTTCACCCTTCACGCCCAGGCCGAACGGGACGAGGACATGGCCGCCGCCTTCGAGGAAATCGTCGGCACGCCCGTCGACTACGAGATGGTGCACGTGAACCAATGGACCCAGCGGCTGCTGGTCGCCGAGAGCTACGGCACCGGGCGGGTGTTCCTCGCCGGCGACGCCTGCCACCTGATGATCCCGACGGGCGGTCTCGGCATGAACACGGGCGTCGGAGACGCCGTCGATCTCGGCTGGAAGCTGGCGGCTTCCGTCCACGGCTGGGGCGGGCCGGGGCTGCTCGGGAGCTACGACGAGGAGCGCCGCCCCGTCGGCGAGAAGAACGTCGGCGTTTCCAGGCGGGCCTCCGAGGGCCGCCAGCGCTGGCGGAGTTTCCATGACCCGGCGGCGTTCACCGATACCCCCGAAGGCGCCGCGGCCCGCGAACGCATCGCCCGGGTGGCCGACGAGGAGCAGCGCAAGACCAACGAAATCCTCGGCGCCGAACTCGGCTACATCTATTCGGGCTCCGGCATCATCCCGGACCCGGGCGGGCCCGCGCCGGCCTCGCCCATCGACAAGTATGTGCCGAGCGCCTTTCCGGGCGCGCGGCTGCCCAACACCTGGCTGAGCGATGACATCGCGGTGCAGGATTGCTGCGGGCCGTGGTTCACGGTTCTTCGGGTGGGCGGCGATCCGCCGGACGGGGGGCCGCTGGCCCGCGCGCTCGAACGGCGGGGCGCGCCGGCCGCCATATTGGATCAGCCGGACGGCCAGGCGGCGGAGGTGTACGGGGCGGGCCTGCTGGTGCTCAGGCCCGATCTCCATGTGGCGTGGCGGGGGGACGCCGCGCCGGCGGACCCGGAGCGCATCGCGGCGATCGTCACGGGACACGGATAGGAGGGGACCATGCTGGATCTATATCATCACGGCAGTTCGGTGTGCGCGGCCAAGGCCCGCCTGGCGCTGGCCGAGAAGGGCCTCAAGTGGAAAGGCCGTTACGTCGACATCCTCAAGGGGGAGCAGTTCGAACCGGAATTCCTGGCCGTCAATCCCCGCGCCGTGGTGCCGGTGCTGGTGGACGGCGGACGGGTGATCGTCGAATCGACGGTGATCTGCGAATACCTGGAGGAGCGGTTTCCCGACCCCCGCCTGATGCCCGACGATCCGGGTGCGCGCGCCGATCTCCGCGTCTGGACCAAGTCGGTGGACGAGCATCTGCATCCGGCCTGCGGGGTGATCACCATGGCCACCAACCACCGCCATTCCATGGCCGAGCACATGGAGGGCGAGGCGCTGGAGGCGTTCCTGGACGCGGTCCCCGACCCGGTGCGCCGGGCGCGGAAGAAGGAGGACGTGCTGTCCGGGTTCGACTCGTCCCACTTCGAGAACGCGGTCCTGGTTCATCTCCAGTATCTCGACAAGATGGAGGCGGCGCTGGCCGACGGCGAGTGGCTGGTGGGGGATGCCTACAGCCTCGCCGATCTCGCCATGACGCCCTATGTCAACCGGCTGAACATGCTGCGCCAGGAGCATCTGTGGACCGGCCGGCGGCCCCGCGTTGCCGAGTGGTTCGACCGTATCCGGGCAAGGCCCAGCTTCAATTCAGCGGTGATCGATCAGGTGCCCGAGGACCTCGCCGAGTCCCTCGCCCGCAACGGCGCGGCCGCCGTGCCGGTGTACCTGGAAACCATCGAGAAGCTGGCGGGCGGGTAGGCCGAGTCTCACCTGTTGTGTCCCCCCCTCCCTGACCCTCCCCCTCGGAGGGGGGAGGGAACGGTTGGGTTGATTCACCTCCCCCCTGGAGGGGGAGGTCGAGACGGCCGGCAACCGGCCGGGCGTCGA